>CAJQRX010000001.1 GCA_905612405.1 uncultured Candidatus Thioglobus sp.
AATGCGGAAAATCTTTCTTTAACTGGTATACCCACTGGTAGTTTAAAGGTGGGATAGTTCGGTTTTCTTTAGGACTTAAACCTTGAAGCCATGCTTTACGTGCATGGATTATGAAGTGTTGGCAGCCCTTATTATGAACTCGTATTATAAAGTCTGCAAGCTGATCATAGTTTTCCATATCATCAATTCCAATTCGGCTCTTAACTGTTACCGGGATATCACATTTATCAATCATACTTTCAACACATGAGGCAACCAAATCGGGCTCTTTCATTAGGCAAGCCCCAAAGCTGCCTGAAAGGACTCTATCCGATGGACATCCAACATTTATATTAACTTCATCATAACCCCAGTCCTGAGCTATAAGAGCACACTTTGCCATTTCTTTAGGATCACTTCCTCCAAGCTGAAGTGTCAGAGGGTTTTCAACTGCATTAAAATCAAGTAACCGGTTTTTATCACCATACAAAATTGCCTTTGCAGTTATCATTTCTGTATAAAGATGGGTATTTTTACTGAGTAATCGATAAAAATATCTGCAATGTTTATCAGTCCAGTCCATCATTGGCGCGATTGAAACTGTTGAAGAGTTCATGAAAGTTTTGAAGACAGCTCATCCAAAGTAAAAGTAATACTTTGTGAAACGATATCTGATCTAGAGCCTTTAAAAAATTGAGTAGTTGTTGTTATGTCACCATCAAAGAAAAAACCAATACAAACCATACCGACTGGTTTTGATGCTGAGCCTCCAGAAGGGCCAGCAATCCCAGTTATCGAAACAGCAAGATTACTATGTGATCTTTGACCAGCTCCCATAACCATTTCATGAGCAACTTTTTCACTCACAGCGCCGTACATTTCAATTGACTCAGGATTAACTCCAAGCATATCAATTTTTGATTGATTACTATATGCAATAAAACCACAATTAAAATATGAGGACGCTCCTGATATTGAAGTCAAAGAACTTGATAATGAGCCTCCAGTACAAGACTCAGCAACAGAAATTGTCAAGCCCTTTGAAACAAGAAGTTCAGATAAGTGTTTTGCTTTTAAGTAAGACATTAGCTGCCCTCCTTTAGTGAAATATGCACAATTTCATAGACATCATCTGACAACTCTTTTTGGTTAATAATTGAATTGAGCTCAGCTTTTTGGAGTAAAGAATATTTACCTGTAAAGCGTCTCCAGTGATTAAAAATACCTACAAATCTTGCTGCTATTTGAGGATTCATACTATCCAGCTTAATAATTATTTCAGTTAAAAGCTGGTAGCCATCTTTACAATGAAACTGAATACTATTTCGACTAAAGGAGCCAAATACTGATCGGACTCTATTTGGATTAGTCATTGAAAATAATTCATGCTTCATGAGTTCTCTAATATCTGCAACAGAAGTAATGGGTGAGAGGCTTAGAGCGCTAAACCACCTATCCATTACCTGAGCATCTGACTTATGCTGATTATAAAATCTAGAAATAACCTCATCACGGTAAGGATTTGAAGAGTCTAATAAGCACTGAAAAGCGCTAAATTGATCAGTCATACAATCTGAATTATTATATTGTGCATATGCCAAATCATGTTCACCAAGCATAGACAAATAACTTAAACATTTATTTTTTAAAGCCCTCTCACCTACTGATTTAGAAGATAAATCAAAGGCTTTCTTATAGTTTAATTTTTGATATATTTCTAGAAAAAATGTTTTAAAGTTTTTAGCAACATAGAGGTTAGAATTTTTACGCTTGTGACTTACCTCTTGCACATCAATTTGACCAACATTTTGATAAATAATTTGCTCTGAAGGTAAACTAATCATTTCCGCTAGTAGAGCAAAATCTGAATCCTTATTGAAAAGATTTTTAACCATGCTAAATAGTTCTTTTTCTTCAACATTAAGGGGATTGAGAATATACTCCAGCCATAAACTTTGAATATTATTCCAGCGATTAAATGGGTCGCTATCATTTGATGAAAGAAAAATCTTTTGACTGACTGAAAGATTAGAATTAAACTTAATTGGCGCTGAAAAACCTCTAAACCAAGAAGGTATTGGTTTACTCTTTATGTTTTCAAATGAAATAGTTTTTACAAGCTCATCGATCAAAATCATTCCTGACTCAATTTCTAAACCATCATCTGTCAATAACCCAAACTTATTTGGAATAAGAAAAGGTTTCGTTTGATTTTTTTGAGTAAAAGTAGCGCGGTAAATATTTAGCTCTGAATCATATTCATCATCCACACTTATTTCAGGAGTGCCTGATTTACTGTACCAAGGCATAAAATTATCAAAATTAAAATGGTTTGCATCAGCCATACTTGCAACAAAATCGTCAATCGTAACTGCAGAGCCATCATGACGCTCAAAATATAGAGTCATTCCTTTTTGAAAACCCTCTTCGCCTAAAATAGTATGAATCATTCGAATAACTTCTGCGCCTTTCTCATACACCGTCGCAGTATAAAAATTATCCATTGAAATATATGATTCTGGCCTAACAGGATGGGCCATTGGTCCTGAATCCTCAGCAAATTGCCTTGTTTTAAGCTCATTAACGTCAGTAATTCTTTGGATTGCCCTAGAGCGAAGATCAGAAGAAAACTCTTGATCTCTAAAAACAGTCAGCCCTTCTTTTAAACTAAGCTGAAACCAGTCTCTACAAGTTACTCTATTTCCAGTCCAATTATGAAAATACTCATGGCCAATGATAGATTCAATTCTAATAAAACTTGCATCTGTTGAAGTTTCTTGATTAGCAAGAACACAGTCTGAGTTAAAAATATTAAGACCCTTATTTTCCATAGCACCCATATTAAAATCATCAACTGCAACAATCATATAGATATCCAAGTCATAGGAAAGGTTAAACCTCTCTTCTTCCCATTTGAATGATTTTTTAAGGGACTCCATTGCAAAGGAGGTTTTATGCATATTATGAGGCTCAACATATAGCCTTAAATCAACCTTCCTTCCTGTTGAAGTTACAAAGCTATCTTGAAGAAAATCTAATTTACCAGCAACTAAAGCAAATAAATAACAAGGCTTTGGTGCTGGATCATGCCAAATAACTTGAGTAGTGGTTTCATTAACCAGATTTCCATTGCTAAGAAGTACTGGATAATTACCTCTATTAGCAGTTATCTTAGTTGTAAATATGCTCAATACATCTGGCCTATCAAGATAGTATGTTATTTGCCTAAAGCCCATAGCCTCGCACTGAGTACAGAAATTTCCACTGGACTGATACAAACCATTCAAATCAGTTTTACTTTCAGGATGGATTCGAACTTGCACATCTAAAATAAAATTATCGGGTGGATTTAATAGAAATAAGCCATCTTCTTTTAGCTCATAATTAACAGTTAATCCTTCAATTTTTATAGACACTAACTCGAGAGACTCACCATTCAAAAAAAGCTTATCTATTTTTTTATTAATATCAGGATTTTTATAAAAAGAAATGCGTGATGAAACAATTGTTTCAGAGTCACCAAGGTCAAAGTCAAGCTCGGTTGTTCTTATAAGGTGAGAACTTGGTTCGTAATCTTTACGATAAATAGGCTGTGGTGTTAAAGTAGAAATAATAATGCTCCTAAAAGAATTCTATATATGACAAATGGTAAAAAACCAATTCTTTCAACTAATCGAATAAAAAAGACAATTGTAAAATAAGAAGTAATCAATGCAACTACAAATCCAATAAAAAGAAAGATCCAGTCAATTTGACTTGTATTTTTTACTAAGTCAAAAGTTTTTAATAAAGTTGCTAGTGCAATAACAGGAATAGATAAAAGAAATGCATACTTTATTGAAAGCTTCCTTGAAAGGCCAATTAGTAAAGCTGCAGTAATAGTTATGCCTGAGCGAGAAGTTCCAGGAATTAAAGCTAGAGCTTGAAAGCAGCCCACAATTAAAATATCAGAGCTACGAATATACTCTCTACTTTTATTAAGCGCACGATGCAGCCAGTCTGAAAAGCCTAGTAAAAGTCCAAAAAAGATAGATGCGAAGGCAATAATTTGATAACTTCTTAAATTTAATTCAATCGTTTCTCTAAATAACCAGCCCACAATTCCAACTGGTATTGTTCCTAAAATAATACCCCAGGCAAGCATTGACTCCCCTTGTGTTTTTCTGGTTACAATTGAGTAATAAAAATCCCTAGTTAAAGATAGCAATGAAGAGCGATAGTAAAAAATAATTGCACATAAGGAAGCAAAATGAAGGATAACATCGAAAGCCAATCCCTGCTCTGACAAGCCTAAGAATTTAGGAAGTATTACTAGATGAGCCGATGAAGATACAGGCAGAAACTCAGTAAGGCCTTGTATTAATGCTAGAGTAATTGTTTGAGTAATATCCATTTGTTGATTTTAAAGCTTATTAGTAAGAACTTGCTCTTTGAAACCATCTAATTTTACTGCTTGTTTTTTAGATAATGCCAGCACTTTAAAAACCTCTCCCATGGCGCCTGGCAAAACGAGTTGCTTGACCTCTTGAGCAAGCTTCATTCTATTGTCACTATCTTCTTCATCCAAAAGATAATTTTCAATTCCGAGTGAAATTAAAAACATTGCTTGAGTGCAATATCCAGAAATTTTAAACCCAGCATCAACTGCACTTTCAGCAATATCTGAAAAATTAACAGAGGTTGTTATATCTTGATTACCAATATTAAAAAAGGGATCATCACTTGAGTTATGATTAAAAAAACACTTTAGAGTTCCATCATTCCTCTGAGGGTGAAAATATTCAGATTTATCCATTCCATAATCAATTAATAGAACTGTTCCCTCAGAAATAAAATCATAAAGCGATTTAATCCATGCAATTGATTGAACATTTATTTCAGTAGTATATCCCTCTTCTTTAACATCAGGAAGAGAGACGGTGGAGCTCAAATAAGGCTGAGTAAATTTTTCCCATTTAAAATTATCGTTTTGAAAGCCAACTCCTAGTTCTACAAAATAACCTTTTGAGTACGTTATTCTTTTTGCAGGAATAGCATCGAGAACTTCATTAGCAATTACAACGCCCTTAAAATCTTTTGGCAGCTCAGTTAGCCATTCAACCCGATTAAAGATCTCAGGCAAAACTTTTTTAATAGTCTTCATCTGCTTGTTTTTAAGCTGAGCGCTTAATTCGATAATATAATATTTACCAGGTAGTGAATCTAGCCTACCCAGTTCAAAAAGAATTTGAGCAGCGAGCACTCCGCTCCCAGCTCCAAACTCTAGAATATCACCATTATTAAGAACCTGTTTACATTGCTTAGCAAGCGTATAGCCAAATAAGTCAGAAGTCTCAGGGGCTGTTATAAAATCACCATGACGACCAAATAGTGTTTTATTGGAGCGGTAATAGCCAAACTTAGAATGATATAGTGCAAGATTCATAAACACATCAAAACCAATGGGTTTGTCATTATCTTTAATGGTTTTAGATATAATATCTC
>CAJQRX010000002.1 GCA_905612405.1 uncultured Candidatus Thioglobus sp.
AATATGACCTGAAAATGACTTTTTTAACCCAAAACTCTTATATACCGGCTCTAGGTACTGGATATTCGGATGGAGCTTATCGGAAATATCACATGTCGATAGTATCATCAGTTTCTCCATATATTTCACTCATACGTTTTTCTGATCCATATGGATAGTAATCCATCACGCCATTAGTTTTAATTTTTTCTTGTATTGAAATCCAGTAGTCTGCATCAAGAAGTTTTTTATAATTTCTGTTAAATACTTCTTTCATATAGGGGTTTGGAAGAATGAAGTATCTAAATTCTTCTGGAAAGACGTCATTCTGACCAACGTAGTACCATGGCTCAGAAGCTAGCTCTTGCTCATAGGTCTTGGATTCAGGAATCTTTTTAAAGACTGGAGTACTCATTAAGGTAATTTCATCGTAGTCATAAAAGACCACTCTATTCTGACGAGTTACTCCAAAATTTTTTGTTAGCATGTCGCCTGGAAAAATATTTGAGTTAATTAGCTCATCTATTGCTTTTCCATAATCATTAATTATGTTTGTTTGCTGCTCTTTATTTGCAGTTTCAAGATACATGTTTAGTGGGGTCATTTTATTTTCAATATACATATGTTTAATGATTAATAAATCCCCCTCAATCTCAATGTTTGAGCCTGCTTTTTTCTTTAACTCTGTTAGTAATTCGTCATCGATATCTTTTAATGGGAATGCAACATTTGAAAACTCCCATGTATCTGCTAATCTACCTATTCTTACGTGGTTTTTAACAAAGTAGTACCTGTCCTTAACCATCTCTTTTGTGCCCATTTTAGGAGGCGCAAATTGATCATTGATAATTTTAAATACATACGGATACATTGGAAAAGTAAAGACAGACATAACCATACCTTTTATGCCAGGCGCAATTATTAACTTCTCACTAGTAATTTTTGAGTACTTTAAAAAATGTCGATACAGTAAAGTTTTGCCTTGTTTATGAAGCCCAATGGCGCTATATAAAACTGCCCTAGTTTTTCCTGGCAAGATCTCTTTTAAATATTCAACAATTGCAGAAGGGTAGTCTGTTGTAATAAAAAAGTATGATCTTGAAAAACTAAAGACAACGGATATCCCTCCAATTTCAGTTAAAAGACTATCAACATATAATTCTTTCTTTTCGTCATTCAATAGAGCAATAAGGAGTGGTGTATCTGAGTGGAGCTGGGAGACAATTTTCCCTACAATATAGGCGCATTTTCCTCTGATAAAAGGGGTGCTAATAACTTGAATCTCAAAAACTTCAGAGTCTAGTCGTGGCATTTGGCTATAAAGCTGTTCTTTCAATCTCTGGATATCTTGGCTAAGATTTCCAAACTCACATTTGAAATTGTAACTATCAAGAATAGATGTAAAGGCTTCACTGAGCTGACCATGTTCAACAAAGTAGCTATCTATTACTGGCTCATCCATATCAATATAATTAAGGGATACGCATGGCCTTGTAAAAATATATTGGTTATTGTAAAAACTTCTTGAAAATATCCTACAAAATACCGAGTTGTAAAAGGTTTCAGCAAGCTCAGGCTGTTTGTGTTCAGTTATTAGTTCAATGTAGACATGCTTTGTATTTTTCCAGAACTCCGAGTTAAATTTTTCCATACTCGGTGACTCATTAAATTCAGCCTTTGCACCATATAGGGTTTGTTTTTTTAATTCTAGGGATAGTTTTTTACAAAAGTCATCAACTTGTTCATCATAGAAATTAAGTCTTAATTTTGAATCGTCTTCTATTTTTTGCCACTCTCTATCCTCAAAACATCTTTTTGCTTCTATGGAGGCGCTCTTAATGTTTTGATAATGATGCTCAAAGCCAATTAAAATCTTTTTAGCTATTGATAAAGAAAGCTTTTGAGATGAGTTACTAAGCATAATAAATAGTTACCAATTTAAAGCCTTCTTTAACTAAGAAGGCTTGATATATAGCAGCTTAAAACTTAATTAAACTGCTCTTCTTCAGTTGAGCCTTTTAATGCAGTAACCGATGACTCGCCACCTTGTATAACAGTTGTAACGTCATCAAAATATCCTGCACCAACTTCTTGTTGATGAGATGCAAAAGTATAGCCTTTCTTAGCAGCATCAAACTCAGGCTCTTGAACCTTATTTACATAGTGCTTCATGCCTTCGCCTTTTGCGTAATCATACGCAAGGTCAAACATGTTATACCACATATTGTGGATGCCAGCTAAAGTGATAAATTGATACTTATATCCCATCGCTGAAATATCTTCCTGGAAAGAGGCAATTTGACTGTCATTTAGATTCTTTTTCCAGTTGAACGATGGAGAACAATTGTATGCAAGCAGCTGATTAGGATTTTCAGCTAAAACAGCTTCAGCAAATTCGCGAGCAAAGCCAAGATCTGGTTTACCAGTTTCACACCAAACTAGATCAGCATAAGGGGCATAGGCCACTCCTCTTGATATTGATTGCTCTAATCCATTTTTAACAATATAAAAGCCTTCAGCAGTTCTTTTTCCAGTAACAAATGGAGCATCATAAGGATCTACATCTGAAGTTAGAAGGTTAGCAGCTTCTGCGTCAGTTCTCGCAAGAAGTAGAGTAGGAACTCCCATAACATCTGAAGCTAAGCGAGCAGATATTAATTTTTGAACTGCTTCTTGAGTTGGAACTAAAACTTTGCCGCCCATATGACCACATTTTTTAACTGCAGCCAACTGGTCTTCAAAATGAGCTCCAGCAGCACCACTAGTAATCATATTTTTCATTAATTCAAATGAATTTAATACGCCTCCAAATCCGGCTTCAGCATCTGCAACAATTGGTAAAAAGAAGTCAATAAATTTATCATCACCAGGATTAATTCCTTGAGCCCATTGAATCTCATCTGCTCTTTTAAATGTATTATTGATTCTTCTAACCATGGTAGGCACAGAGTCGTATGCATAGAGTGATTGATCTGGGTACATTGTTTCAGATGTATTACCATCGGCAGCAACTTGCCAGCCTGAGAGATATACTGCTTCAATTCCAGCTTTAGCCTGCTGCATAGCCTGACCAGCAGTAATAGCGCCCATAGAGTTTACGTAGCCTTTTTTAGCTGAGCCATTGACAAGTTCCCATAGTTTTTCAGCCCCTCTTCTAGCATAAGTGCATTCCGGCTGAACAGAGCCACGAAGCCTAACAACATCTTCTGCGGAATAGGTGCGTTTTACGTCTGACCACCTAGGGTTTTCTTTC
>CAJQRX010000003.1 GCA_905612405.1 uncultured Candidatus Thioglobus sp.
TGAAAACTCAGAAGGAAATCGTACAACACCTTCTATTATTGCCTATCCTAAAGACTCAGATGAAATTTTAGTGGGTCAGCCCGCTAAAAGACAAGCTGTTACTAATCCTGAAAACACGCTATACGCTATCAAAAGATTAATTGGTCGTCGCTTTGATGAAGAAGCAGTTCAAAAAGATATTGATCTTGTTCCTTATAAAATCATAAAAGCAAAAAATGGTGATGCCTGGGTTGAAGTTAAAGGGAAGAAAATGGCAGCCCCTGAAATATCAGCTCGCGTAATTCAAAAAATGAAACAAACTGCTGAAGATTATTTAGGTGCAGAAGTTACTGAAGCAGTAATTACTGTGCCAGCTTACTTTAACGATTCTCAGCGTCAAGCAACAAAAGATGCTGGAAAAATTGCAGGATTAACCGTAAAAAGAATTATTAATGAACCTACAGCGGCTGCATTGGCATATGGTGTCGATAAATCTACTGGTGATAAAAAAGTTGCAGTTTATGATTTAGGTGGTGGAACATTTGACGTTTCTATTATTGAGATGGAAGATATTGATGGCGAAAAACACTTTGAAGTCCTTTCAACAAATGGTGATACATTTCTAGGTGGTGAGGATTTTGATCATAGAATAATCAGCTATTTAGTAGAAGAATTTAAGAAAGAGCAAGGTTTAGACCTTTCTAAAGACGCGATGGCTCTTCAAAGGCTTAAAGAGGCTGCTGAGAAAGCAAAGATTGAGCTTTCTTCATCAGAGCAAACTGAAGTGAGTTTGCCATACATTACTGCGGATGCTTCTGGTCCAAAGCACCTTAATATCAAAATGACAAGATCAAAACTAGAGTCTCTAGTTGCTGATTTGTTAAAGCGATCAATTGATCCATGCAAAATAGCACTTAAAGATGCTGGACTATCAAGTGGTGATGTAGATGAAGTTATCCTGGTTGGTGGCCAAACTAGGATGCCTAAAGTTCAAGCAATGGTAAAAGATTTTTTTGGAAAAGAGCCTAAGAAAGATTTAAATCCTGATGAAGCTGTTGCTATGGGCGCAGCCATTCAAGCTGGAGTTTTAGGTGGAGATGTTAAAGATGTCCTACTTTTGGACGTAACGCCTCTATCACTCGGTATTGAGACTATGGGCGGAGTAATGACTAAGTTAATTGAGAAGAACACAACAATTCCAACCAATCAATCACAAGTCTTTTCAACTGCTGCAGACAATCAATCAGCTGTTACAGTTCACGTCCTTCAAGGCGAAAGAGAAGTTGCTAGTGCAAATAAATCACTCGGTCAGTTTAATCTTGAAGGTATTCCAAATGCACCTAAAGGTCAACCTCAGATTGAAGTTTCTCTTGATTTGGACTCTGATGGAATCTTGAATGTATCTGCCAAAGATAAAAATACTGGTAAAGAACAATCTATAACAATCAAATCTTCAAGTGGTCTTTCTGATGAAGAGGTTGAGAAAATGATTAAAGATGCCGAGGCACATGCTGAGGAAGATCAGAAATTCCATGAACTCGTAACATCAAGGAATATGGCTGACTCTCTTGTACATTCAACAAAACAATCTCTAGAAGAACTAAAAGATGAAATTTCTGATGATGAAAAAAGTGCAATTGAAACAGCACTTAGTGAACTTGAAGAAAGCATCAAAGGTGATGATAAAGATGCAATCGACACTCAAGTTCAAAATCTGAGTGAAAAAGCTCAAGTTTTAGCTCAAAAAGCTCAAGAAAAAGCTACCGCAGAAGGTGGTGAAGCAGATAACTCTGAAGGAAATGATGATGTTGTAGATGCCGACTTTGAAGAGGTTAATGAAGAAAAGTAAGAAATATAGAAAGCGAAAATAAAAATAAAACCTCCCTTGTCTTGTGCATGGGAGGTTTAATAATATAAGGGACACATGGCAGAAAGAGATTATTACGAAATTTTAGGCGTTGATAAAGGCTCAGATGAAGCCAAAATTAAAAAAGCCTATAAGCGTCTTGCAATGAAATATCATCCTGATAGAAATGCTGATGATAAAGAAAACTCTGAGAAAAAATTTAAAGAAGTACGTAAAGCATACGATGTAATTTCTGATCCGCAAAAAAGATCAGCTTATGATCAATTTGGTCACGCAGGAGTTGAACAAGGCGGAAATGGTTTTGGTGGTGGAAATCCATTTGGTGGATCTAGTGGTGGTTTTGGTGATATTTTTGGTGATATTTTTGGAGGAGGTAACGCAAAGCCAGATAATAGAGGCTCTGATCTTCGCTATGACCTAGAAATAGATTTAAAGCAAGCTGCAGAAAGTGATACAGTCAAAATCCGAGTTCCTAAAAATGATACCTGTGAGTCTTGCTCTGGCAGTGGAGCCAAATCTGGTACCTCAGTAAAAACTTGTGGAAATTGTCGTGGCACTGGACAAACTACTATGCAGCAAGGTTTTTTTGCTGTTCAAAGGCCTTGTAACCAATGCAATGGTTCAGGTGAAAAAATTGAATCTCCATGTGGTACATGTCGTGGACAGGGTGTTGTAAGAAGTCAAAAAACTCTATCAGTTAAAATTCCAGCAGGTGTAGATACTGGAAATCGAATTAGATTGAGTGGTGAAGGTGAAGCCGGATTACGTGGAGGACCGCATGGTGATCTTTATGTTCAAATTCATATCAAAGAGCATTCAATTTTTGAGCGTGATGGTAATGATTTATATTGTGAAGTCCCTATTGACTTTGCAACATCTACGCTTGGTGGTTCAATAGAAGTCCCAACATTACAGGGCAAACTCAAAATTAAAGTTCCTGCGGGCACTCAATC
>CAJQRX010000004.1 GCA_905612405.1 uncultured Candidatus Thioglobus sp.
AGTTACTATTGGCTTTGGCCATCCATTTGTAATGATTGGTGAAAGAATAAATCCAACTGGCAGAAAAATTTTAGCTGCAGAAATGAAGGTTGGTGATTACTCACGTGTAATCGCAGATGCTATTGCGCAGGTTGAAGCAGGTGCGCAGATGTTAGATATAAATGCAGGTATTCCACTTGCAGATGAGCCAGCAATTCTTGCTGAAGCGATAAGACAAGTTCAAGCTGTAGTGGATGTTCCTATTTCAATTGACTCTTCAATTATAGAAGCCCTTGCATCTGGCTTAGCAGCATACCAGGGAAGGGCACTAGTAAATTCTGTCACGGGTGAAACTGAAAATTTGGAGCGAGTTCTTCCACTAGTTAAAAAGTATGGCGCAGCAGTTGTAGCGATTTCTAATGATGAAACTGGTATTAGTGAAGATCCAAACGAGCGTTTTAAGGTTGCTAAAAAAATTGTTGAACACGCTGCAGATTATGGAATTAAGCCAGAAGATGTTGTTGTTGACCCATTAGTTATGCCAATTGGCGCGATTTCACAAGCGGGTAACCAAGTTTTTGAGCTAGTTAGGAAGCTTCGTAGTGAGTTAAAAGTTAATACAACTTGCGGCGCATCAAATGTTAGTTTTGGACTGCCTCAACGAAACGGCATTAATAATGCCTTCCTTCCAATGTTAATTGCAGCAGGAATGACTTCTGCAATTGTTAATCCATTACACCCAGAGTTAGTTCAGGCAATTAGAGCTGGAGACGTTCTAACGGGGGTTGATGATGGTTGTGGTAGTTGGATTAAAGCCTATAGAGAGCCTACAGCTGATGGAAGTGATGTTAGGGATGGGAGACGTCGCAGAAAACGTGCATAACAATAATAATGATCAGTATTGAATATAAAGGATCTTGCGTTTGCGGCCAAACAAGCTACAGCGCCTTTGATTTAGCTGATGTCTCTTATTGTCACTGCGTGCAGTGCCGAAAAATGACTGGTCACTATATGGCTGCATGCCAAGCCAAAAGGGATAAAATTAACATTATTGGAAAAATTAAGTGGTTTTATACTCATGAGCTCTCAAGGCATGGTTTTTGTGATAATTGTGGAGCGCATATGTTTTGGCAAAACGATAGTTTGCCAACTATAAGCATAACTGCCGGTAGTTTAGAAGATGCAAAAAATTTGACTGTGAAACATAATATTTTTACTGAAGAAAAAGGGTGTTATTACACAATTAGCCCCAATGAGCGTCAAATCGAAGGCTATGGTATTAGCCATATATAGCAAGGAGTAGTATTTTGGAAGATGTCCAGCAAGTTTGCTTTACCCCGTCAGGCCGCCAATTCAAGGGGGAGGCTGGAGATACTTTGCTACAAGTCGCTCAAGATGCAGGGGTAGCTATACGCTCATTATGTGGTGGGTATGGTCAGTGTCATCAGTGCTGGATTGAGGTTTCAGAGGGCTCACATCCTAAATTTGGTGTTGATTGTAAGCCTGAAAATGTTAGTGGAATTACTAGCTTGGAAAAACAATTAATCATCGATAATCCAAGTTATAAAGGTAAGCGACTCGCATGTCAAACTTGTATCCAAGGTGACTTAGTAATAGATGTTCCTGAAGATAGCCAAGAACATAAAGCCTATATAAGTAAAAAAAATGCTAAACAAGATTATTCTATTTCAAGCTCAATAACTCTTTTAGATTGCACGCTTGAAGAGTCAACATTGGATGAAAATCCATCCGCTTCAGAAAACTTATTGGCGCAACTTAAAAAGCAAGGTATCAAGGCAAGTATTGACTTCAACCTGTTAAGAGGCTTGCAGCCGTTAATTCATGAAACTAAGGGAAATCTTACTGTTGCAGTTCGCGATAAAAATCAAATTGTAGCAGCCTATCCCCAAGGTAATCATAAAGTATTTGGAGGAGCAATCGATATTGGTTCTACCACCTTAGCGCTCTATGTCTACGATTTGAAAGACGGCAAGTTGGTTTTTGAATCCTCTGCAATGAATCCACAGATTCGATTTGGTGAAGACTTGATGAGTCGGGTTTCTTATGTGATGATGAATAAGGGTGGTGATGAAAAATTGACTACTGCAGTAAGAACTAAGATTACAGAGATGCTCCATGAGGCTTGTGAAAATCTTGAGATTGAGTGGGATAAATTATTAGAGGTTGTGTTAGTTGGTAACCCAATTATGCACCACATATTTTTTGGAATTTCGCCTGTAGAACTAGGTCAAGCTCCATTTACATTATCGATTAGAAGCTGGCTTGATGTCGATGCAAAAGACTTGGGTTTTGATTTACATCCTAAAACAAGACTATCATTTTTGCCATTGATTGCGGGCCATGTTGGCGCTGACACTGCTGCAGCTTATCTTAGTCAAATGGATACAATGCACTCAGAAACCACATTGCTGGTTGATATTGGAACAAATGCAGAAATTATGCTTGCTAAAGGTGGGCGAGTATATGCCACGTCCTCTCCAACAGGGCCTGCGTTTGAGGGTGCTGAAATTAGTTCTGGAGTGAGGGCGACCTATGGGGCTATCGAGAGAGTAAGGGTAGATAAAGATACTTTGAAAGTTCGGTTTAAAGTAATTGGATGTGATGCATGGTCAGATGAACCAGACTATGAAATGCTTAAAATGCAGGCAGTTGGAATATGCGGAAGTGGAATTATTGAAGCTATTGTAGCGCTTGCTGAGGCTGGTATTATTGATCAAAGTGGACTTTTTGTTGAATCAATTGCGCCTGAGCTTTTCTCAAAGAAAGGAAATACATCTCGTTTTTTACTAGTTGAGCAAGGTGATAAATCGATTTATGTAGAGCAAGTAGATATCCGCTCTATTCAATTGGCTAAGGCTGCATTGTCTGCTGGCG
>CAJQRX010000005.1 GCA_905612405.1 uncultured Candidatus Thioglobus sp.
TATTTTAGAACTTGAAATAGAAGGTATAAGTATTGGAGATAGTTTATTGGATTATATGACTGAAGAAAAAATTCTTAGTGAAATTGAAAGAACTAAGACCTGGTATCCTCATTTAAAAGAACCATATAAATATAGTTCGGTCTTCACACGTGGAAAATTTTTAAATTATGATTATTTAGGTTTTTATGTTAAAAATAATTCAGCGAATGCATATGTTAGTAATAAAAATGAAAAATATACAATCATGGGTATTAGTGGGGATCGCGAATATATAGAAGACTTTGATAAATGTTTAGAAGAAAGAGATCTCATTGTACAAATTTTTTCAAACATGCTACCGGATATAGAAAAAATTGGTGGACGAAATAAAAAGCATGATGCTGACCCATCAGGTAATAGCATTATCAATCAATTTAGTTTTTATATGAAAGATGGTGATTTATCTGTTTACTGCGATAATTTTGATGAAACTTTTAGAATGAAAAATAATTATCCAGAAGGTCTAAGCGTGATAATTCGAACTGAGGAATTGAATGACTGGTTTTTAGACTTAAAATAACAAGTACAATCAAAACCATTCCGTCACTGTTGAGTAGAACCGATTGTCGCCCTTTAGATTGTCAAATACTATACTTATTGATTAGTTACAAGTAGAATTAACTTCTAGTTCAATAAGATACTTTTTTATATCTTTGGAGACAGTGATGTATTTAGATAGTATTCTTGCAATACTTTTGATTTTAATAATATCATCGGTTGTGCTATATTTTTTAGTTAGAGCAAAGTTAGACTCTACTATGAAAAGAATTTTAATCCCCTTAGTCACCACTATACTTATCATGGTGATATTTGGAGCAATTGGGTTTGAACGTAAAATTGTTAGTTTTTTTTATTCAATAGGTATTTACTTAGATCCCCTTAAATCGCTAATTTTTCAAGTTATTGCAGCAGTTGGAATTTATTTTGGAATTTATTTTATTGTAAAAAAAAGGCGTGCTAGTACTCATTAAAACTCTCTAAGAATACAGATTATGAAAAAACCATTATTAATAGTTTTGTCAATTTTTGCTGCAATAGTTGCCGTGCTAATTGTAGTTTTTTCTACGGATCTTACGTGTGATTTCATTTCACATTATTGCGTAAATATTACTGAGTTATTAATGTTGTTTTTAATCTTTTTTGTAATAATTTTAATTTTATATTCTCTTATGACAAGTATTAAGGGCAATATAGATTTTTCAAATAAGAAGACTAAAATGAATTTAATAGAAAGCATTATATGGATTTTGATTGTCTGGTTTGCAGTTCCAGCATTCATATGGTGGTTTTTTACTTCTCTCATAATTGATGGTGGTCCTTGGTTAAGTATTTTTTATACTCATGCTTTATCTGAATATGACCTTCGAGAATATGTAGCATCACCAGAAGCAGGAATAATGAAATGGAGAGTATCTTTTTTCATATTATTGACAATACCTATTTGGTCATATTGGATAATCAAACCTCTTAATTATTGGATTAAAAATCTTAATAAGGTTAATCAAAAGCAAATATGTCCTTTCTGCTCAGAAAAAATTAAGTTAAGTGCAATTGTATGCAAACATTGTGGTCGAGATATAAAGTCAAGCGAGTAAATATGCAGACATTTGCCTAATATGAAAAAACTACTTATCCTTCTATTCTCACTATTCCTTCTTAGTTCTCCGTCTGTTTTTGCAGATAGCAACTATAAAACTGTCAACCTTCCAAAAGGTGTCTCTGTAGATGTTCCTATTAACTGGCAAGTTATCTCAAATAATCAAAGAATTACTTTAGATGCGTATGTTGAAACATTATATGAACCCCTGGATAGTGACTTTCCTTTTGCTGCAAATTACTATAATGATAATGGTAAAGTAGATGCCCTTTTAAACATAAGGTACTACCCTTGGATTGAAATTACTCAAAAAGAAGTAATTAGTGCAACTTCTGATGAAGTTGAGTTTCTTGATTCTGTGTTGCATGAAAATATATCATTATCAATGAAAGCAGTTGATGGAAAAATTTTATCTTGGCATGGCACTAAAAAAGAATATATTAATGGTGTTATGACTCTTTTAACTGAATATAGAAGATACTCAGGTTTTTCTATGAGTGAGGCACGAGTTCGATTAGTAAGAGTTATAAATGGCAACAAATCTTTCACTCTAACTGTTTCATATAATGACACACTTCAAAGTAGTTTCATGTTGGAAGGAATAACAAATAGAATTATTGAATCATTATCGTTATCTAACTAAAAACTCTGATCAAAAACATGTACTCTCTATTCAATTCCGTCACTGTGGAGTAGTCTTGCTTGTTCCCCTTTAGAGGTCAATTTTTGACCTTTTGACATACTTCAGTAGTAGAATAAACTTCTAGTTCAAAAATAACTCTATTATGAAAAAACTACTCGTCTTTCTATTCTCGATATTCTTTCTTAGTTCTTCTTCTGTTTTTGCAGATGATATTTCAGACTTTGAGATTGAAGGTATAAGTATTGGAGACAGTTTGCTGGACTATATGACTGAAGAGGTAATTCTTGAGGAAATTGAAAGAAATAAACATGATTACTCTTATTTAAATGAACCTGATAAATATGCAGAAGTATATTTAAGGATAGACTTTCCAACATATGATTATTTGTCCTTTATGATTAGGAATAAGGGAACAAATAAGTACATAACTAATAAAAATGAAAATGAAAAATACACAATATTATCTGTTCGTGGAATCATTAGATACAATGAGGACTTCGATAGTTGCATCCAAAAAAGAGATAAAATTGTGGAAAGTTTATCTATGATGTTTCCAAATGCAATAAAAGATGAATGGTTTCAATCACATAGTGGTGATCCTTCAGGAAATAGCATTATCGATGCAATTAGTCTTTTATTCGACTCAGGTGACTATGTACAAGTACACTGTTCTAATTGGGAAGAAACTTTTAGGATTAAAAATAATTACTCTGAAGGTCTTAGTATTGGTATTCGATCTAAAGAAATGGACAGTTGGTTAACTGATCGCAAATGACATATTTATTGACAAAAAACAGGAACAAGCAAAATCAATCTGTTACAGTGGAGTAGTTTTGATTGTTACCCTTTAGAGATCAATT
>CAJQRX010000006.1 GCA_905612405.1 uncultured Candidatus Thioglobus sp.
TGTAGTAACCGATGGTTGTATCAAATGTAAGCACTTAGATTGTGTTGAAGTCTGCCCAGTAGATTGTTTTTATGAAGGTGAAAACACACTAGTTATTAACCCAGATGAATGCATTGATTGTGATGCTTGTGTTCCAGAGTATCCAGTTGAGGCAATATTGCCAGACACTGACCCAGTTGGAATTAAATGGTTAGAGTTTAATAGAAAGTATAGTACTGAGATGAATTGGCCAGTTATTACTGAAAATAATGGTCCAGATCCAGAGCACGAAAAATATCACCCTGATAATTTTCCAGATGGAAAGATGCACTTATTTTCTGAAAACCTGGTGAAGGTGATTAAGAGTTATTCACTGAATCTTTTAATATAGAGGACAAAGTTATGAAAATTGGAGCTCTTAAAGAGATTTCTTTAGGTGAAAAGCGTGTTGCGCTTACCCCTGATAGCGCTATTCAACTTCAAAAGCTTGGTCATGATTGCCTAGTTGAGTCAGGCTCTGGTTTGGCTTCTGGTTTTAGTGATGAGCAATATAAAGCTGCAGGCGTTGAAATTTCCACTAACGCCGAAGAGCTAACCAAAACAAGTGATGTAATCGTTAAGGTTCTTCCGCCAAGTGAAGCTGAGGTCAAGAAATTTTCCTCGTCCAAAATACTAATTTCCTTCTTCTATCCGGGCACTAATGAAGCACTACTGGAGATTGCTAAATCAAAAGATGCTAGCGTTATCGCTATGGATATGGTTCCAAGGATTAGTCGCGCCCAGAAAATGGACGCCCTATCCTCTATGGCCAATATTTCGGGTTATCGCGCCGTGATTGAAGCTGGTAACAACTTTGGCCGCTTTTTTACCGGTCAAATGACCGCTGCTGGTAAAGTACCCCCGGCAAAAGTTTTAGTGGTTGGCGCCGGTGTTGCTGGACTAGCAGCGATTGGCACTTCTACCTCTCTTGGTGCAATAACCTATGCGTTCGATGTGCGCCCAGAAGTTGCCGAGCAGGTAGAATCTATGGGCGCCGAATTTGTCTTTCTAGATTTTGCTGATGAACAGACCGATGATGGCTCAAGTGGTGGCTATGCTGCAGTATCTTCGCCTGAATTTACTAACGCTCAATTGAGCAAGTTTCGTGAGATTGCGCCAGACATAGATATTTTGATTACTACTGCATTGATCCCAAATCGTGAAGCGCCCGAACTTTGGACCTCAGATATGGTTAACAGCATGAAATCAGGCTCAGTGATAGTGGATCTTGCTGCTGAAAAAGGTGGAAATTGTAAGCTAACTGTTCTTGATGAGCGAATTGTGACAGATAATGGCGTTATTATTATTGGTTATACGGACTTTCCAAGTCGAATGGCTGCGCAGGCGAGTACTCTTTATGCCAGCAATATTCGTCATATGATCTCGGACTTAACTCCCGAAAAAGATGGAGTGATTGTGCACGACATGGAAGATGATGTTATCCGCGGAGCTACGGTTGCGCATAATGGTGAAATTACTTTCCCTCCTCCACCTCCAAAAATTCAGGCAATTGCTGCCGCTCCCAAAGAAAGGGTTCCAGATAAAACACCCGAAGAAATACGTGCTAATGAAATTGCAGCTTTTAAAAAACAAACTAAAAACCAAATTATATTACTAGTAGTTGGTGGTGCGTTGATGTTCTTAGTTGGAAGCTATGCACCTGCAAGTTTTATGCAGCATTTTATTGTTTTTATCTTATCTATTTTTGTTGGCTTTCAAGTGATTTGGAATGTTAGCCACTCGCTGCATACTCCACTTATGGCAGCTACTAATGCTATTTCTTCAATTATAATATTAGGAGCAATACTTCAGATAAGCTCAACTAGCTCTCTAGTAATCATTTTAGCTTCAATATCGATATTTTTTGCTGGTATCAATATATTTGGCGGCTTCATCGTAACAAGGCGCATGCTTGCCATGTTCCAAAAATCTTAAGGAGATAGGCACCATGGAAATGGGTTTTACTTCCGCTGTTTATGTTCTTGCAGCTATATTGTTTATTCTATCGCTTGGTGGACTATCTGGTCAGGAAAGCGCAAAACGCGCTGTTTGGTACGGTATTACTGGGATGGCACTTGCTGTTTCTGCTACCCTATTAGGACCTGGGCTCGGACTATGGTGGCTATCTCTTGTCTTGATAAGTGCTGGTGGCTTGGTAGGTTACCAGTTAGCATCAAAAGTTGGTATGACTCAAATGCCGGAGCTCGTTGCTGGGATGCATACATTGGTCGGTCTTGCTGCGGTATTTGTGGGCTTTAACACGCACTTTGAACTCGTCAATATTTCAAACATGGATGTTGCAGCCAAGAAAACTCTTGAAGGGTTTTCCGCGTTACTTGCTAAAAAATCAAGTATTGAGATAAACATACTTCGTGTTGAGACCTCATTGGGCATCTGGATTGGCGCTGTTACATTTACAGGTTCACTGATTGCTTATGGGAAACTTGCGGGCAAAGTAACATCAGCAGCAACTAAATTACCTGGAGGTCATTTTCTAAACGCAGCTGCATCAATCTTGTCAGTATTATCAATAGCTTGGTATTTAAATTCTGGTGAGTTATTGTCGATGATCATTTTAATGATTATGGCTTTATTCATTGGCTATCACCTAATTATGGGAATTGGCGGCGCCGATATGCCAGTAGTTGTATCTATGCTAAACTCTTATTCTGGCTGGGCAGCAGCAGCAATTGGATTCAGTCTGGGCAATGATCTTTTGATTGTTGTTGGAGCGCTAGTGGGATCATCAGGCGCTATTTTATCCTACATCATGTGCAAAGCCATGAACAGGTCTTTTGTAAGCGTTATTTTAGGTGGTTTTGGTGGCTCATCTGGCCCACAAATGGAGATTAAGGGTAATCAAGTGGCTATTGATGCAGATGGTGTGGCTACTATGTTAAATGATGCTGAGAGCATTGTAATAATCCCAGGGTACGGTATGGCTGTGGCTCAAGCTCAACAATCAGTGGCTGAATTAGCGCGTAAGTTACGTGCTCAGGGTAAAAATGTACGCTTTGCCATCCATCCAGTAGCTGGACGTTTGCCTGGCCATATGAATGTACTCCTGGCGGAGGCGCGTGTGCCTTATGATATCGTTATGGAGATGGATGAGATTAATGATGATTTCCCAGATACTGATGTGGCTATTGTAATTGGATCAAATGATATTGTGAATCCCGCCGCTCAAGACGATCCAAACAGTCCAATTGCAGGCATGCCTGTCTTGGAGTGCTGGAAGGCCAAACATGTGTTTGTCTCTAAACGGGGAGAGGGAACAGGATATTCAGGCATTGAAAATCCATTATTCTTTAAGGAGAACACAAGAATGTTCTATGGGGATGCTAAAGAATCTCTGGACAAACTCCTTCCATTAATTGAATAATCGGTAACATTTAATATGAAGAAACTACTCTTAATTTTAAAAAAATTTATTGACAACATTAGAAGCACAATTAAATCTTTTGAAAGATAAAATTTATTAAATTATGTATAAATTGATTACGTGTTTTTTTTGTTTTGAACAGTTTGAAGTTTTGTTAGAAATCGACGCATCCTTTACTGGGAGTGACAGTGAGATTTATGATTGTGAGATATGTTGCAATCCAAATAAACTCGATTATGAAGCTTATGATGGTGAAATAAACAGAATTAATGTTGGTGATGGAAATGAATGAATTTATGGAGCACGAAAACTCCTTAATTATTTCAAGAAATATGTTGGCAGATATGAGATTCAACCAGTCACCTACAGTCCTTCCATATAGGGATATACAAGTTATTGGTGTAAATTCTACTTACTAATATTTTTTTAAACAACTAAGGATTATATTATGATAGCATTAGTTAAAAGTCACTCAGAGAAAGGAATTTGGCTTGAAGACGTACCCATGCCAGAGGTAGGTAGTAATGATGTGCTCGTCAAAGTCCAGAAAACTGCAATTTGTGGTACTGACATACATATTTATAATTGGGACGCATGGGCAAAAAAAACCATTTCTGTGCCAATGACTACAGGCCATGAATTTGCTGGGGTTATTGCTGAGTTAGGTGAAAGTGTTGTTGGACTAAAGACTGGTGATCTAGTCTCTGCTGAGGGTCATATAGTTTGCAATCGATGCCGTAACTGCCTAGGTGGTCGCAAACACCTGTGTCCTAACACTGTTGGGATTGGAGTTAATCGAAATGGATCTTTTGCAGAGTATGTATCGGTTCCAGCAGAAAATGTATTTAAACCAAGTGTCAAAATTTCAGCGGACTTACTAGCCTGTTTCGACCCCTATGGAAATGCAGTTCATACCGCTCTTTCATTTGATTTGGTGGGAGAGGATATTTTAATAACTGGCGCAGGTCCAATTGGAATTATGGCGGCAATGGTTGCTGTTCATAGTGGTGCTCGTAATATAGTAATTACTGATTTAAATGAATACCGTCTTGATTTAGTTAAAAAAATCTTACCAAAAGTTATTACTGTTAATGTTGAAAAAAATCAAATCACGAAAGAATTAATGGAAAGTTTAGGTATTTTTGAAGGTTTTGATGTTGGCTTTGAAATGTCAGGCTCCCCTCAGGCATTTGGGGAGATGCTTAATAAAATGATTAATGGTGGTAAGGTAGCAATGCTAGCCATCATGCCTTCGGGTTCTGGAATTGATTGGGACTTGGTTGTATTCAAAGGGTTACATATAAAAGGTATTTATGGTCGTGAGATTTTTGAGACTTGGTATAAAGGTTCTATGATGGTGCAAAGTGGTCTCCCACTTGAAAAAATTATTACCCACCATTACCATTACACTGACTTCCAGAAGGGTTTTGATGTAATGTGTTCAGGCCAATCTGGCAAAGTCATCCTCAATTGGGAAGATTAATTTAAGGAATTTTAATGAGTTTTAAAAGTGCAAAAGTTAGCTTAAAAAAAGATTTAAATGCCATTAAAGAGGCAAGTTTATGGAAAACTGAACGCGTCATTGCATCTGATCAAAAAAACCAAATTACACTTGAAGGTGGCACTGAAGTGATAAATATGTGTGCGAACAATTATCTTGGTTTAGCAAACCATTCTGATGTAATTCAAGCAGCTAAAGATAGTTTTAGTGATTGGGGTTTTGGCTTGTCATCTGTCCGCTTTATTTGTGGTACTCAGAGTATCCATAAAAAACTTGAACACAAGGTTAGTGAATTTCTCGGCATGGAAGATACGATTCTCTATGCAGCTTGTTTTGATGCCAATACAGGCCTCTTTGAAACAATTTTGTCTAAGGATGATGCTGTTATATCTGATGAACTTAATCATGCATCAATCATTGATGGTGTTCGTCTATGTAAGGCGGCTCGATTTCGTTATAAGCACAATGACTTGACTGATCTTGAAGCAAAACTAATTGAAGCTAAAGAGAGTGGTGCTAGACGTATCTTAATTACAACTGACGGCGTTTTTTCGATGGATGGAACTATAGCTCAGCTCGATAAAATATGTGACTTAGCTGATAAGTATGATGCCATGGTCCATCACGATGACTGTCATGCGACTGGCTTTATAGGTAAGACGGGCCGAGGAGTTCATGAATATTGTGATGTGATGGACCGTGTTGATATTATTACTGGAACCTTTGGTAAGGCGCTTGGTGGTGGCTCGGGTGGCTTTACTTCAGGCCGTCAAGAAGTCATTGATATACTGAGACAAAGCTCTAGGCCCTATTTATTTTCAAATACTGTAGCGCCTTCGATATGTGCAGCTTCACTTAAAGTGCTAGAGATGCTCTCAAATTCTACAGAGCTTAGAGACCATCTAGAAAAGAATACACATTACTTTCGTCAGGGTATGCAAAAAGCAGGCTTTAATGTGAATGATGGCGTTCATCCAATAGTTCCAGTCATGTTAGGTGATGCTAAATTAGCACAAAAGATGTCAGTCAAACTTCTAGAAAAGGGGATTTATGCTATTGGTTTTTTCTTTCCTGTGGTGCCAAAAGGCAAAGCAAGGATCAGAGTACAAATATCAGCGGGACATACCAAAAGTGATTTAGATAAAGCAATTGAAGCTTTTTCCTCTACTTATAAGGATTTATCAGGTTAAAGAAAAAAAATTAAGTATTAAGCCACCCTCTTAAAGATATATTGTCACAGATTAAACGCATAAGTTGCTTTTATAGGGCTTAATTGCTCCTTTCCCAAAATCATATCTGCTGCACGAGCAGCTATCATTTGAGTTGGAGCATTTAAATTTCCTGAAATTATTTGCGGCATAACAGAGGCATCGACAACGCGAAGATTTTTGATTCCATGTACTTTCATTTGTTCATCAACAACTGCCATTTCACCATTCCCCATAGCACAAGTACAGCTGGGGTGATAATCTGTCTCCGCGTCATTTCTTATAAACTGCTTAATGTCAGCGTCAGATTGCACTTTTGGACCTGGTATTAACTCGACCCCCCTGAATTCATCAAATGCTGGCTGTGAAATGAGTACACGCGCTTTTTTAAATCCATTCACCATATCAGCTAAATCTTCTGAGTCTTGGAAGTAATTAAATGTCATTAATGGTTTTTCAAGTGGATTTGCAGACTTTAGAGTTACTTGTCCCCTACTTCGAGGTCGCAGATGATCTACATGAATTGAAAAAGCCTGTAGTAAAGATATTTTGTCGTCATTATATTCAAGTCCTACTGGACCAAAGTGATACTGTATGTCAGGGTATGCTTGACTTGGACTGCTTTTTATCAGTCCACCCGCTTCCCAAATATTTGAAGTGGCGATTCCCTTTCTAGTAAAAACCCATCTTATACCGGTTGCTAATTTTCGATGAGGTTGATTAACTTTATGTATTGGAAAACTTTTTTTGCATGCGTATTGTAATATGACACACGAATGGTCTTGAAGATTTTGACCAACACCAGGAAGATCTACATGAATATCTATTCTATGCTCTTTCAGATGCTTTGATGGGCCGACACCAGAAAGCATCAGTAAATGTGGGGAGTTTATTGCCCCACCCGATAGTATTACTTCTTTATTTGCTTCTACTGAATGAAGCTTTCCCTTGTGCTTAAAGGAAACCCCATTTGCTGAATTACCAGTAATATTTATTTTCATGACCTGTGCTTTTGTGAGGAGCGTTATATTTCCTCGAGCAAGAGCTGGCCTTAAATATGCTCCAGCAGCACTGCATCGACGCCCATGTTTTCGGGTTGCATCAAGCCTTGCTATTCCTTCGGGATTAAAACCATTAAGATCTTCAGAATAACCTTGTCCAGATTGTCGTCCTGCTTCTTCAAGTGCATCAAACAAAGGATTATCAAAAGAACCTTTTGTGACGCCAAGATTGCCGCTACCTCCTCGCCACTCATCTTCACCACGATCTGAATTCTCACCTTCTTTAAAATAAGGTAAGCATTGATCATAAGACCAATCCTTTAATCCACATTCAATTTGCCATCGATCATAATCTAATGGATGACCTCGCATATAAACCATTGAGTTAATAGACGAAGAGCCTCCAACAACTTTACCTCGAGGCATTGGAACATTTCGATCAAAAAGCTCTGATTCATTCTCGGTTGAATAATTCCAGTTAATCTTTGGGTTTCGGTAAGCTTTATAAACACCAGCAGGTATATGGATCATCAAATTATAATCCATTGGACCCGCCTCTATAACTAAGATCTTATGTTTCTTATCTTCACCAAGCTTATTTGCGAGTACACACCCTGCTGAGCCGGCGCCAACTATTACATAATCATAATTTTCCATAAAACTCAACGCTTAAAACACTTTAACTAATAGTTTAAATTAACTCTCCCTAATACACCAGACGAAATTTGGACTTTAGTCCAAGTTGACTTATAATCGTAGTATGAAGAAACTACTCCTACTTTTAATTCTATTCTTCTTCTCAGCTCAAGGTTTTGCTGCAGGATGTCCTGATGGCAGTGAGCCAGTTAAGAGTGTTTCTGCTGATGGAAGTTATTACCTATATCACTGTGGCAATGCTAATAATGAGCAATCATCTTCTTCTAGTTCAAACACAAAAGCAGTAGCTGGTATTGATATTGTGAATGACCCCAATATTGACTTTTTCAAGCCACCACAAAAGCCATATCCAACAGGTAAATTATATTGGTTTGGACGGATGTGGCAGATGACAGATTTTAATAATGATGGATTCAGTGATGTGATTTATATAGGCACTATGAATCCAAATAATGTTGATATGATTGGAGTCGATACTGGTGGGATTTGCGGTGGTGGAGCTTGTAAAGGAAATAAACCATTACCATCATTGTTTTTGGGTGATGCAAAAGGCAAACTTACTTACGTGCCTCATCTACTAATTGATAAACGTGAAGATAGTGGAATGTCACTAGGAAGACAGCTTCTTGTTGCTGATTATAATAATGACAGTATTCTTGATTTTTATATTGCTGATACTGCAGTTGGCACCCATAACGGTTTTAGGGATAGCTATTTTTTAAGCCAATCCAATGGAACTTGGCTGGAATCATCAAAAACACATCTAAGCCACTCTAATTTTGAAGTATTTGACCACGGCGCTGCAACAGGTGATATTGATAATGATGGCGATATGGATGTTGTTATCACTGAAACTAACTGGAAAACAGGAACAGCTTTATGGTGCTTAATAAATGATGGAACAGGTTATCTAAATAAACGCAAGTGTGGTGGTATTTTTTCTTTTGCCCTAGAGCTTGCTGATATCGATGGTGATGGTGATTTAGACGTATTACTGGGAGCACACGAATTTGAGAAGAGTATAGATTTCACTGGTATTGTTTGGAATGATGGTAGGGGTAATTTTAACAAGCACAACAATACCCGCTTACCTCAACATAAAAAGAAATGGGGCTCAGTGCCTGAAGTTTCAGCGGCTGATTTGGATAATGATGGTGACCTAGATATTGTATACAGCAGAGCCGGTGTTTTATATTCAGGAACAGCAATACAAATCATAGAAAACTTAGGTAACAGGAAGTTTAAAGACCACGGAATATTTCCTTTAGTTGAGGCACCAGATGACTTCATACCAATCCACGAAGGAAATGAATGGAATGATTTTATTGAGGATATTCGATTTAGAGACCTAGATAAAGATGGAGATATCGATTTATATTTATCGAGCTCTATGTCACTTAAGACAGACGGTATGGTTTTGCTAAATCAGGGTGATTTTGCTTTTGAGTTATTGCTCCCTAACGCATCTAAAAAGTATGTAAAAATTGACTACAAAGCTCCCACACCTGTCAATGAAGAACAAAAGGCAGAAGAGAAAGCAGTTTTAGATGAAATTGCGGCTTTTGAAGCCGAACTGGAATTGGAGCTCGCTCATTAATTAACCTCCCTCACACATCAGAGAGGATATGGTTGCTTCTGATAACTTAAATATGGTGGAGGATGTGAGATTCGAACTCACGAATCGTTTAACCGATTACACACTTTCCAAGCGTGCGCATTAAGCCGCTCTGCCAATCCTCCGAAACTTTTTTATACTTTATCCTTTTGAGGACTCTACCATTGCCTCGATTTGCTCATCTTCAATGCGAGTCATAAGCGGTTTAAACTTATTGATTTGATGACTGGTTAGTGGGGTCTTGATGTCATCCCAGTTAAGAGACTCAATATTAAGGAACTCTTCTGAGTTCTTAGCCATCTCTGGAAGAACTGGCTTAAGATAAGTCATTAGCACTCTAAACATGTTAATTGCAAGAGAAGTGACTTCGTGCACCTCTTTCTCTTTGCCCTCTTCTTTCGCAAGTTGCCATGGTTTTTTCTCATCAATGTATTGATTAGCCTTATCAGCAAGCTTCATAATTGAGCGCATTGCGTGCCCAAAGTTTCTAGCTTCGTAATGACCTGCAATTTCAGAGCTAGCGTCTACAAACTCATTGTAGAGCTCCAGCTCAATGCATTCAGCTGATAACTCTTTGTCATACTTCTTAACTACGAACGATGCACTTCTTGATGCAATGTTTACTACCTTACCAACTATGTCTGAATTTACACGCTGCTTGAAGTCTTCTAGGTTTAAATCAATATCATCAATCTTTGATGAAAGCTTATAGGCATAGTAATAGCGAAGGCACTCTGGATTAAGGGTTTTCAAGTAAGTCCTTGCCTGAATAAAGGTTCCACGTGACTTACTCATCTTTTGGCCATTTACGGATAGGAAGCCGTGTGCAAAGATCGCGTTTGGTGTTCTAAAGTTTGAGCCCATAAGAGTCGCCGGCCAAAACAGTGCATGGAAATAAACAATGTCCTTGCCAATAAAATGATACAACTCAGTGTCGGATCCTTTTGCAAAGAAGTCATCAAACTCAAGATCACTGTTGTCACATAATTTTTTAAAGCTAGCCATGTAGCCAATTGGCGCGTCCAGCCATACGTAAAAGTATTTGTCTTCAGTTCCAGGTATTCTGAAACCAAAATAAGGCTTATCCCTAGAAATATCCCATTGCTGAAGGCCTTGTTCGAACCACTCTGCTAATTTATTACTAACCTCCTCTTGGAGGTGCCCAGCATTTGTCCAGTCTTTAAGCTCTTTTTCAAACTGAGGAAGATCAAAGAAATAATGCTCAGACTCTTTTTCAATTGGGATTGCGCCTGAAACCACAGACTTAGCATTCTTCAGCTCTGTTGTTGAGTATGTTGCGCCGCAGGATTCGCAGTTATCACCGTATTGATCATCAGCTCCACACTTAGGACACTCACCCTTAATGAAACGGTCTGGCAGAAACATTTCTTTTTCAGGGTCATAGGCCTGTGATATAACGCGAGTCTTAATAAAACCCGAATCTTTAAGGCGAGAATAAATCAGTTCTGAGTAATAACGGTTCTCTTCTGAGTGCGTTGAGTGAAACTGGCTAAAGTTAACATTGAAGTCACTGAAGTCCGCTTGATGGCGCTCACTAACACCTGCAATTAACTCTTCAGGATCAATACCCATTTCATCAGCCTTAAGCATGATTGGAGTGCCGTGGGCATCGTCAGCACAAACATAATGACATTCATTACCCTGCATTTTTTGAAACCGAACCCAGATGTCTGTCTGAATGTATTCAAGCAAGTGCCCTAAATGGATTTCACCATTGGCATAAGGTAGAGCTGAAGTAACAAGTATTCTCCGTTTGTTCATAATTAGTTATCAATAATCCTAATATTATTAAGGATTCCTAAGATAGTTGTACGATAAAATAGCGCTATTTTACCGACTGAGGTCATCAAATTGACAAATTTAACTGAAGACTCAATACAAAAGATTCTTAGCACTGTTATGGATGTTCATACAGGCTTAGACCTTGTTTCATCTGAAAACGTTAAAAATATATCTATTGATGATGAGATAGTAAATATTGAATTACTTCTTAAATATCCTGCAATTAACTACCATGAAGACCTAAAGGGTTCGGTCGAAGAAGCACTTTCAAAGAAAGGCGTTAATTACTCAAATATTTCTATCAAATCAAAAATAGCTGCTTATGCAGTTCAAGGCGGAGTGCCAGCGCTGCCCGGCGTTAAAAATATAATTGCTGTTGCATCCGGTAAAGGCGGCGTTGGAAAATCAACAACTGCAGTTAATATTGCCCTCTCTCTTCAATCAGAAGGCGCAAACGTTGCGCTCCTTGATGCAGACATTTATGGCCCTTCTCAGCCGCGCATGTTAGGCGTAAAAGATCTTAGGCCCGAAGAGTCTAAAGATGGTAATATGAAGCCAGTTCTGGCTCATGGCATTCAGGCAATGTCTATAGGATTTTTAGTGGAAGAAGCCTCTCCAATGGTTTGGCGCGGCCCGATGGTAACTCAGGCCTTAGAACAGCTTTTAAAGAACACAGAATGGGAGGATGTTGACTATATGATTGTTGATCTTCCGCCAGGTACTGGAGATACTCAGCTTACGTTATCTCAAAAAATACCTGTCAGTGGTGCGGTTATTGTTACAACGCCTCAAGACATTGCACTAATTGATGCTCAAAAAGGTTTGGCGATGTTTGAAAAAGTGAATATCCCAATACTAGGTATCGTTGAAAACATGTCGATTCATATTTGCTCAAACTGTAATCACGCTGAAGAGATTTTTGGTAATGGCGGTGGTGAACGAATGGCAGCGAACTCTAAGACTAAATTCCTTGGCGCACTTCCACTTAAATTAGAAATTAGAACTGACGTTGACGAGGGAAACCCAAGTGTTGCTAAAGATCCAGAGAGTAAAGTTTCTATGATGTATCAGCAAATTGCAAGGAATGTTGCCGCAACACTATCACTTCAAAGTGAGTCAATTGGGGCTTTTCCAAAGATTACAATCGAGTAAAAATCTACAAGCTAACTTCCCTCTCTCTTAATTGGGGGAGGTTAGTGACAAGCCTTATTAAACTTTTTTAAACGCCAATAATTATAGGGCCAAGGGGCTAAAAAACCTACTAGAAGCATCAAAGGGATTGCATAATAATTTAAACCCAAAATGCCGCCTGTAAATACCAGGTCTGTAAACTCCATCGCAATCTCCATCATCAGCATTGAAATAAAAGACATTCCAAGTGCCGTTTTTAAGGCGTTAGCAAAATCAAAACCTGTCCTTATAAGAATTATCGTTTCCAAGATAACACTTGTTATTAGCCCGTTAATGAGAGGCAGCGCTGCAAATAGGTACCAAACAGTACTATAAAGAACTAGATCACTAGTAATTCCAGAGTAGCTATAATAGGCCAGTGTCGCAAATTCACCAGTAGCGCAGCCGATGAGGCACCACTTTGTATTATTAGCACTTTTAGACCATGTATGCTTACAAGCCCAAAATCCATCATCAATCTTATCTAAAAACATAATTTGCCTCTGTGTTAAAGTTTAGTGATTCTCTGATACCTGATTAATGGTGTATCTTGGTATCTCAATGACCAAATCCTCTTCTGAGACAATAGCCTGACAAGATAGCCTTGAATCAGGATCAAGCCCCCAAGCTTTATCAAGAAGGTCATCTTCTATTTCATCAGACTCTTCAATTGAGTCAAAACCCTCTCGAACGTATAAATGACATGTTGTGCAGGCATTAGACATTTCACATGCGTGCTCAATTTCAATGCCATTATCAAGCAAAGCTCTACAGACACTTGTTCCAGTATTTGTTTCTATAACAATACCCTCTGGGCAGAATTCTTCATTTGGCAGGATAATTAATTGTGGCATAGTGTTATTTTATAGTTATTAGTTAAATTCATCAATTTTATGACCTTGCATCGCGCTCATTATTGATTTATTCATTCTCATCTCAACAAATTTTGAGCTAACCTTTTCAAGATCTAAGGTTGCATTTTTTATGAGAGCAACATCATCGGACTCTACTATTGATGATAGATACTCTCGTGACTGAAGGATGCTTTTGAGCATCACTTCATCTAAAAGGATTTTATCAGCTTCTAAAGCTGAATCAATTGCCTCTATTGTTCTAGTTGCATCTACTTTCTGCTCTTGAAGCTGCCTTAAAATAATATCTTCTTGCGCAAATACAACTGAATCCTTAAGCATCTTCTCCATATCTGAGTCACTAAGACCAAATGAAGGTTTAATAACTATTTCAGATTTAACGCCAGAAGTCTCCTCTTTAGCGGAAACAGATAACAATCCATCGGCATCGACTTGAAATTCAACTAGAATGCGAGCTCTTCCCGCAACCATTTGAGGAATGCCTTTCAATTCGAATCGTCCAAGAGATCTGCAATCTTTTGTAAGCTCTCGCTCTCCTTGAAATACGTGAATACTCATGCCAGTCTGACCATCTTTGTAAGTCGTGAACTCTTGAGCCCTAGTGATTGGTATTGTGGTATTTCTATGAATCACCTTCTCCACAAGTCCGCCCATAGTCTCAAGACCTAAAGAAAGAGGTAGAACGTCTAGTAATAATACGTCGTCTCTGCTTTTATTACCGACCAATATGTTTGCCTGTATTGCAGCGCCTTTAGCAACAACCTCGTCAGGGTTAATAGAGCACAAGACTGGTTTATCAAAAATCTCTCCAACTCGCTCTCTAACTGAGCTCATTCGAGTGGAGCCACCAACCATAATAACCTCTTTAACGTCTGATATATTAACGTCAGCATCTCTTAAAGCTCTCTTTGTTAAAAGTAACGTTCTTTTAATTAAAGCATCACTCATAGTATCAAATTGAGATTTTGTAATCTTGTATAAAAGCCCTTCAATAGAAAATTTAGCATCTTCTTCAGTTGAAAACGTTTCTTTTGCTAATTTTGAAAGTTTTCTAATTGTTTGAATTTGCGAAGCTGTTAAATTAGTAAGATTGAGTGACTGAACACAATCTTCAAAAATTAAGTTATCAAAATCATCGCCGCCTAAACTTGAGTCACCACCAGTGGAAAGGACCTCGAAGACGCCTTTTGTAAAATTTAGTATTGATATATCAAATGTACCGCCGCCTAAATCATAGACTGCATGAACACCCTCTTCTCCTGACTCTAAGCCATAAGCAATTGCAGCAGCTGTTGGCTCGTTAAGAAGTCTTAAGACATTTATTCCAGCAAGTTTAGCAGAGTCCTTTGTAGACTGTCTTTGGGCGTCATTGAAATATGCAGGAACTGTAATTACCGCTCCTTGTAACTCTCCTCCAAGGGCTCGCTCTGCACGCAACTTTAATGTAGAAAGTATTTTTGCGGAAATTTCAATTGCAGATAGATTACCAATAGCTGTCTTAAATAAAATACTGCCTTTATATTCTTTAAAATCATAAGGTAAATTTTTAATTTCCTTTACTTCACTATAACTAGTTCCCATAAAGCGCTTAATCGATAGAATTGTATTTGTTGGGTCTTCTGTTACTAACTCAAGAGCATCATGCCCAACTAGAGGCTCTTTAGAGCCACAATAAACTACAGACGGAAGCATAGCCCTACCATCTTGATCTAAAACCAGTTTTGTCTCACCACTCATTACACTAGCTACAAGTGAGTTTGTTGTCCCTAAATCAATACCACACGCTAAGTTATGATGGTGAGGCGCAGTTGATTGGCCGGGCTCTGAAATTTGTAATAACGCCATAAACTAAATCCTTAGAGCAGTTCGTCCATTAATTTATTAGCTTCTTTATAGAGCTGATCATAAAACTTCAATTCTCTTACATTCATTTTGATATCCATAAGATCACTTTTCAGCTTAAAGCCCTTATAAATTGACTCTGTATTCTCTTCAATATGAAGGTCAACTCGCTCCAAAAAACCCTCTAAACCTAGGCTATCTCGATCTGCTTCAATTATTTCAAGCTCTTCACGTAAGTCAATTTGAGAAATCAAAAAGTCATGATTCATTGTAGTATCTCTCTCATCAAATGGATCTAGACCCTCCATCTTTAGCAGGTAACTTGCGCGGTTTAAAGGTGTTTTAAGGGATGTAAATGCAGTATTTAAAAGCGAAGTATTCTGAAGGGCCTGAATTTTTTCAGACTCACTTTTTGTCACATATTTATCTGGATGAAACCTAGATATTTCTTTTCGATAAGAGGTTTTGAGCTGATCATCATCAATAAAAAATGATGTTTCAAGATCAAATAACTCAAAATAATTTTGCATTAGGACTTTACCTTTGAAGCTAACGAAAGCGAATCAAACAGTAAAGGACTCACCACAACCACATTCAGCTTTCGAATTTGGATTGTTGAACTCAAAACCTTCGTTTAGCCCTTCTTTTTGATAGTCAACTTCAGTGCCATCAATATAAATTAAACTTTTAGCATCAACGATAACTTTAACGCCCTTATCATCAAATAGGGTGTCGTCTTCATTAACAGCATCAACAAACTCCATATTGTAACCAAGGCCAGAGCAGCCTGTAGTTTGAACAGAGAGCCTTACACCAACACCTGTGCCTCGATTAGCTAGGTAATCACTCATTCTCTCTGCGGCTTTTTCAGTTAACGTTATTGCCATAATTGTTAGCTAGCTTTACTCTTTAGATCATTAATTGCTGCTTTTATAGCATCTTCAGCTAATACCGAACAATGAATTTTTACAGGAGGTAGCTCTAACTCTTCTACAATTTCAGTATTCTTAATCTCAGCTGCTTCATCTAATGTTTTTCCTTTAACCCACTCTGTTAAGAGAGATGATGATGCTATTGCTGAACCGCATCCATACGTTTTGAATTTTGCTTCTTCGATTACGCCTTCATCATTTATTTGAATTTGTAATCTCATTACATCACCACAAGCAGGCGCTCCAACCATTCCCGTACCTACATTAGGTGCATCTTTATCTAAAACCCCTACATTACGTGGGTTTTCATAGTGATCCATTACTTTTTTACCATATGCCATAAATTACTCCGAATTTAATTTTTATTTTACTCTATACCACTATATGTTATTGATTTAAACGTTTAGTCTGCTTAGTGCGCAGCCCACTCTACCGTACTTAGATCAACTCCATCTTTAAACATATCCCATAAAGGCGACAAATCTCTTAATTTTTGAACTTTTTCGCGTACTAGCGTAATTGCATCATCAACATCTTTTTCAGTTGTATAACGTCCAACACTGAAACGAATGGAGCTGTGTGCAAGTTCATCAGTAAGTCCTAAAGCGCGAAGCACATAAGAAGGCTCTAAACTTGATGAAGTGCAAGCTGATCCAGAAGAAACCGCCACATCAGAAATCGCCATCATTAGAGATTCACCTTCAACGTAATTAAAACTAATATTCAAATTTCCTGAGATCCTCTGTTCTAGGTCTCCATTAACAACAACCTCCTCCATATCAGAAAAGCCAGCAAGAAGTCTATCACGTAGCTTTTGAACTCTTACACCCTCATCTTTCATTTCAGCTTTAGCAATTGCAAAAGCCTCACCAATACCAACAATTTGATGCGTAGCTAAAGTACCAGATCTCATTCCACGTTCATGACCACCTCCATGCATCTGCGCCTCAAGTCTAACTCTTGGCTTACGTGACACATAAAGCGCGCCCATTCCCTTTGGTCCATATATCTTATGCGCTGAAAAGCTCATTAAATCAACTGGAAGTGATTCTAAATTGATCTCTAGCTTACCCACTGATTGAGCAGCATCAACATGGAAAAATACCTTATTTTCTCTACAAATATCACCAATAGCTTGTAAATCTTGAATAACACCAATCTCATTATTAACATGCATAATTGAAGCAAGAATTGTATCCTCTCTTATTGTTTTCTTAAAAACATCCATATCTAATAAACCATTCGGAAGTGGATCTAAGTAAGTAACTTCAAAACCTTCTCTTTCTAGTTGGCGGCATGTATCTAGGACAGCCTTGTGTTCTGTTTTTAGGGTAATAATATGCTTACCACGCTTTTCATAAAAGTGAGCAATACCTTTAATTGCAAGATTATTTGACTCAGTTGCGCCTGAAGTCCAAACAATCTCCCTAGGATCTGCACCTACAAGGTCAGCTACTTGTGAGCGCGCCTCATCGACCGCTTTTTCAGCTTGCCATCCATAAAAATGAGAGCGTGAAGCTGGATTCCCAAAGTCACCTTCCATTGTTAAGAATTTAGCCATTTTTTTAGCAACACGCTGATCTACTGGAGTAGTAGATGAATAGTCCATATAAGTTGGAGTTAGCATTATTTATATTCCTTTTATTTAATGTAATTGTATATCTTGATTAATTTTATAATCATCAATGACCTGCTGAAGGTTTCTAGTACTCAAAAAACCTCTTATTTGATCACTTACCTCACACCATAAATGATGCGACAAACACTGCTTACCCCTTAAGCAATCTTTTGAGCCATGACATCGACGTAAGTCTATGTTCTCATCAACAGCTTCAATAATTTGTGTAAGAGTAACGTCAATAGCTTTAATATTCAAAAGATAACCACCTCCTGGACCCCTAACACTTTTAACCAAAGATGCCTTTCTTAGTTTTGCAAAAAGCTGCTCTAAGTAAGAAAGTGAGATGTTTTGCCTTTGAGAAATCATATCTAGAGTAACAGGTTTAGCAGTCTCATTTGATGCAAGATCAAGCATTGCAGTTACTGCGTATCTTCCTTTAGTAGTTAGTTGCATAACATTTTTAGTTAATTAAAAATTTGTTGCAATTATACTAGTAACCAAGGAAAATAGTCAAGTATTAATTTCACTAATTAATTAATTACTTACAACAATTTATAACTCTTCTTTTTTAGATTCAAAATCTACAGGAAGACTGGCTATTTTCTTGTCAATTTCCGCCAAGCGCTCAATAATAGAATCTACAGCTTGAATAGTAGGATCATTTGAGCGTCCACTTGAACTTGCAGCATAAGAGTCAAATGTATCACTCTCACTAGCCTTCTTTAAAACTACGCGCCCTGGGATACCAACAACAGTATCATTATCATCAACAGACTTAACAACAACGGAGTTTGAACCAACACGAACATTATGTCCAAGCGTAATCGGACCTAAAATTTTTGCTCCTGCACCTATAACAACACCATTCATAAGTGTAGGATGACGCTTCTCTTTATCCCATGAAGTCCCTCCAAGAGTAACTCCGTGATACATCATACAATCATCACCAATCTCTGCAGTTTCGCCTATAACAACACCCATTCCATGATCAATGAAAAAACGTCTCCCAATAACAGCGCCAGGATGAATTTCAATACCGGTAAACCAGCGAGCAAAAGTAGAAATAAAACGTGCAAGCCAGAAAAGCTTACAACCCCATAAAAAATGCGTTAATCGATAAAAAATTACAGCTTGAACTCCTGAATAACAAGTGAGTATTTCAAATACATTTCTTGCTGCAGGGTCACGTTCAAAAACACTTTTTACGTCTTCAAAAATTCTCATAGATGAATTATACCATTTTTGATAATAACTAGATTTTATGACAATAAAATAATAATTATTTAAGTTGAGAAAAATTAAACGTATGAATGGGTCGATTTAAACCTTCTATAGCCCCACATATATTGCTCTGGCATCCTTTTAATCAAAGCTTCGACAGAATAGTTCATAGATGCAACTTGACTCTCTAAAGTCTCACCATTGATACTTAAATCAACAGGCTCTAGATTTAACACATAACCTTTGCCTTTAGAAAGTCTCTCAGCCCAGCACATCAATACTTGTGCATCTTGTTTTTTTGCAATTTTTACGAGCAAAGTCATAGTGTTTACCTTTTTGTTGAAGAAAGAAGCCATAATACCCCCCTGATTACCTGGATCCTGGTCTGGCAACATTCCAACAAGCTCACCATTTTTTAAGGCGCGCTGAATCTTCAAAACACCTGATTTATCAGCACTAACCATGGTTAGATTTCCTTGATTTCTTCGCTTAAATAAATAATCATTTTGCCTTTTACTTTTTAAGGGCTTATACATAAATGTTACTTTTCTTGAATTTGCAAGGACTCTACCAGTTATTTCCCAGCAACCAATATGAGGAACTAATAGAATAGTTTTTTTTGGACTATCTAAATAATGCTCACCATTTATATTTCGAATATAACTAGCATTTTTTGAAAAATTTTGATTCCAAATTAAACCGGACTCAGTTAAGTTTTGACCGGTATGTATAAGATTTTTTTTTACAAGAATCTGGCGATCTTGAATTGCAAGTTTAGGGAAACATATTTCAATATTTTGAGCTGAAACTTTTTTAACATCTGAATCAACTAAATAGAGTAATTTTCCTATTAATGCTCCAAATAAATGATTAATCTTTAGAGGTAAGATAGAGCATAAAAATAAAAAAATACGAATCATATTTAATTATATAATTTATCAATTGCCGCTTTATAGTCAATGACTATTTTTTGGTAAGTTCCAGCTGCCTGAAGATAAGTAAGGTTTGCAAGGTTAGCGTTTCTTTCAGCTATTATAATCAATGACTTTTGGCCACGAGCCTCAGCAAATTTAATCTTCTCCTCAATAACCATTTCTTCAGCTAATGAACCTTGCTCCAAATATAGAATAACAAGTTCAGATAATAGATCAACTTGAGCAAGTAGGTAATTAATTTGTTGGATATTTGTAATCTCAGCTTCTTTCTTTTTAGCATCTACATTATCAATACTAATTTCAATTCGCTCAACATCTATAAGCTCTTTTCTAGAGCCTAATGGATAAGAGATATCAACACCGATATTCCAAGAGTAATCTCTATTACCAAAACTACCAAAATATTTATCATTTTCACCCATCGAAGACAAGCCTAAATTTAAATTAGCACTAGGCATAGTTTTATCTTGAAAAGTTATTAACTGTCTTTGAAGTCTTGCTTTATCAAAATCAAACTTTTGTATTAATCTTGAATCTTTTACAAAAGAATTAGGATCAATTTTGGATAGGCTATGAACTTCAAATAAGTCAAAATCAGCAATCATCTCTGACTCTTTAAGGCCTATAAGGTTTGCTAACTCTATTCTAGTAATGATTAATTCCTTAGTAGACTGAAGTAATTGCTGTTTTGCCTTAACAAAAAAATCTTTTTGCTGAATTAGAGCAGACTTTTCAATCAAAGAACTTTTAAACCTCTCTTCATCTAAGTCTAGCTGTTGCTTTGATAAATCAAGTGAAATTTTGTGATTTTTTACAATTTCTTGCTTCAATGCCAAATCAATAAATTTAGTTAACTTAGCTGCCAAAAAAATTTCTGCTTGCTCGTTAGTGTTAACTTTCTTTGCTATTAAATCTAACGAAGCTAAGTCAATTGCAAGTCGATCATTTAAGCCATTTTTATTTTGTAGTAGAGGTCGAACATAGTCGAAAGATAAAATATTTGCATGAGAAGCGCTGCTATCTTTATCATTTCGAGTTAAGGAATGTTTTAAGTTAACACTAGCACCTGAGTTTTCTACTTTTCTACTTGCAGACACTTCGTATCTAGTTGAATAAAGATCCTTGTAAAGCCTTGAAGAGGTGTCTTCTCCACCAGTGAATGTCTCGCTAGCGCCTGCTTTTATATTCCAATCTGAGTAGGTTAAAGAAGCCTTCTGATCCAAAAGACTTGTTTCTTCAGATAAAGATAATTGAATAAAATATGGATGCGAATCTATCAACCTTTTACTAAATTCATTCAAGGTGATTGCATTTGTGTTTAATGATACTAATAAAAATATCACAAGACTAAATCTTTTCAACATCCTAAACCCCTAGTTGTTTACAAAAAAAATAACAAAAAATAACAAAAAATAACAAAAAATAACAAAAAATAACAAAAAGATAATTCTAGAGTAACGTAGAAATATTTTAATGAAGTTTTGATGAATTTTTAAGAAAAAAAACTATCTATAAACTTTTAGTAATTTCATTAATCACTTCATTAAGTTTTTTTCCATTCGTATTAATAATAAGAGAAGCAACCTCTTTGTATAAGGGATCTCTAACATCTAAAATATCAGTAATAGTTTTTCTACGATCCGTGCTTTTCTCAATAAGAGGTCGAGTTTTTGATTTAGCAGTTCTCCTAAGTATTTGATCAACTGATGACGAAAGATAAACTACCAAGCCTGCTTGCTTAATTAAAGCACGATTCTCTTCAAGTATAACTGCACCTCCACCAGTAGCTAAAACAATATTAGACATATTACATAATTTTTTTATTACGTCAAACTCTCTAGCTCTAAAGCCTTTCTCACCCTCAACATCAAAAATATGTTCAATACTTACACCAGTTGTATCAATAATTTCATAGTCTGAGTCAAAAAAATCTAAACCTAAATTTTTAGATAGCTGTCTGCCAATAGTTGTCTTACCAGAGCCCATTGGACCAACTAGAATAATATTGATAAGTTTTGATTGCATTTATTAAAGCAAAAATAAATTATTTATCTAATTGATAATTAGCACCACAATATGGACATTTCGACTTACCTTCGCTAGAAAATGAAAGATAAATCTTCGGGTGCATATTCCATTTTTCAGAGTCTTTTGGAGGACAATGAAAGGGAGTTTCATTTTTTGACACTAGAACAAAAGTGAAATCAGGATGAGTTGATTGACTCAAGAGCATCTCCCATTCTCGATCCAATGTAAATATTTTTTATTACGGCCATGAACACAATCAAAATATAAAGATTGAAGTTTTTCAGTAATAAGTCCACGCGACCCTATTCCTATTTGATTTCCATCTAAATCTCTTATTGGCGTTACCTCTGCAGCAGTTCCTGTAAAGAAAGCTTCATCAGCTGAATAGATATCATCACAAGAAATTTTCTTTTCTATAATCTTATATCCTAAAGATTTTGCTAAAGTAAAAATAGTATCTCGTGTTATACCTGGCAAAGCAGATGTTAAATGAGGAGTATAAATAACTTCATCTTTAATTACAAAAATATTTTCACCACTACCTTCAGAGACAAAACCCTCAACATCAAGCATTAAAGCCTCATCAAACCCATGATCTTGCGCCTCTTTAAGCGCCATCATTGAATTAATGTAATTACCATTCATCTTAGCACCACTTAAAGAGGGATGGGCGTGATGTCTGATATAAGAGGACGTTCGAATTCTAATACCATTTTTCATATTATCTTCGCCTAAGTAAGATCCCCATTCCCAGGCAGCTATCATTACGTGTACCTTTAAATTATCAGCCCTTAAGCCCATGCCTTCTGAGCCATAAAAACACATTGGCCTAATGTAGGCAGAATTTAGGTTATTTTTTATAACAACTTCTCTTTGAGCTTGATTTAAAGTATCTGCATCAAAAGGGATACCCATGCCAAGAATCTGAGCTGAATTAAATAAACGCTCAGTATGCTTTTCAAGTTTAAATATTGCAGGCCCATCTGATGTTTCATAAGCTCGAACGCCTTCAAAAGCACCCATACCATAATGCAAGGTATGCGTTAAAACATGAACTTTTGCTTCACGCCAATCAACCCAATCACCATCCATCCAGATGAAGCCATCTCTATCTTCCATTGTCATCATAAAAAAACCTTAATTTTTAAAAATTAAACTATATATATCTTTAATATTTATCACGAAATTATACCCAGCAAATTATGATATTTTCAATATCTAATATATGTAAGATCACTAGGTATAATTACTTTTGAAAACTTTTTCACTTATAAATTAAAAAAAATGGAATTCAATTTATTTACATTTGTTTTTTTGTTTGCAATACTTACTTCTGTTTTAGCATTGCTTTGGCTTAATTTTAGACAAGATAAAGCAATAAATAACTCCTATAACGCTGTTCCAGAGGGCTTTAGTGAGTCTATCAAACTTGAAGATCATCAAAAAGCTGGAAATTACACCAAAGCAAAACTACTTTTGAATCATTTTGAAATCATTTTTTCAACTGTTGTCCTTCTTATTTGGACGCTTGGCGGGGCCATGAACTCACTTGACTCTTATTGGGATCAAAGAATTTTAGATCCTGTTTTAATGGGAACAGTTTTTGTTATGAGTATTATGTTAATTGCAAGCTTAATTGACCTGCCCTTCAGCATCTATCGCACCTTTGTTCTTGAGCAAAAATTTGGCTTTAACCGCATGACTATTCAAACTTTTATAGGAGATCTATTTAAAGAAATCTTTTTAACATTAATTTTAATATTACCTCTTATTTATGCAATCTTATATCTTATGGAAGATGCTATTAACAATTATTGGTGGATTTATGTTTGGGTAATTATTAGCCTATTTTCATTAATAATGATGTGGGTTTATCCATCTTATATTGCGCCAATTTTTAATAAATTCAATCCCCTGGATAATAAAAATCTTAAAAGTAGAATTACAAATCTACTTGAGCGTACGGGTTTTAGCAGTGATGGCATCTATGTTATGGATGGATCCAAAAGATCTTCGCATGGAAATGCATACTTCACGGGTATTGGTAAAAATAAAAGAATCGTATTCTTTGATACCCTTCTAAAAGGAATGGAAGACAAAGAAATTGAGGCAATTCTAGCTCATGAACTTGGTCATTTCCATCATAAGCATACTCAAAAAAGAATGATTACCTCTTTTGTATTTAGCTTTATTAGTCTTGCTTTATTAGGCTATCTTATAACTCAAGATTGGTTTTTTAATGGACTTGGAATAACTGAGCGATCTTCTCATGCTGCCCTGGTTCTTTTTAGTTTGGTTCTTCCAGTTTTTAGTTTTTTTATAACGCCTTTCAGTAATCTTGCATCAAGAAAACATGAATTCCAGGCTGATGCTTTTGCAGCGAGTCATACTGATGCTAATGATTTAATTTCATCTCTAATTAAACTTTACAAAGAAAATTCATCGTCATTATCTCCAGATAAATATTACTCAGCCTTTCATGATTCACATCCAAGTGCAGTTCTCAGAATTGAGCGTCTTCAATAATAGATTGCTCATTTAGTGGCCCTTACTAGAAGACAGCAATGGCGAATTGATAAGGTTCAATCTGAAAAAATTGCTCGTGCAAGTAAAGCCTCCATTAAAGCTGAATCAGATATAGATAATAGTGAGATTGAGCACAAAGGTTTAGTTATTACTAGATATGGACAGCGTCAGCTTGTTGAGCTTGATAATGGTGAAGTTTTTCAGTCAGTCAGTCGTCAGAATATTGGATTTTCAGTTGCAGGAGATCAAGTCCTGTTTCAGACAACCAAAGAAGGTGAGGGAATAGTTACAGCGATATATCCTAGGAAAACAGAGCTTAAGAGGCAAGATCGCCTTATAGCGGCTAATATTGATCAATTATGGCTTATTGTTGCTATTGAGCCTCACTATCAGTTTGAGCTTATTGATCGTTACCTTGTACTCGCAGAAGACTCCAATTTACCAATTAATATTGTAGTCAACAAAATTGAGCTTACAGAAAGCAGCAAGCAACTAGAAAGTGACTTTTCACACTACAAAGAGCTTGGGTATGACGTTCACTTTTTAAGCGTAAAAAACGAAACCAATTTAAAAGAATTTAAAGAAAAACTTGTCAATAAATCGCACATTTTTCTTGGTCAATCTGGCGTCGGGAAATCATCATTAATTAATTCACTTATCCCAGATTTAGAGCTTAGAGTCAATGAAATTTCAAGTAAGAGTAAGCTTGGAAAGCACACCACAACTAATACTACCATTTATCATATTCCTAGTGGTGGTGATTTAATCGACTCACCAGGTATAAGAGAGTTTCAATTAGACAACCTTTCTGAAAAACAAATAGTTAATGGATTTAGAGAATTTAAATCACTCGCTGGAGAATGCAGGTTTAGAAATTGTCACCACATTAATGAGCCTGGATGTGTTGTTAAAGATGCTGTTGAATTAGGAGTAATAAACTCTAATCGTTACGAAAGCTATATTAATATCCTTCCTTAAATATTTTTTTTGAAAAAAACTACCCTCTCTGAAATAAAACAAACCTCAACATTCAAATAGTTTGCTAAGAAACTTAGAGACTTTTGAGTAAAAAAACCTATATGAGATGGGTCATTCTTATAATACCAAGAGCTAAAGTCAATTTGAGACCCAAATATCTGAGTCATTACAGCAAGATGTCCTTGATTATTAAGCATCTTGATAAGCCTAGTTATCTCAGTCATAGGCTCACTCAAATGCTCTACTACCTCCGTGGCAGTAATAAAGTCATATTTTTTATCAAATACAGAATCATTATTAGCATAGAACTTGTCATAAAGGTCCATAGAGTGTCCACATTCTTCAAGCATAAGTGAAAGTGTTGGGCCCGGGCCTGAGCCAAAGTCAAGACCATTTGATTTTTCTGGAATTTTTTCTAAGAGAGGCACTAATAGCTGAGATAAAAAGTGGCGATAACGGTGATCATGAGGATCATTGTTATGCGTATCGTATCTGGATTTTTCATCTACTTCTGAAAGGTGAAAAGCTCTTGGTACAAAAATAAAACCGCAACTTAAACAACTTAAATATTCTCGAGACTTATCTTTATAGAATTTAGAGCTATTAGTTGAATTACAAAGCGGACAAGTAATTCTACTAATCACTATAGTCCGCTAATAATGATATGTTTTTAGTGAGAGTGTCCACCAGCAGAGTGAGCATGTCCATGAGAAACCTCCTCTTCTAGAGCATCCCTAACATCTTCTATAGAAACTGAAAAGTGAAGGGTTTCGCCAGCCAAAGGATGGTTTGCATCAACAGTAATCTTTTCGTCATCAAGTTTAATAACCGTTACAACAAATGGGTTTCCATCTTGATCTTGAGATTGGAGCTGCATTCCAATTGTTACTTCATCGATTCCTTGTAAGGCAGTCCTTGGAATTTCTTGAATTGCATCATCCATTTTAATTCCATATCCTTGTTCAGGCTCAATAGAAACCTCAACCTTGTCACCTTTCTTTAAACCCTCAAGTGCTGTTTCTAATCCTGGAATTATGTTTCCATGACCCTGTAAAAAGTCCATAGTTTCTTTACCTTCAGACGAATCAATAATATCTCCTGCATCATTTTTAAGCGTGTAATGCATTGAAACGACTTTATCTTTAGTTACTTTCATATCTTCTCCAAAATTTAATACAAAAAAAAAGACTCTCCGAGATGGAAAGTCTAAAAATACTTTTTAGTTACAGAGTAAAACTCAATTATATATTTTAGCATATGCCAAAACGCCTTCAGGCCTAAGGATTAAAAAAATCTTATCAGATAAGATCATTCATAGCGCTTTTGATATCTGGGTAATCAAAAATAAAACCCTCTAAAAGTAGTTTTTTTGGAATGACGGATATACTTTCTGTCAGTATTTGCGAGCCACTTCCAAAAAGTAGCTTTAATTGCCACTCCCATAGAGGAATAAAAAATGGTCTATTTAAAGAATATGCAAGAGCCCTTCCAAAAACTTTTTGTGGAATAGGCTCTGGCGCAGTAATGTTATATGTGCCCTTAGCTATAGGATTATTAATAATAAAATCAACTGACTTAACAAGATCGTTTATGTGAATCCAAGAAAAACACTGGCTTCCACTGGCAATTGGGCCGCCTAGACCAAAAAAATAAGGCCAATAAAGCTTCATAAAGGCGCCTCCACTTCTAGAAAGAACAACTCCAAATCTTAAAATTATGGTGTCCTTTGAGATAGATTTTGCAGCACTTTCCCATGCTACAGAAAGCTCAGTAAGATAACCTTCACCTTTTGTATCATTTTCAGAGCAAGGATTACTGCAATCTGATTCAGGATAATAACTAACGCCTGATGCGCACATAACCCTTGGTTTAGTGGTCATCATACTTATTGCTTTAGAGAGCATTTGAGTAGTATCAACCCTGCTTTCCCAAACCTCTTTTAGATGCTTCTTAGTCCATCGCTTTGCAATAGTTGACCCAGACAATTGAATAACAAGATCGCAATCATTTACTAATGAAAATAAAACGTCTACAGATTTAAAGGCGCTTCTATTAAGGCACTGAACTTCATGGCTAGCTAAAAGGCTTCTAGCAAGGGCCTTACCAATCAATCCTGAGCCGCCAAGAATGACAATTTTCATGTTATTACATCCATCCTACTGCATTTTTTAGTAGAAGCTGTTTTAGAAATTCAATGTGATCTTTTCTATCATTAAGCGCAGGGATATATCCAAATTCTTCACCGCCTGATTCCATAAAATAATCATGATTTTCCTCACTAATCTCTTCAATAGTCTCAAGGCAATCTGCGGAAAAACCTGGACAGATAACTTGGACATTTTTCACTCCTTTACCTGGAAGTGCTTTCAATGTTTTATCAGTATATTCTTTCATCCATTCTCCAGCGCCAAGTCTAGATTGAAACGTCATAGTATATTCGTTGGGTTTTAAATCTAACTTAGAGGCTAAAAGGAATGTAGTTTTGCAGCATTGACATGGATAATTATCACCCTTATCAAAATAACGCTTAGGTATACCGTGGTATGACATAAGAAGCAGATCAGGCTTGCCATGAATAGCTTGATATTCTTTAACACTATTGGCTAAAGCTTCAATATATAAGTCTTCTTTGTTATAGCTACTAATAAACCTTAAGTCAGGAACATTTCGCCAATTCATAAACTCTCTAGCAGCTGCATCAAATACTGAGCCAGTTGATGCCCCGGCGTACTGAGGGTAAAGCGGTAAGATAATGATATTTTTGCAACCTTGTGCTTCAAGCTCATCAAGTGCAGAACCCATTGATGGATTGCCATAGCTCATCCCTAAAGACACAACAAACTTACCAGGTGCGCTCTTTTCAAGCTCAATCGCTATTGCTGTTTTTTGTTTTTTTGCAATCGATAGAAGTGGTGATCCTTCACCATGAGTATCCCACACAGTTTGATAGGCCTTTGCAGATTTTCTAGGCCTTATATTAAGGATTACGCCGTTGAGTATAATTTTCCAAATCCAGCTAGGTGGTGGAGGCTCAATAACCCTAGTATCTGATAAAAACTGTCTTAAATAGGGCTTAACAGCCTTCTTCGTAGGGGCATCAGGCGTTCCCAAATTAGACAAAAGAATTCCAATTTTTGCCTCACTTGCAGTTTCATGAATTGTAGTACATTGGTACAATTTAGTCTCTCAAATTTAAATTTTTCAAGGTGATAAGATACCCTATAAAGTGCCTTTCACTGTAAAACATGTTAATTGTATCTATTGAAGTTATGTACCCATTCTCACTTACATTGTTATATAAATAAATATGCATATATTGTTATTAGTAGCTCATGGTAGCAGAAGAGAAGAGTCAAATATTGAGATTGAATCTTTATCTGAAAAAATTTCAAAATTTGAATCAAAAGAATTTGATAAAGTAATGCCTGCTTTTCTTGAATTCGCCTCACCTTCTATTCCAGAGGCAATTAAAGAGTGCGCTGAAGTTGGCGCAACTAAAGTAACAATATTGCCTTATTTCCTATCTGCAGGGGTTCATATAACAAGAGACATACCTAATGAGATTACAGAAGCCTCTAAAGGAATCCAGGGCATAAAAATTAAAGTGGCAAATTACTTTGGATCTAGAGACGAAATTGCACAGATTCTTCTTAAAACCGCTCTAGACATTAAATGATTAAATCACTCTAGAATTGTTAGTTTTTATAAACATTTTCTCGGTCCCCATCAAATATACAAACCATATATAAATCTATATCACCAGTATTATGAACCCGATGAAATACACCGTCTTCAATCAGAACCATATCGCCACCTTCAATTAATATGGTCTTGTCGTCAAGGTCCATTTTTCCGCTTCCACTCATAATCAAATAAACCTCTTCTTTTCCATCATGATTATGGCCTTTTGTTGATTTACCAACATGCAGGGTCGTTGAGCTGATGACAAAGTTTTTGAGTGAAGTATTATCTTTAAGAATGTACGTTTCGTTATCTTTAACTACTTCACCATCTATATTATTAATTTTCATAGAAACTTAAATTTAAATTACTTATAAAGTCTAATATTATCCATGGCTTTTTCAAGAAATAAAGCGAAATAAATCAGATATCCTAAAATAAAATAATCTAAGGACTCCAGTAGATACGTAAAGCATATTAAAAGAGGATATTCTTTTTAACTAAGGGCAAGCTCAAATGGAACTCTAGATGAGTGATGATGCTTGATAGGAGACTGGGATAGCATATCCACAAGAAAAGTAAACCTCGAATTATGCTTGATATTATCTTCTTTATTGATAACAAAAACATAAGAACCAGATAAGGCGTAGTTATTTTTTGATATTTTTTTGACTATAGTTTGAGAGTGATCAATTTCAACTCCAACAGTAGCTTTAATAGCTCTTTCAAAATAATTTTTTATTTGCACTTTAGTAGATAAAATTCCTGGCAAAAAGGTTGGCAATAAAACGCTTTCATCGTTGTATAAATCTAAAATAGCTTTTAAATTACCACTATTAAAAGACTCGGCCCAGTATTCGATAATATCTTCGGGTTTTTTAGCTAGAGAGGTATCCATAAAAATTTTTTTGAAGAAATTATTACTATTTTAAACTAGGTTAGACCAACTATCTAGAATTACCTTAATATTTATTTTTGCAATTTTATAGACAAAAAAAATTCATCTAAACGTCATGCATTATCCAAAATCTCTTTCAAAGTCATGCATAAAATTTACCAAAGCATCAACCCCCTCTTGCGGCATTGCATTGTAAATACTTGCTCTCATCCCGCCAACACTTTTATGCCCCTTAAGTGCAAGCAAGCCTGCTTCTTTTGAGCGCTCTAAAAATAAGTTATTAAGACTGTCATCTGCTAATAAAAATGGAACATTCATCCAAGAGCGATATTTGATTGAAACTGGGTTTGAATAAAAATTAGAGTTATCAATTGCCTGATAAAGAGTTTGCGCTTTTGTATGATTTATTTTTTGTATTGCGCTCAATCCTCCTAAATCTTTCAGCCACTCAAAAACGCGTCCAGCAGCGTACCATGGAAAGGTAGCAGGCGTATTAAACATAGACTCATTGTTTGAATAGGTTGAATAGTCAAATAGTTTTGGCTGTCCAGAAATAACCTCTCCAATCAAATCTTCCCTAACAATAATAATAGTCAGTCCCGATGGGCCAATATTTTTTTGAGCGCCTGCATAGATAACGCCATATTTTGAAACATCAATTTCTCGAGAAAGAATTGTTGAGGACATATCGGCGACTAATGGCATCTCAACATCAGGGATATAGTCAAACTCTAACCCCACAATTGTTTCATTGGGAGTGTAGTGAAGGTAAGCTGCATCTGGATCAATATTCCAATCATCAAAATCTTGTATGTCTGTAAAATTATTTGCTGAGCTGTCCGTACATAAACTGACTTCACAATAACGCTTAGCTTCAGCGATTGCCTTTACCGACCATTGGCCTGTATTTGCATAACTTGCCTTTGACTTTCCTCTTAATAGGTTAATTGGAACCATTGAGAATTGTGCAGAAGCGCCGCCTTGAAGAAACAACACTTTATAGTTGTCAGGAATACTTAAAAGGTCCCTTAAATCCCTCTCAGACTTATGAGCCAGCTCCAAAAAATCAGCGCCTCGATGAGAAATTTCCATAACTGAAGCTTTTGAATTTCCATATTCAAGTAGCTCTTGTTGAATCTGTTTAAGAACTAAGCTAGGGAGCATTGATGGCCCAGCGCTAAAATTGTAAACTTGTGTCATATCTGATAATTAATTTATTAGGTAGAAAGATTATACCAATCCAAAAGCCTAGTTATATTTGGCTTTGTATCAAAATGTTACGATATAAAATACTTAAGAATCATTTTTTAAAATAATGCATTCACCTAATCCTATAAAATATTAAACGATACAGACTAATATATAAACACTAATTTATTAATGAAAACTATCATTATCCATAGCCAGGATTTATCTTTAGCTCAAAGGCTTTCATTAAGCCTTAAAGGCGAACTAGAGCAAAGAAAAAAGCATTTTAGAATTCATACTAGTAACAACTTTAATCTTACTCATTTAAGGGAACTAAATAAAGTTGATCTAAACCTTATAAGTGAGACATTTAATTTTTCAGAAGTTAAGCTCTTAGTTAGTGATATGGATTCAACTCTAATTACAATTGAAACAATTAATGAAATTGCTAAAGTAGCTGGCATGTCAAACGAAGTAACTGAAATTACTGAACAGGCTATGCTGGGCAACTTAGAATTTACAGAGTCATTTAAAAAAAGAGTCTCAATCCTCAATGGGGTCAATATCTCCTTATTTGAGACTGTTTTTGACAATCACCTTCAATTAAGTCCGGGCGTTCCTGAGCTTATTAAGTCCTTTAAATCACTCGGCATTAAATCAGCTATTGTTTCAGGTGGCTTAGTTTATTTTGCTGAGCGATTAAAGAGCCAACTTGGCCTTGATACTTTTCAAGCTAATAATGTGGAAATTAATAATAACTGTCTTACTGGAAAAGTACTAGGAAAAGTTATTGATGCCTCAGAAAAAGCTAATTATATTTATGAGCTTTGTGAGCTATATCAGCTAGAAACAGATCAAGTAATTGCAATTGGTGATGGCGCTAATGATCTAGAAATGATGAAAATTGCTGGCATCTCAGTTGCCTATCGAGCAAAGCCAGTATTAGAAGAAAAATGTGACATAGTAATTAACTATAGTGGATTGGATTCAGTGCTTAATTTTTTTGATTATGACTCCTAATTGATCGTTAGCTAATAGTTAGTCCATTAAAGACAAACTACTCAAATTATTAACAGCTCAGACCAGTTTGTAGTATATCTATTTGACCTAAAGTCAGCTCTTGGAAGCCATCTATCGCTACCAACCTCGCTGGCGTATTTAATTGATTCGTTAAATCTTTTATTAACGCCCTTTATGGCGTTAGATTTTTTACGAGATAATACCTGTGATTGACTATTTTGACTTATTGAAAAAAGATCTTGCTGTCGATAGTTTTTGCTCAAGTTGCTTAATACCACGCCTCCTTTATTAAATGAATAACCAGGCTTGTAGATAAGTCTCAATATTTGAGATGCCAATGGAATAATTTGTGATTCATCCTCAATAGCAATTGGCATTCCTACAGTTTTTGATAGATGAACGCAGGGTGTATTTTTTTTATGGGGATTGGTGTAAATAAAGACAGTCATAGTTGTCATTGCAAGCTTATGATTATTAAGCTTATTAACAGCCTTTCTAGTAAGAGCAGTTAAAGCTTGGTTTAATTCATCAAAGTCGCTTAAATCAACGCCAAAAGAGCGAGAGGAGACAATCTGCTGCCTTGTTGGAGGAATCAACTCGATAGGAATACATGATTTGCCACGAAGCTCTTGATAAATCTTTTTTCCATTAACGCCTAAAAGGGTTTCGATAACACCAATATCTGCCTGATAAAAGTCATAACTTGTATTAATTCCAATATGGTTAAGCTTTTTAGCGCTTTGTCTGCCTATTCCCCATAAATCACCCACTTCGACCGATTGCAGTAATTTGCAGTATCTTTCATGGGGAAGGTCATCTATATCGAAAACGCCATTAAATTTTGAATACTTTTTAGCAATGCGATTGGCAAGCTTTGCTAGAAGCTTAGTACTACCTATACCAATACACACTGGGACTCCCGTCCAGTTTTTAACTTGAACCCTTAGAGAGTGCATATGAGCCATTAAATTAAGGGGAAGCCCTGCTACATCTATAAAACTCTCATCAATAGAGTAGACTTCTTGGATAGGGGAAAATTGACTAATAACCTTCATTACTCTAGAGGACATATCTCCATATAAAGGGTAGTTTGAGGACTTTACTACAACGCCGCTATTAGCAATTAAATCTCTTACCTTAAAGTAAGGAGCGCCCATCTTAATACCTAATGCCTTGGCTTCATTGGAGCGCGCAATAATACATCCATCATTATTAGAAAGAACAACAATTGGCTTGCCTTCTAGTTTTGGCTCAAAAACTCTTTCACAAGAAGCGTAGAAGTTATTACAGTCAACCAGCGCAAACTTAGGCTGGTTATTCATACTGATGTATAACTGAGGTCACAACTCCCCAAATAATAAGCTCGTCAGTACCTCCAATTTTGATGTCTTCAAAATCAGGGTTTTCAGCTTTAAGTGTTATATTTCCTTTGTATTTGTGCAGGCGCTTAACAGTGAATTCACCATCAACAACTGCAATAACTATCTTTCCACTTTTAGCGCTTAAAGACTTGTCAACAATTAGTATATCGCCCTGCTGAATGCCAGCACCTAGCATTGAATCTCCTTGCGCTTTAACAAAGAAGGTAGCCTCTTTATGGTGGATAAGGTGTGTATTTAAATCAAGCGCATCCTCTAAATGATCATCTGCTGGAGAGGGAAACCCTGCCTGCACTCGAGAAGTAAAAATTGGAATTGAAAGCTCCGTTGGATTGTCTTTAGTTAAAAAGACTTCGACTTTAGATTTAACTTGAGATTTATAAACTTCAATCGTAGGAATAAGCGAATCTACAAGACTGATAGGCACTCTAATAACCTTGGTTTCCTCTTTAAAGCTGCCTGAGTTTTTTTTACGACCAGCGCCCTTTCTGGCGCCTCCATGATTAGGTGCATTCATAACTAACTTGATTTATGTAACAATATTCAAGTTGGAATTATAAATTAACTAATATAGCAAGTCAATGGCAGTATTAAGAAAAAGTTATGCGTTAGCTAATTGACGTAATTTTTTTGCTGCACCGCTATGGCGACTGATTAATTCAGACTCATCTTTTCCGATAATTTTTCCATCTGCAACCTTCCACTGACCCGCAATCATAACTCTATCTGCTTTTTGTGCGCCGCATAGAAGTAGCGCTGCTAAAGAGTCATGACTGCCCGAGAATCTTAGCTCATCGAGCTTAAATAATGCCAAGTCTGCCTGCCTACCAATCGAAATCTCACCAATATCATTTCTGCCTAAAAGCGCTGCTGAGCCTTTGGTTGCCCAACCATATGCCTTCTGATGAGTAATCTTTGAGGCGCCATAACGCAAACGCTGTAAGTACATTGCTTGCCTGAGCTCAGCAATCATATTGGATCCATCATTAGACGCAGAGCCATCAACTCCAAGTCCAATAATAGAGCCAGCCTCTTCAAGTTCAAGACTATGACAAATACCAGAGGCTAGCATCATGTTGGAGCTTGGACAATGACAAATACCAACTCCAGATCGGCCTAGTTTCTTTATCTCTTCTTTATTGAAGTGGATTCCATGCGCAAGCCAAGTTCGATTAGAGAGCCAGCCAACGCTTTCAAGATAGTCGACAGTTCTTAAGCCAAACTTTTCTAAACAAAAATTTTCTTCGTCTATCGTCTCTGCCAGGTGCGTGTGCAAACGAACGTCATACTGCTCAGCCAGCGCTGCAGTTTCTATCATTAAATCAGTAGTCACTGAAAAAGGAGAGCAAGGAGCTAACGCAATCTGAATCATTGCGCCTTCTTGACTGTCATGATATGTTTTGATGAGTCGCTCACTATCACTTAGTATCTGCTCTTTTGTTTGAACAACAGATTGCGGTGGAAGACCATCATCTTTTTCTCCAAGACTCATAGAGCCTCTCGTTAAAACAACGCGCATTCCGAGCTTTTGAGCCTCTTCAACCTGTATATCTATAGCATTTTCAAGTTGGCTTGGAAACAAGTAATGATGGTCACTCGCAGTAGTGCAACCAGAAAGAAGCAGTTCAGACAGAGCGAGCTCTGAAGAGACAGCGAGCATCTCTGGTTGAATATTTGCCCAAACTTTATAGAGACTCTTAAGCCATGGAAAAAGCTCTTTATTAAGAGCTTCAGGATAAGCGCGAGTAAGTGTTTGATAAAAGTGGTGATGCGTATTAATCAACCCAGGAAGAACAACACTATCACTTGCATCATAGGTTTCATCTATATTCGATAAAGGAGAGCCCCCTAAAGGAACTAATTCAATAATTTTTTGACCTTTAATGACAACTCCACCATCACTACCTTCTGCAAAAATAGCTAAGGGGTTTTTAATCCAAATTGCGGTTTGATTAACGCTAGTCATACCAATGCCAGATACTTAATAATTTCTTGATGATACACAATGAAATGATTAGTACTATTGAAACTTAAATCAATAATAAAGACATTCTTAACTATAAAAAGAGTAACTAAGAAAAAGTAAACATAACTGGCTGATGATCAGAAGCATCTATTTTTTCATTAACTTCAATGCCATCAAGATTACCCTTTAGATTTGAACTTATAAAGCCAAAGTCTCTACAATGTGGCCCTTCAGACCATTGTTTTTTATCAAAAATACCACATGTTGGGCTATGCATTGAATTTGGATTTAATTGCCTCCAGGAATCAAGAAAGAAATTTGAGTTTATCTCATTACTAGTCAATAAATTATATTCAACAGAATCAGGGTTAAAGTTAAAGTCTCCACAAAGAATGACCCTATCTGATCTTTCAAATTTTCTATACGGCCCATTATTATCAAACAAAGGAGGCATCTTAGCCAAATTATTAATTTCTTGGTTAATAGATACGATTCTCTTTACTTGATCACATCGTTGGAATTCAGAATGAAACTCTAGATGAGTGGTCATAATGCATAAAGGAAATAATGGAGTTTCGATTGTTATTTCTGTTAATTGTCGAGGCATCTGCCTAAAAGAGTTATCAACTGTTTGAGGTAATATATGGTTAAAACTAGATAAAATTGGAAATTTAGAAAGTATAAGATTCCCATACTGCTCTCTCACATCAGAATTTTCACGTTTAATGTCATAAGCTGGGCCAAAAAAAGACGAATAATCACTGAAAATATTTGAGAGCTCTGCAACTTGATCCGGTTGAGTTCCATCTGATAGAGTGCAATTAACAGAGATTTCCTGGAGGCAAATAACATCAGGGCTACACATCTTCAAGATTGATTCAGCAATTCGATTTAATGAGATATTTCCATCAACGCCCTGCCCATTTTGGATATTCCAAGTCAGGACAGTTATCACTTAATACCGGCCTGCATGAATGACTGAACAAATTGTTTTTGAAATATTAGAAATGCAATGAGCAATGGCGCAACTGAAATCAATGTCGCAGCAGACATGATTGACCAGTCCACGCCAGTCTCAGGAGAACCAAAAATACCTAAACCAACAGTCAATGGTCTTGTTTCAACCGAATTAGAAATAATTAGTGGCCACAAAAAATTATTCCAATGGTGGCTTACAGAAACTAATGAAAAAGCAATAAAAGTAGGAGTTGCTAAAGGAACGTAGACCTTCCATAAAATGCCCATTGTACTGCAGCCTTCTAATTCAGCTGCATCCTCTAATTCCTTTGGAATAGATTTAAATGTTTGACGAAGCAAGAAGATACAAAATGCACTTGCGACATAAGGCAACCCCATACCGGTTATTGTATCTACCAATCCTAGTTTGGAGAGAGTGACATAGTTTTGAACAATTAAGATTTCTGGAGTAATCATTAACTGAACTAAAACCAGAGCAAATGCAACATTTGCACCACTAAATTTAAAACGGACAAAGGCATACGCAGCTAAAGTTGAAATTAATAACTGTCCAGGAAGTATAAAAGACACCAGTAAAAATGTATTCAAACCATAACGTAGAAAAGGAGCTTGACTCCAAGCCTCACGAAAGTTATCAAGAGTTAAAGGAGAAAAAATATTAAAGTGAATAGCATCATTACTATAGTGAAATGCAGCCCAAAAAGCATAAAGAAGAGGGAGTACCCAAAATGCCGCTAAGATGTAGGCGCCCATTAACTCCAAACTTGATGTAAATCTATTTTTATATGTCATCTGTAGTGGACTCGTTTTTCAATAAATAAGAATTGTGCTAAAGCTGTAAGCGCCAGAAGCACTAGTAAAAATATAGTTAATGCAGAAGCATACGAAACATCTAGAAATGCGAATGCAGTTTCATAAATGTAATATAAGATTAAGTTACTTGCATTGTCTGGACCGCCCTTAGTTAATACAAATAAATGATCGACAAGTTTAAAAGAATTTAAAAAGGCATTAATAAGAACAAATAATGTAGTTGGAAGAAGTAAAGGGTATTGAACGCGCCAAAAATAATTCCATCGAGAAGAGCCCTCTAGTTTTGCAGCTTCCTCAAGTTCTGGTGAGATTGTTTGAAGACCAGCAAGATAAAAAACCATAAAAAAACCGGCCTCTTTCCAGACAGTCATAACCATAATAGAAGGAAGGACAGTTGACGGACTTCCAAGCCAGTTGGTGCTTTCAAAACCAAAAATAGATGTTGCCTGATCAATTAATCCAATTTCAGGTGCGTAGAAGAATAACCATATATTCGCTACCGCAATCATTGGAAGCATTGTTGGTGTAAAGTAGGCCATTCTAAGCAATCCCCTTCCTGGGATAGCTTTATTAACAATCAATGCCATTATGATTGCTAAACCAATAGATGTAGGAATTGTTCCAAGAGCAAGCCACATATTATTGGCAAAAACTTTCCAGAATATTGGGTCGCTTAACATACTCTCATAACCTTCAATTCCAGAGAATCTTCTTGGTCGTATAATTGATTTATTCGTATATAAACTATTAAGAAAAGTTGTTATAGTTGGATAGTGGGTAAACGCCAGAAGCAATATCGCTGCAGGTGCAAATAATAACCAACCCTGAAAATTTCGAACGTTATCTTTCATTATTATTATTTTAAAAGTCTAAATAATTAAGTGGCGGGCAAAATTTAAATGCCCGCCAAATTTACCTAATCAGTTTAACGATAAGGTTTTAAAATACGCTCAGCAGCGGCTTGCGCATCTGTTAGAGCTTCTTTAGCTGTTTTACTTCCTACAAGTGTTGCTTGGATAGCATCATTCAATCCTTTTTTAACTCGACTTGTTTGGTAAGTTGAAAATTCAGCTGTTGCATATTTCAGTTGATCACGTGCAACTGCTGCTGGTGGAAAACTTGCAACATATGATTTCAAAGTGTCTGTCTCATATGCATCAGGACTAACGCCCATATAACCAGTAGCTACAGACCACTTAGCAGAATTTTCAGGAGCAGTCATAAATTTAATTAGCTTCATTGATGCTTTACGTTCTTCATCAGAAGTGTCCTTAAAGATATAGAAGTTTCCTCCACCTGTTGGCGTACCACGACGCTTTCCTGCTGGAAGCATTGCAACACCAAAGTCAAAGTTAGCCTTCTTTTTAACTGTCGTTAAGTTACCAGTTGAATGCCACATCATAGCTGTCTTACCTTCTAAGAAGTTTTGACGAAGCGTACCCCATTCAATTGTGCCTTTAGGCATAATTTTATGCTCTTCACCAAAGCTCTTCCATACTTCAAGAGCTTCAATAACATCTGGATGATCAAAGTTAGTTTTATCACCACTAGTCATAAGAGTTTGGCCATTTTGCATTGCAAGCGCACCAAACATCCAATAAGGATAACCTGTCGATGGAATCATAAGTCCCCATTGAGAGCCGTCATCTTTAGTCAGTGCTTTAGCTGCTGCAATTAGCCCACCCCAAGTTGCTGGAGGTGTTTCTGGATCTAAACCAGCTTCACGAAATGCATCTTTGTTATAGTACATAACAATTGTTGAACGCTGAAATGGAATACCCCATGTTTTACCTGCTGCAACTCCATTTTCCATCAATGATGGATAGAATGAATTTAACCATGCCTTCTCTTCACTTGTTGAAACTAAGTCATCAAAAGGAACAATTGCGTCAAGTTCACGAAGCTCATGAACATCAATTGAAAACATAACTGATAGCTGTGCTGGCTTTCCACTTTCCAAAGCAGTAAGTGCCTTTATTCTGGTATCGTCATAGTTACCTGAATAAATTGCATTTACTTCAATGTCTGGATTTTTAGACATAAAGTCTGCAACCATTGCGTCAACAGTTTGCGTTAAAGCACCACCCACAGCAACTGGATAGTACATTGTCAATTCCGTTTTAGCTATTGCAGCACCAGATATCATTGAAATACCTAGTGCAACAGTCAAGCTATACGAAAGTTTTTTAAAAAACTTACTCATTTAACTTCTCCTCATTAAAAAAATCGTAGTAACTTTCATTTGTTATTTATCAATACCCCTACGAAATAAAGCGTTGATTATTTTTTTTAAACAAATGCATATCCTCAGGATCCCAGCTAATATTTAGTTTGTCATCCAGATGAATTTTTGGTTGTCTTGGCTCACGAAGAAAGAAATTTTGCTCTAGGTGGCTAATTTTAAAAACAGTTTCACCACCAAAGTAATCAATTCCTTTGACAGTTACAGGTAGTCCTTTTTTTGAAAAATTAAGATGCTCTGGTCTAATTCCAAGATTAATAGAATTTTTACTAATTTCAATCTTCTTTTGGTTTTCATTACTGAGAGCCGTTATATCAATTTTTTTAAGATTTAAGATATTCATTGGAGGAAGGCCAATAAATTGCGCACTAAAAATACTGTTTGGGTAATTGTATATTTCTTCAGGTGCACCTTTTTGAACAATTTGACCAGAGTTCAGAAGAATAATTTGATCAGCCATAGACATTGCCTCTACCTGATCGTGAGTAACATAGACAACTGTTAGACCAAGCCTTTGCTGAAGATCACGAATTTCATCACGCATTTCTGCGCGTAATTTTGAATCTAGGTTTGATAATGGCTCATCCATTAAACAAACAGATTGATCAGAAACAATTGACCTTGCTAATGCAACACGTTGGCGCTGACCACCAGATAAGTTTGATGGCTTTCGATCTAATAAATCAGATAATCCAACTGCATTTGCCGCTTCAGCAACGCGTTTTTCACGTTCTGCAGCAGGAACCTTTCTTACTTTGAGGCCAAATTGAATATTTTCTTTAACATTAAGATGAGGGAAGAGTGCGTATGATTGAAACACCATAGAAACGCCTCTTTTTGATGCTTCTAGATTTGTAACATCACGATTTTTGATTTTGATAGAACCAGAAGTAACAGTCTCTAATCCTGATAACATTTTAAGAATTGTAGATTTTCCACAGCCAGATGGTCCTAACAAAACTGTAAATGATTTTTCTGGAACAACAAAAGAAACATCCTTAACGGCTTCTATTTCACCCCAGCTTTTAGATAGGTTTTTTACTTCAATTGAACTCATAATTCTTCCTTCTCACAAATAATTAGCTCTGATTCAGAATCATTCAAAATCTGGCATATCTCTTTAGGTGGCTCTTGATCACATATAACTTTTGACACATCTTGAATTTGTCCACCACGAACATGTGCAGAACGACCAAACTTTTCGTGATCTAAAACCAAAAGACTTTCACGTGAGTTATTAAGTATCACTCTTCTAATCTGAACCTCTTCATCATCAAAGTCTAAAAGGACTCCATCCATATCAACTCCACCAACGCCAAATACGCTAAAGTCAGTCATGTAAGAATTAAAAAAGCTCTCTACAGGACTTCCAAGCATATCAAAATCTCCGCTTCGAATACGGCCACCAGAGCAATTAACTTCGAAAGTAGAGTTCGCACTTGCTGTTTGTGCAATTATTAAATTGTTTGTATAAATCTTTAAATCTTTATGTCTTAAAAGTGCCCTCATAACCATTTCAGGAGTGGTTCCAATTCCAAGGGATATTGAGCTACCATTTGGGATTAGCTTGGCAGCATGTTTTGCTATGGCTCTTTTAGCGACTCTGTTAAGAACCTGCCTTGTTCCATAAGCAAGATTCCCTTCAGTTGATATGGACTCAACACCACCATGTTTTCGCCTTGCCTGGCCAAAATCACAAAGTGCATTTATATCCCTTCTAACTGTTTGAGTAGTAATCTCAAATCGTTCAGCCAGAGTCTCAACTGTAATAAATTCTTCTTGACGAAGAAGATCTGAGATTTCAGCTTGTCGAGCAGTTAAATCCATTTTTATAACCAAAAAAGTTCATTTGAACTATAATTCTACCATAATACTATTGATTTGAATATTATTTTTAATTAGACGTATATATTCCACTAATAATCGCATAAATACTGGTTAATTATGATAAAATATCAATAAAATTGTTCATATGAACATATAATTAAAAAAGTCTTTATTTATTGCATTATTGCTCATGTATTTATATCAATAAGCCAAATCTAATTACTTATTACTAAAGAATTAGGAGAACAAATGGATAATATTTCCGCTATGTCTAAGCAACAACTGAATGAGGTAAAAATCATTCTTACAGATATTGACGACACATTGACTACTAATGGGAGACTAAAAAGTAATGCTTATAGCGCTCTAGAAAATTTATCAAATTCTGGCTTTATAGTTATTCCAGTAACGGGTCGATGTGCAGGTTGGTGTGATCACATTGCCAGAATGTGGCCAGTTAATGGTGTAGTTGGAGAGAATGGTGCTTTTTTCTTTAGTTATAATCATGAATCTAAAAAAATGCAGCAAACTTATTGTCAGACTTCAAAGGAGCGAAAAGAGAATCATCTAGCTCTTCATGATATTAAAAATTCCATCCTTAAAAACGTCTCTGGATCTGCCTTAGCTTCTGACCAGGATTATAGGCATACAGACCTAGCTATTGATTTTGCTGAAGACGTATCACTACTATCACCTGAGAAGATTAAAGATATTGTCAAAATTGCTGAAAATGCTGGCGCAATTGCAAAGGTTAGTTCAATCCATGTGAATTGCTGGATTGGAAGCCACAATAAACTATCGACAAGCCTATCCACACTGAATCAAGTATTTGGGATCAGTAAATCAAATATACAAAATGAAGTTCTCTTTATTGGTGACTCGCCAAATGACTCAATGATGTTCGATTATTTCGCTAAATCGGTTGGAGTAGCAAATGTTATGGATTTTATTGATGAATTAAATCAACCACCAAAATATATAACATCAAAGCACTCAGGTGAAGGTTTTGTTGAGCTTGCTAATTTTCTTTTAAGGAGATAGTTTTTTTAAACTTATTTGTTCAAAATAAATGTCAAATATAAACGATAAAATTTATGATGTATTTATAGCTGGTGGAGGCATTAATGGCGTTGGAGTAGCTCGAGATGCTGCTGGACGAGGTTACTCAGTATGTCTATGTGAAATGAATGACTTTGCTTCTGGCACTTCATCATCTTCTACTAAGCTCATTCATGGAGGCCTTCGTTATCTTGAACATTATAAGTTTCGCCTAGTTCAGGAGTCTCTAAAGGAGCGTGAAATTTTATTAAAGATGGCGCCCCATATAATTTGGCCAATGAGATTTATTCTTCCTCACACAAAAGGAATGAGGCCCAGGTGGTTCTTAAGATTGGGATTAGCAATTTACGACCACTTAGGACATAGAAAAATTTTACCGGGCACAAGCAGTGTAAATCTCGCCAGTCAAAAAGCAAACTCACCACTTAAAGAGACATTTAAGTCTGGGTTTGAGTATTCAGATTGCTGGGTAGATGATTCTAGGCTGGTTATATTAAACGCAGTTGATGCCGCATCAAAAGGAGCATCATTAAGAAACTACACTAAGGTAACAAATGCAACTAGCTCCAATGGATTGTGGTCAATCTCCACAAAAAATTCCTTAAGTGGTAAAGTAGAGCTTATTAAGGCAAAGTCCTTTGTTAATGCCTCTGGACCCTGGGTTGACGAGGTTTTAAAAGAATCTTTTAAAGTTAAAGATTCAAAAAATGTTCGCCTTGTCAGAGGAAGTCATATTGTTGTAAATAAACTATATAAGGGTGACAAGTCATATATCTGCCAAAATAAAGATGGGCGTATTTTCTTTATAATTCCATACGAAGATAATTTCACAATGATTGGTACAACAGATATTGATCATGGTGAGTCGGCTGATCAAGTAAAAATAAGTGAGGATGAAAAAACCTATATTTGTGAGTCAGCAAGTAGTTACTTAAAAAAAGAAATCACAACTAAAGACATTGTCTGGAGTTACTCAGGTGTGAGACCGCTCTATGACGATGGCGTAAGTAAAGCTCAAGAGGCAACTAGAGATTATGTTGTCTCAGCTAAAGAATACGACTACTCGTTGATGATTAATATCTTTGGCGGAAAAATTACAACTTTCCGAAGATTGTCAGAAACGATTCTTAGTCATATTGAAAATTTTCTTGGTAAACGAGGCAAGTCATGGACTGAAAATTCTCACCTTCCTGGTGGAGACATCAAAGTCGCAACTCTTTCTGAATTTGAAGCCAAGCTTAAAAGTAAATATAGCTTTTTTACAAATGAACTCATAAAAAGACTTGCTAGATCATACGGAGAGCTTTCTTTTGATATTTTTGGTGATGCTGATAGTTTAGACTCATTAGGTGAAAATTTTGGAGCCGGATTATATGAAGCTGAAGTTAAATATTTAATTAATAAGGAATGGGCTAGGTCTTCAAATGATATTCTTTTTAGGCGATCAAAGCTTGGATTATTACTCTCCAAGACAGAAGTAGAAAACCTTAACTTATTTTTGAAAAATTACAATACAAAATCACAATCCTTTGAAAACATTGCATCTTCAGAGAATCAGGAGACTATTTCGGCATGAGTCTACTAATTGAACTTTTAGGATCAATTGCCCTACTATTGTGGGGGCTACGAATGGTTCGAACTGGAGTGATGCGCTCCTATGGTAACAATCTAAAGAGTTTAGCGCGTCGATCAGAAGGTAAGACTTTACCCGCATTTACATCAGGTTTATTGGTTGCCGCATTATTGCAAAGTAGCACAGCAGCCATTTTAATATCAGCCTCATTCGCAGGCCAGGGCCTCATAAGTGTTGGCTCTGCTTTTATAACAATGTTAGGAGCTGATGTTGGAACCTCAGTAGCGGTTCTTATTGCCTCTCAAAAATTTACGACTCTTGCGCCATTACTCTTGACAATTGGAGTTTTTGGTTTTATTGGCTCTAAAATTAACAAATGGCAAAATGTTTTTAGAGCAATTAGTGGGCTAGGATTAATTCTATTCGCACTTTCATTAATTGCATCAACTGCAGGCGGCCTATCTGAACTAAAACAATTTACTGCACTGTTAAATATATTTGAGGATCAGCCCGTATTTTTTATTCTTTTGGCGTTAATTCTGACTTATCTTTCATACTCAAGTTTAGCAATTGTTTTACTCTCTGTAAGCTTTCTAGCAACAGGTGTGATCGGCTTAAATGAAGGGCTATACTTAGTATTAGGTGCAAATTTAGGAAGTGGAATGCTTCCTCTTATCTCGAACTGGAGAGGCTCCATACAGGAGCTGACACCAGTATTAGCAAATCTTATTATAAGAGTAATCTGTATTTTAGCTTTCTATCCATTTGTTGACTTTGTTTCAACGCATGGATTAAAGTTTGTATCTCTTGAATTATTTCCAGCAATTTATCACCTCTCTTTAAATTTGATCGTGGCTATTGCTGGGGTTATATTTTCTAAAAATATCCTTGCACTTGCAACAAAAATGCTCTCTAATCTTGAGGAGAAAGAGCTTAGTCAGCCTAGTTTTTTAGAAGCAAATAATTTTGCAATGCCAGCAATCTCTCTTGCTAGTGCAAAACGTGAAGCGATTCACATGGCTGAGATTTCACAAAAAATGGTTGTATCTTCACTAGCCGTTCTTCGAGATGACAATACTGCCTTACGCAGTGAAGTGATTAAAAATGAAGACATAGTGGATAATATATTTGATTCAATCAAGCTTTATATTGCAAGAATCTTACAAGAAGAATTAACGCCTACAGAGACTCAAAAAGCTTTAAATATCCTTAACTTTACTACAAATATGGAGCATATTGGTGACATTGTTAATAATAGCTTAATGGACATCTCTGGAAAGAAAATTGATAAACATATACAGTTTTCAAAAGAAGGATTAAATGAAATTATCTCTATACATGAGGTCGTTTGTTCGAATTATGATCTAGCTATTAATACCTTTGTCTCTGATGATTGTGAGCTTGCAAGAGTGCTTTATGAGAAAAAACAAGAGCTCCATAATCTTGAAAAACGCTCAGTCACTAAACACCTTCAGAGGATTGGAAAAGGCATTACTGATAGTTTAGAAACCAGCTCTATGCACATTGATGTTATTCGCGACTATAAGAAAGTAAATAGTCTTTTATCTTCAGTAGCTTATCCAATTTTAATTGCTTCAGGTGAGATCCTAGAGTCGGGGTGGAAGCAAAAAATATAGAGAATAGCTAGAAAAGAAATAATTCTTTTTTAAATAGGATGCTTATTAGAAAGAGTTCTACTAACAGCATCTTTCCAACCTGATAGTTTTTTCTCTCTATTCGAATCTGTCATTTTTGAATTAAATTGATTTTCAGTTTTCCACGATTTTGCAAATTCCTCGATTGGAGGATAAAAACCCATCTGCATTCCAGCAAAATAAGCCGCTCCCAAAGCAGTTGTTTCTAAATTTTTTGGGCGCTCAACAGGTAAATTAAGTAAATCTGCAAGCATCTGCATAGTCCAATTTGAAGCCGACATACCTCCGTCTACTCTAATAGCACTTAATTCATTATCTCCAAGGTCTTTTGAAATTGCATTTAAAAGATCACAAGTTTGATAACACACAGACTCTAAGGCAGCTTTTGTAATTTCTGCAGGACCTGTGTTTCTTGTCAGGCCAAATAAAGCGCCTCGACAATCTGGGTCCCAATAAGGCGCACCAAGTCCAACGAATGCAGGAACAAAATATACATTTTCTTTTGGATTAGCCTTCATTACCAAGATATCTGATTGATCGGCTTTATCTATAAACTCAAGCTTATCACGTAGCCACTGAACAGCAGCGCCAGCCACAAAAATTGACCCCTCAAGAGCGTAACAAGGCCTATTTTTAATTTGATATGCAATTGTTGTTAATAATTTATTATTTGACTCAACTGCAGCCTCTCCAGTATTTATTAAAACAAAACAACCAGTTCCATAGGTAGATTTAACCATGCCTGGCTTAAAACAGGCTTGGCCTACTAAAGCAGAGGGCTGATCACCAATTAGACTACAAATAGGTATTTTAGAGCCAAAAAAAGATTTTTCAGTTTCACCAAAGTTTGATGCGCTATCGCAGACGTTTGGTAGCATTGATTTAGGAATATTAAAAAGTTTAAGTAAATCCTCATCCCAACAGCTTTCATGAATATTATATAAAAGAGTTCTAGATGCATTTGTAGCATCCGTTGAATGAACTTTTTTATTAGTTAATCTCCACAGTAGAAAACTATCTATCGTTCCAAATAGCAATTTACCAGCATTTGCCTTATCTCTAGCACCATCAATACTGTCAAGAATCCAAGAGATTTTAGTAGCGCAAAAATATGGATCAAGTACAAGTCCAGTTTTTTTTGTAACATCTTTTTCATGCCCAAGATCTCGGAGCTTTTGACATTCATCAGAAGTTCTTCTGTCCTGCCAAACAATTGCATTATATATGGGCTTTCCAGTATCTTTATCCCAAACAATAGTAGTTTCACGCTGATTTGTAATTCCTATTGAAACAATTTGACTACTATTAATTTCTGCCTTTTCAATGGCAATAGCGCAGCTATCTAGAACTGATAGCCAAATTTCTTCTGGGTTATGCTCAACCCAGCCTGAATTCGGAAAAAACTGAGTAAACTCTTTCTGACCTATTGATACAATTTGATAATTTGAATCAAATATTACCGCTCTAGAGGAGGTAGTTCCTTGATCTATTGATAGAATAAATTTATTTAAATTTGTCATAATTAAGGAATCCTATTTCCAAATAATGGAACTAAGTTCTACTATTGTAAACTTATTCAAAATAGTATACATTATCTGCTAAAATTAAATCAGTAAATGAGCTGTTCATCATATACAACAGTTGATTCAATTAATAAAAATTTTAAAAAAACTAGTAAATTATGGCAGCAGAAAAACGAGGAGATGGGACAGTAGGCAAAGCGCTGGATGTTCTAAATGAAGTTGCAGAAATTGGCTCGCCAGTTCGATTTTCAAGTCTTTTAAAAACCAGCAAGTATCCTAAGGCGACTTTATATAGACTTCTTCAGACACTCCTAAATCAAAATATGCTGAGTTACAATGATGAGGAGCAAACCTATAAATTGGGACTGAAATTAGTTCGCATGGCTCATGCAGCTTGGCTTCAAAGCTCGCTCGCCCCTATTGCCCTTCCATTTATAGATAAACTGTCTGATAAGGTTGGTGAAACTGTTCACTTGGCTCAGCTTGATAACGGCCAAGTATTGTATGTTGACAAGAGAAACCCTAGCTCTCCAATTGAAATGTATTCTCAAGCCGGTAAAGTTGGACCTGCATATTGCACTGGAGTAGGTAAGGCAATGATGGCATTTTTAGATGAAGATGCACTAAGTAGAGTAATTTCTAAACAAGCATTCTTTAAATATACTGACTTTACAATCACCTCTGAAAAAGAGCTTCGCAAAGAGCTATCTCTAATAAAAAAACAAGGGATATCTTTTGATAAGCAGGAGCATGAAGCAAAAATAATTTGTATTTCGTCTCCTATTTTGTCTTCAAAAGGGAGGGTGATTGGTGGATTATCAATCACTAGCTCAATAGACATACATAGTATAGAGAGCCTTGAAGAATTCAAGCCTCAATTACTTGAGACCTCTAAACTAATTGGAAAAGAGGCTGGAGCCTGGAATTTTCCTGAACAAAATAATTAATATAAGGACACCTTTGATATGGCATCTTTAAAGATATCTAAAGCCACAAAAAAATATGATAAAGTACAAGTTATCCATGGAATTGATTTAGAAATCGAGGATGGTGAGTTTTGTGTTTTTGTTGGGCCATCAGGTTGTGGAAAATCAACTCTACTTAGAATGATCTCTGGTCTTGAGGAAGTAACTACTGGACAGATTCATATTGGTGACAAAGATGTCACTTCAATGCATCCAGCAGACAGAGGCATTGCAATGGTTTTTCAGTCTTATGCTTTATACCCCCACATGACCGTTAGAGAAAATATGGGCTTTGGTCTTAAAATGACAAAAGTTCCTACTAATGAAATTAACAAGAAAGTTAATGATGCTGCGAGTATTTTACACCTTGAAGATTTCATGGATAGAAAGCCTAAAACCTTGTCAGGTGGCCAAAGACAAAGAGTTGCCATTGGAAGATCAATTGTAAGGGGTCCAGAAGTATTTTTATTTGATGAGCCTTTATCAAACCTTGACGCTGAACTTAGAGTCGAAATGCGTGTTGAAATTTCTCGTCTTCATCGTGAACTAGGGACAACTATCGTTTATGTTACGCATGACCAAGTAGAGGCAATGACACTCGCTGATAAAATAGTCGTTCTAAAAGAAGGCTTAATTCAACAAGTAGGCAGACCTCTAGAATTATATGAAGATCCACAAAATATTTTTGTTGCAGGTTTTATAGGCTCACCAACAATCAATTTTTTAAAGGGTAGTATTGTTGATTCAAAGCTAATAATTCCTGACCTTGAGTCCTCAAAAATTAAAGTAAGTAAAGCGATAAGCTCCTCTATATCTGAGTTAATTGTTGGATTAAGACCTCAGCATTTACAACTTATTAAGACTGGAGATCTTGAAGTTGAGTTCACTGAAGCTCTTGGAGATATCTCATATGTCTACTTAAAAACTTCGAGTGGTGAAAGAGTGGTCGTAGAGTCAAGAGAAGAAAAATTACCCTTAACAGGATCAAAAGTTGGAATAGAAGCAAATACAACTTCAGCTTTATTTTTTGACCCTAAAACTGAACTTAGAATCAGATAACAAAAAGTCTTTAAAGAGACTCCCAAAAAACTCCAGAAGGAGGAAGTTTAACTGCTCCAACTATCGACTCTTTCTCACTATAGTTAAACCAAAAGCGATGCTTGAATGTTTCACGAACTCTAACGCAATCAGGCAGATCCATTGTAGAAATATTTTGAGATAAACAAGCATCCCTAAATACTCTTGTTAACGCCTCCTGATTACCCCAACCCGCTAAATATAGTCTATTTGTTTGTCCAATGACTGCTGGACGGCCATCCTCACACTCCTCAATAACATTGTCACAATCTACTAAAGTTTCCATCCAGCGATTAAAACTACCTCCAGCTTTAATTGAAATACTGGCATTTGGCCTCAAAGACTCAACACTAGCAACGGTGCCAACAATACCAGGAACTTCTGGTGGTAAATCTTTTGGAATAGCCATATCTAATGTTTTTGAGCCAGATCTTGGACCTGAAATTAAAACGCCTTTAAAGGATTGAATTGCTGCCTTAAGATTTTTATCAAAATGCATTAGCCCAGGAGCAAGTACAATTTTATATCCAGTTAAATCTTTTTGATTTGGAGGGAGTATATCAACTGACAAACCAAGACTTCGAAGCGCCTGATAGTATTCATAAACTAATTCAAAATAACTAAAGTCTTTACCTTGAGCTTGAATTTCCCATGCCCAACAGCTTTCATAGTCAAAAATTATAGCGACCTTTGATTGAACTTGCTGAATGCCATCAAATTCTTTTAACTCAGAATTAACTTGAGAGGCTTGAATTAAGCCAGGGGCAGCCTCACCATCTGGTCTTTGAAGGCCTGCGTGCATTTGCTCCTGAGCAAAAGGTGCCTGTCTCCATCGAAAATAACTTACCACTTCTGCGCCGTGAGCAATAGCCTCCCATGACCAAAGCCTAACTGCTCCAGTAGCAGGCTCTGGATTGTAGGGCGCCCAATTAACTGGTCCTGGCTGTTGCTCCATTACCCACCAACGTCCTCGCCCAACAGTTCTGTATAAATCATGATGAAATGCTTGGAAGTCAGGGTCTCCAAAACGCATAAATTTAAGTTTAAAGTCTTCATTTTGAGTCGAACGATCTTCTAAAAATCCCAAAGGATAGCTATCCCAACTAGCAATATCCAAATCATTGCCTACTTCATAATGATCAAAATCCGTAATTTTCCCCATATAATTATGGATAAGTGGCATTTTTGTATATTTGCGCATTACTAAAACTTGAGAACGATTAAACTTCACTACTTGCTCAGAGCTAAACCTTCTGAAGTCTAATTCGTGAATAGGATTGGCATCAGTAATGGTTAGATTTGGTAATTCAATCTGCTCAAAACTATTGTATTCCATCGACCAGAAGACATTACTCCAAGACTCATTAAGACTTTTAATCGTCTTATATTTATTAGATAACCAAAGTTTGAATGAACTTTTTGATGAAGCACTAAAAGACAAAGTAGTGTCATGACAGCCATATTCATTATCTAATTGCCATGCTTTAATGTAAGGATTTTTTCCATACCTCTCTGCAACAAGCTTTGTAATCCTTGATGATTCCTGGAGATAGCCTTGATGAGAAAAACAGTAATGTCTCCTTGACCCAAATTTACGAGAACGTCCATCAGAATCAACTAGAAGCATGTCTGGCCATTTATCAACAACCCATCTTGGAGGAGCTGCAGTTGGAGTGCTCATAACCACATTCAATCCAGCACTGCCTAAAACTTCAATAACTCGGTCAAGCCATTTAAAATTTTGAGCACCCTCTTCAGGTTCTAATCGGCTCCAGGCAAATTCACCTATTCGAACCCAAGTTAAGCCGGACTCTATCATATCCTTAGCATCTTTTTCCCATTGAGTCTCTGGCCAATGTTCTGGATAATAACAACTTCCTAGTTTTGGAATCATAATCTCCTCACGCTATAACTTGATATTCAGCTAAACCAGTTATCTCTGATTGAAAATAAAATACTTTACCAGCTAAAGGCTCAACCTTTAAATTTTCACTATTTAAGTTCTGATAGGCCGAAGTAGTATAAATAGTATTTAATGAGTCACCGCCAAAAGCAGGGCAAGTAACCTGAGAAACTGGAAAGTTAACTACTTGATCTAATTGACCATTAGAACTATATCTTGCCAGCCTAGAGGCGCCATACTGGGCATTCCATAGAAATCCCTCACTATCACACACTGAACCATCAGGACGAAAACCTTGAGGCTCCAGATCAACAAAAATAACTGGCTCATTAGTAGGCCAGCCATTAGATTCATCTAATTTCTGCTTCCAAATTTTCTGTTTACGTGTATCTGCAAAATATCCAAACTTTTTATCTGGGGAAAAGCAAATGCTATTAGGGATTGTTATATCTTGGTGTAACTGTCTTAGCTCGCCTTTATAGAAGCGATAAATAGAACCAGCATCTGCTTCCGCATTAAGTCCCATTGTACTAATCCAAAAACCGCCCCATGGATCAGCGCGCCCATCATTTGATCGGGTGTGAGCCATATCAGCCTCTAAATCAACTATCACCTCTCTTTCATCAGTTGCTAAGGTAAGTTTAGTTAATGAGGATGCAGTCGCAACCATTAAATGCTCCTCATCAATCCATCCTGCCGCTGAAACTGGCTCAGAAAATACCCAGGTTTTGAGTTTAGAGTTATTCCAATTGTGCAACTTAAAGGAATTAATATCAAACCAGAATAGAGACTTTAGTTTTGGATGCCATAATGGACCTTCACCCAAATCAGACGAATCTAAAGGAAGATAGTCACTTATCATTTTTGCGCTTCATCATAAGCCAAAACAATTGATTCAGCTTTTTTAGAAACTACTTCAGAAGATTCACCAGCCTTATATAGCCCTGATCCTATTCCAAAACCAGTAGCTCCAGCTTTAATCCAAGATAAAAAGTTTTTTGGGCCAACGCCGCCAACCATGAAAAGAGGTATATCTTCTGGCAAAACAGCCTTTAAAGCGATTAAATTTTCCTCCCCAATAAGAGAAGCTGGGAAAAACTTTAAACCATCAGCTCCAGAATTTAGTGCAGCGAAGCATTCTGTTGGAGTAATTACTCCTGGATAACTCAATATATTTGCCTCTTTAGTTGCCTTAACAACGCCAGGATCAAAATTAGGTGAAACAATAAAATTCACACCAATTTTAGCAAGAACTTCAACCTGCTTTATATCTGTTACTGTTCCAGCACCAAATTGAATTAATCCATCAAATTCATCACGAATTAGCTCGATACTTTCAAAAGCATTAGGGGAGTTAAGAGGCACTTCGACTTGGCTAATACCCCCTCTAACAATAACATTGACTACATCAAGAACTTCTTTTGGTTTAACGCCGCGTAATATAGCAATTATATTTCTATTCATATTCTTATTCAGAGTAAAGTTCCATATAGGCAGAAGTCAGCCCTGATAATGTTGCAGCCTCAAGACTAAAAGGATGACTTTTTCCACCAAGTATTTTTAATCCTTTTTGATAATTTTTAGATAGAAGCTCAGAACCAATAATAATTACATTTTTATTTTTCCAATAATTTTTTGCCCCATTTAGCTCAACACCTAATAATAATCCCGAAAGAATTGATCTTGCAGAGTTAGAGTCTAAATCATTAACTATTGATTCGGATCGTAATGAAAAAAGATCTGAAGAAATTAAACCTGGATTATCGAAACCCTTAATGACTCCATTTTCAAAACTAGCTTGGTCCCACCCATCTGACTCAATTGAATGCTTAATTAAAGTTTTATTAGAAATTACACCAAAAAGCTCACCTGTCATAAAGGTTCTAAAGTTTTCTATCTGACCTGCCTTTACATTAACCCACTTTGTGTGAGTGCCTGGAAGGCAGACAATTCCATTAAAGTTTGGATTTTCTTTAATAAAACCAGCAATTTGAGTTTCCTCACCCCGCATAATATCTGCTGGCTTGTGCTGCATTACTCCCGGGACCAGATTGACCTGAATTCTAGTATCTTTTGTAGAAGCAACTGTAAGTTGAGTTTTATCTATAGGTACACATGGAGTTTTTAAATATGGCGTTTCAACCCATCCTTGGCGAGCACCAACCATTCCACAAGCCATAACAGGCGTTATTTTTTTATTATCTAGCCAGTTTTCAATAAGGCGCAATAATACTGGCTCAAATTCATTCTGCTGAAGATCTTTCATACCTTCATTAGATTCACTATAAGCAAGAACTTCACCTTGTTCATCAATAGCCCAGGCGCGCATATGAGTCGTTCCCCAATCTGCAGCAATCCACTTAGCTTTTACATCTATCATTATTTATTATCCTGTAACTACTACGCCACCATCTATCACTAAAGCTTGGCCGGTCATCATTCGAGACGCGTTCGAAGCTAAAAATAATGTGGAGTCAATTAAATCATTAGGCATCAAGTGCTCTTTAATGCATTGTTTTTCCATATGAATTGCTAAATCTTTTTCATTTGCCCAGAGCTTTAACTGTCTTTCAGTAAGAACCCATCCTGGAATTAATGTGTTCACCCTAATACCATCAACGCCAAGCTCTCTGGCTAAACTTCTTGTTAGGCCTGTAATTCCAGCTTTAGAAGTAACATAAGCAGGTAGACCTGCATTGCCCATAATATAAGAGTTTGATGAAAAATTAATAATACTGCCACCACCTTGAGCTTTCATAAATGGGGCCACCGCTTGAGCTGTAAAAAAATGAGGTCTTAGGTTAATATTAATTGACTGATCCCATTCTTCTGTTGTCATTTCAGCAAGGGTATGGCGTGTGTCATTAGCGGCATTATTTATAAGCACATTAATTCCACCATTGACCTTGGAAGCATTCAATATAGCTGACTTTAAAGCGTCAATATCAGTTATATCACATTTAATAAATAAAGGATTATATTTATATTTTGAGGAAACTTTATTTAGAAATTCATCACAATTTGATCTCTGTACAAATGCGACTTTAGCTCCTTGAGCTAAAAAACCCTCAGTTATTGATGCGCCAATACCCGATCCACCTCCAGTAATAAAAACTGAAGTATCTTCTAAATCTTTAAAAATTGCGTAAGCATTCATTAATGAGATTCCCTAGTTGGAAGTCGAGTGTCTTTACCCACTAGGAAGTCAAGATCTGCACCTTTATCAGCTTGCATGACATGATCGATATAAAGTTTTGCATATCCACGGGTGTAATTTACCTTTGGTTCTTTCCTTGCTTTAAGACGCTCAACAATTTCAGACTCAGCAACTAGAAGTTCAAGTACCCCATTGTATGTATCAAGACGGATACGATCGCCTGTTTCCACTATTGAGATTGGCCCACCTATATTTGCCTCAGGAGATACATGAAGCACTATTGTGCCAAAAGCGGTGCCTGACATGCGGGCATCTGAGATTCGAATCATGTCTCTAACTCCTTGCTCAATTAAAACTTTTGGTATTGGCATATTGCCAACCTCTGGCATTCCTGGATAGCCTTTAGGCCCACATCCCTTTAACACCAGAATAGAGTCTTTTGTTACTGCAAGATCAGGCCTATCGATATTAGCCTTTAAATCCTCAATATCTTCAAAAACATAAGCTAAACCTTCGTGCTTTAACAATTCTTCTGTTGCAGCAGCAGGCTTAATAATTGCTCCATTTGGAGCCAAATTTCCTCTTAAAACCTTTAGCCCAGCTGCAGATTTTAATGGATTATTTATTGGCCTAATAACATCCTCATTAAATGTTTCAGCGCCCTTAAAGTAATTAGTTATGTCTTTATTTAAAATCGTATTAGCAGGTTTTATATGATCCTTAATCTGCTCCAATACTGCAGGAACACCGCCTGCATAACAAAAATCTTCCATTAGGTATTTGCCTGATGGCATGCAATTAACAAGAAGAGGTATATCTACAGCTTTTTCAAAGTCCTCTAAAGTAAGCTCAATTTCAGCTCTGCCTGCTAAAGCCAACAAGTGAATTACTGAATTAGTTGAACCCCCAACTGCACTATTTAATGTAATTGCATTTTGAAAACTTTCTTTTGTAAGGACTTTAGATAAATTTAAACCTTCTTCAACCATCTCAACGATTCGTTTTCCTGTCATATGTGCTAGAGCCATTCTCCTTGCATCAACAGCTGGAATAGCAGCATTCGTTGGCAAACTTAAACCCATCCCTTCAACCAGGCTTGCCATTGTAGATGCAGTACCCATAGTCATGCACACCCCAGATGAGCGACTCATTCCAGTTTCAGCAGACATAAAATCTTGCAAAGACATATCTCCAGCTCTAACATCCTCAGAAAAACGCCATACATCAGTTCCAGAACCAATATCTTGGCCTTTATATTTGCCATTTAGCATAGGGCCAGAAGAGATAACAATTGTTGGTAAATCAACACTTGCTGCGCCCATTAATTGTCCTGGTGTAGTTTTATCGCAGCCACCTAACAAAACTACCCCATCAATTCCATAAGCCCTAATACTTTCCTCAACATCCATAGATAAAAGGTTACGAAAAAGCATTGCAGTTGGTTTCATTTGAGTTTCACCCAAAGACATTACAGGAAATTCAAGTGGCAAGCCTCCTGCCTCCCAAACACCTCTCTTAACACCTTCAGCTAAAGCTCTTAAACCTGCATTGCAAGGGGTTAATTCAGACCACGTATTACATATCCCAATTATTGGGCGCCCATCAAAGACGTGATCTGGAAAGCCTTGGCTTTTCATCCAACTACGATGGATAAAACCATCTTTATCCATTTTTCCATACCAATTTGACGAACGACGATTATTAGCTTTACTCATGCAGCTTTATCCCCTTCTATTACCATCATATTCGCTGGAAAAACTTTAGGTAATTGTAAGCCATGACTCATTAAAAATTGCCCACTAAGCTTCAATGTTTTTTGCAAAAGACCACCTTTTGATTTACCAAGAGAGTTGATATGATTTTTGTTATGTAACGAGACATTATACATTGCCATTGAATCAAGCCCAGCTAACACCAGTGGGACTGGTGAGCTAAAACCTGATGACGCATTTTGACCAGCAAAAACAACAAAATGGTTTTCGATTGAATTAATTTGAATTTCAGCAGTAACGCTTTTATCGATGCAAGGTAGACGTAAAATATTTGCATCTCTCATCCATTGACGATTTTCCTTCCACCAACTAGTAACTGCTTTTAGAAGTGTTTTATCTGAAGATGATAGTTCACGAGGATCCATCTCAAAACCCATATGTCTTTGTGCTGCTACCCACGCTCTAAAAGCTATTGGAAGCTCACGACCAGAAGTGTGACAAACTTTAGGCCCAACATGACTTCCTGTTATTGAAGTTGGCAGCCACAATATTGCCTCATGCTGAATACGCAACCTTTCAATTGCATCATTACTGTCAGACAACCAAACTCTTTGTGTATGCTCTAAAATGCCATAATCTATTCGGCCACC
>CAJQRX010000007.1 GCA_905612405.1 uncultured Candidatus Thioglobus sp.
TCTAAAGGGGAACGAGCGATTCTACTCCACAGTGACGAAATAGAGTTGTATGTAGGTGTTTTTGACCACCTTTAATTTAAATTACCAACTACAAACTGATTCTAAAATATATTCTTGTGCAGATCCAGGAGGTGGATAACTCCATTCCTTATCTGGTTCGTTGGAACCACCGGTTTTTTCCCCCTTACCCATTGATTCTTTATAATATGAATCAGACAAATACATATAACGAAATAATTCACAATCAACTTGATAATAAACTTTTGAAGATAAATCTCCATATGTTGTTCGTTTGCCATAATTGGTGAGTGCCCAATAATATACGAATCCACCTTTTTTTCTAATTCTTTCAAAATCAACATAAGTGATTGACCCATGAACTGTTTCACTGACTTCTGTCCACTCTCCATAAGAATTAAATGAAATCAGTATTGAGAATAAAAGGATAAGTAGTTTTTTCATAATAGAGTTATTTTTGAACTAGAAGTTAATTCTACTACTGAAGTTATTCAAAAGGGCAAAAAATGACCTCTAAAGGGTAACAAACGAAACTACTCCACAGTAACAGATTTAGCAAGATTCCTTGGCTTATCTACATCTGTTTTTTTAATTAGTGCCACATGATAGCTGAGTAATTGAAGAGGTATTGTAAAAATAATGGGGGCCGTTATTCTTCCTAGATTTGATGTAATTGGAATTACTTCCATCGCATCCATTGATTCTACTTTTGAGTTTTCATCTTCAAATACAATCATTTGAGAACCTCTAGACTTTACCTCGTGTAAGTTAGACTTCAATTTTCCTAAAAGCTCATCGTTAGGAGCTATTGCAATCACTGGCATATTTTCATCAATGAGAGCTATTGGACCATGTTTTAATTCACCAGCTGGATATGCTTCAGCATGGATGTAACTAATTTCTTTAAGCTTAAGGGCTCCCTCCATTGCAATGGCATGCATTGTTCCTCTTCCTAAGAATAACGCGCTGTTTTTATTTTTAAATCTTGTTGATAGTTTTTTAATTTGAGTTTCTTGCAGTAATGCTTCATTTATTAATCCTGGCAAACGTTTTAACCCATCAACAATTCCTTTTTCTTGTTTTTTATTAATTGATTTTTTTAACTTACCAATAGAGCAAGCTAATAGCGCCAAGGCAACAAGTTGAGTAGTAAAAGCTTTTGTACTTGCTACTCCAATCTCAGGTCCAGCATGAGTTAAAAAGGTTAAATCAGAAAGCCTAGTAAGACTGGATTCAGCAGAATTAGTTATACAAAGAGTACTAATGTCACTATTTATTTTTTTTGCTGTTTTTAAAGCTTCAACAGTATCAGCAGTTTCTCCACTTTGTGAAAGTGTAATAAATAGAGTGCCATTTAGTAGAATAGGGCGACGATAACGATATTCACTTGCTACTTCAACATTACATGTTATCTTAGCTATATCTTCTAACCAGTATTTTGCAACTATTCCAGCATTATAACTTGTTCCACATGCAATAATTTGAACTTGTTTAATCTCACTAAAAATCTTTTCAGCTTTGTATCCAAAGGCTGAAATTACAACAGAATCATTTGTAATACGAGACTCAAGCGTATCTCTAACAGCTTGTGGTTGCTCAAAAATTTCTTTTTGCATAAAGTGATCATAGTTTCCTAAATCAACCTGACCTTCTTTGAGCTGTGATGTTATGATCTTGCGATTAACTAAGTTACCTTCTGAATCATAAATGGTAATTTTATCTATTTTAATTTCAGCAATATCTCCCTCTTCAAGAAAAATAAATTCTTTAGTTACGGATAGAAGTGCCATTTGATCTGAAGCAATATAGTTTGCATTCTTTCCAACTCCTATTACTAATGGAGAGCCTTTTCTTGTAGCAACAATTTGATCTGGATATTTAGATGAAATAATTCCCAATCCATAAGATCCAGTAAAAGATTTAATTGCTAGTTGAACTGATGCAATTAATGTACTACATGATTTCATAGCAAAATCAATTGCATGTGCAATAACTTCAGTATCAGTATCAGATGAAAATGAGTAACCTTTTTTTAATTGATTATTTTTAAGATCTATATAGTTTTCAATAATACCATTATGAACTAAGCTAACCGAATTCTTTGATATATGAGGGTGTGCATTAGAAATAGAGGGCTCTCCATGAGTTGCCCAGCGAGTATGAGCAATACCAATATTTCCTTCAATTTTATGATCTCTTGCTTTTAAATTATCTTCAAGATTTTGTACTTTTCCGACTGATCTTGCTCTGTTGAAAGTATTATTTTTAGATAAGACTATTAGTCCAGATGAATCATATCCTCTATATTCTAAGCGATTTAATCCCTCTAATAATAGCGATGTTATATCTTTATTTGTAACGCCACCAACAATTCCACACATAAAAACTTACTAAAACGATAATGACTAGTATTATAGTTAATTATGGATTTATGCCATCAGTAATAAGAGTTAATTTTTTTTGAGCTATCTTTTGAAATTTAAGGGATTCAGAGCTAAATCTAGTTTTAGATTATAATAATTACATAATGAAAGTTGACCTTCATAATCATTCTTACTACTCAGATGGTGTTCTATCGCCAACAGCTGTTGTTCAACTTGCTAGCCAAGCTGGCTGTAATTTATTTTCATTAACAGATCATGATACTACTGCAGGAATTTCTGAAGCTCAAATAGAGGCTGATAAATTAAATCTCAATCTTATCAATGGAGTTGAAATTTCTGCTTTTTGGCGAAATATGGCTATTCATATTCTGGGTTTAGGAATAGACATAAATAATGACATCTTACAAACTGGGTTAGAGCACAATCAAAAACTACGAAAAGAAAGGGCAGAAAAAATAGCACTTGGACTTTGGCGTTCTGGAATTAAAGATGCACTAGAGAAAACTCAAAGCTTTAGTAAAACTGACATGTTGACCCGTACACATTTCGCACAGATGCTAATCAGCGAGGGCTACTGTAAGGATATGAAGGCAGTATTTAGACGGTATTTGACAGGTAAAAAACCTGGCGGTGTTCGTGTTGAGTGGGAAGATTTTGATGAAGTAGTTCATTGGATCCATGCAGCTGGTGGTAAGGCTTTTATAGCGCACCCCTTTAGATATCGAATGACGCATACAAAAATTAAGACTATGCTTAATGATTTTAAATGTGTTTTAGGTGATGGAATAGAGGTTGTTACAGGAACCAGTTCGGACGAAGAAATTCAGCTTGGAAATCAGTGGGCTGGTAATTTTAATTTATTAGCAACATGTGGCTCCGATTTTCATGGATGGCCAAACCAAAGAGTCCATATAGGGAATTTAAAAGATTTACCGGACCCTGAAAAAGCTTTTTGGAGATACTTATAGTGTCGGCAATAATTAATATCCATCCTAAAAATCCTCAGCCACGACTCATTAAACAGGTCATTGAGATTATGGAAAAAGGTGGGGTTATCGCTTATCCAACAGATTCAGGTTACGCCTTGGGCTGCACGCTTGGAAATAAAAAAGCCATGGACCAAATTATTGACATTAGAAAGCTAAGTAAGAGTCATCACTTTACTTTGATGCTCAAAGATTTGTCACATGTTGGTGAGTATGCAAAATTAAATAATTCAAGTTTCAGGCTTATGAAAAAATTATTACCTGGCGCATATACATTTATTTTAGAAGGCTCAAAAGATATTCCAAACCGTTTATTAAATGGAAAAAGTAAAACTATTGGAATTCGAGTTTCAAATAATCTTATAGTCCAGTCGATTCTTGAAGATTTGACTGAGCCAATGATGAGCGTTTCTTTAATAATTAAAGGTTTCGAATTTTATAATTGTAATGATGTTAAGGCAGTACTTAATGGGTCGATTGATCTTGTAATTGATTCAGGTCACTGCCCGCCAGAGCCAACGACAGTAATTGACCTCTCAAGCGATGATGTTCTGGTCTTAAGAGAAGGAGCTGGCAGTATTAATTTTTTAGGTTATTAGGGCTTGTTTTTATAATGTAATTACAATATAATTACATTATGGCAAAAATAATCAAAATTGGTAATTCACAAGGAATAAGAATTCCTAAACCTATAGTTGAACTAGCTAATTTAGAAAATATAGAGTTAGATTTTGTTGTTCTGGATAGCGGCTTACTTATTACTCCAGATAAAAAAGCACGTATAGGATGGGAGAATAGAGTTAAACAGAATGAGCTAACTGCCTATTGGGAATGGTTAAAAAATTCATGAATCGCTTCGATTTTTGGCTAGTTATGAAAAATCCTGAACATGGAAGGGTGGTAGATAACCTCGGTTTATGCGTAATTGTAACTCCTGAAGAGCTAATTGACTTACCAAGTCTTATGGTGGCTCCAATGACTACTTCTAATGTTAGCCTTCCAAGTAGAGTAGAGTGTGATTTTGAAGGCTCTAATGGATATATTATGGTTGATCAGATTAGAGCTGTTGAGAAATCTAGCTTCATAAAAAAATTAGGTGAGCTTGAATTAGATGTTCAAGTAACTCTATGTGATTGTCTTCAAGAGTTTTTTGCCCTCTAATAGCGCCATGAGTATAATAACTTTATTATTAATAAACTGATTTGAAATGAAAACTGGTGAAATACGACAGAATTTTTTAAGTTACTTTGAAAGTCATGGACATTCAATACAGCAGAGTGCATCTTTAGTGCCACATAACGATAAAACGTTGTTATTCGTTAATGCCGGAATGGTTCCTTTTAAAGATATTTTTACTGGCACATCTAAAAGTTCATTTAATCGCGCAGTATCCTGTCAAAGATGCGTTAGGGCTGGAGGAAAGCATAATGATCTAGATAATGTTGGTTATACAGCTCGTCACCATACATTTTTTGAAATGCTTGGAAATTTTAGCTTTGGGGATTATTTTAAAAGTGAGGCGATTCGCTTTGCCTGGGATTTTTTAACAGTAGAACTTGAACTCCCTAAAGATAAGCTATGGGTAAGCGTCTTTGAGGATGATGATGAGGCGGTTGATATTTGGGTTAATGAGATAGGCTTTCCTAGAGAAAGAATTTCACGCTGCGGAGCTAAAGATAATTTTTGGCAAATGGGTGATACCGGCCCATGCGGGCCATGTAGTGAAATTTTTTATGACCACGGTGACCATATTCAGGGAGGTCCTCCAGGAACACCTGAGGAAGATGGCGACAGGTTTATTGAAATCTGGAACTTGGTCTTTATGCAGTTTGATCGTCACCCAGATGGAACACTTGAACCTCTTAAGTCAACAGGAGTTGATACAGGGATGGGTCTTGAAAGACTAGCCGCCGTGTTACAACACGAGAATAATAATTACGATATTGATGTTTTTAAAGATCTCACAAGTGCGATTGTAAATCTTATTCCCAAAGCTCAAAATATCCAAGCTAGCAACGCTTCAGTTAGAGTAATTGCTGATCATATTCGTTCTACTGCATTTATGATTGTTGACGGTATCATTCCTTCTAATGAAGGCAGGGGCTACGTATTAAGAAGAATAATTCGAAGGGCGATAAGACATGGTCATAAGATCGGAATTGAAGATATCTTTTTTTATAAACTTGTTTCAGTTTTAGCAAAACAGAATAAAGGTGCTTATCCAGAATTAATCTCAAAGCAAACCCATGTTGAAAAAGTTCTTGAAAAAGAAGAGGATCGGTTTATACAAACATTAGATATTGGAATGGGAATGCTTGAATCTGCAATTAATGAAATCTCTGGAAAAGAAATAAGTGGGTTTGTGGCCTTTAAGCTTTACGACACTTATGGATTTCCAGTTGACCTTACAGCTGACGTAGCAAGAGAGCAAGGTCTTACTGTCGACATGGACGGCTTTGAAGCTGAAATGATGCTACAGAAAGAGCGCGCACGTAAAGCGGGTGATTTTGATTCAATAAAATCAACTATAACGATCGAAAAATCAACTGAGTTTTTGGGCTATGGCCAATTTAAAAATAGTGCAATTATTAGTGCAATTATTAAAGACAATAAATCTGTGGATTCTATCAGTGAGGGTGAACAGGCCATTTTAGTGATCGATAAAAGTAGTTTCTATGGAGAATCTGGTGGTCAAAGTGGCGACCATGGGACTTTGTCAAAAATTGGTGCGCAATTTAAAGTTACTGATACTCAAAAACAGTCTTCAAATGCTTTTGAACATCATGGGTTTCAAGCTAGTGGATCACTTCATGTTGGGGACAAGGTTGAAGCATCAATTAACCAGGATCGGCGCAAGAAAATTATGAATAATCACTCGGCAACCCATCTTCTGCATGAGGCCTTAAGACAGGTGCTTGGTAACCAGGTAAGTCAAAAAGGTTCTCTGGTTGAATCTGAAAAGTTACGGTTTGATTTCTCGCATGATGAGGTCGTTTCAAGATCTAATTTAGATAAGGTTGAGGCAATAGTTAATGAGCAAATTTTGGGTAATACACAAGTAATCACAGAAGAAACTGATATTAAAACTGCTAAGAAGAAGGGCGCAATGGCTCTTTTTGGTGAGAAATATGGAGATTCAGTGAGGGTTCTTTCAATGGGCGATGATAACTTCTCGGTTGAGCTTTGTGGAGGTACTCATGTTCAAAGGCTAGGAGATATCGGCAGGTTCAAAGTTATTTCTGAGGGCGGCGTAGCTGCAGGGATTAGAAGGGTAGAGGCAGTTACTGGAGTTGATGCTTATAAGCTTGATAAGAAAAACGAAGACACCCTTAGTATGATTGCAAGTCTTACAAAATCTACTAATTCAATGGCTTTAGACAAAGTAAAGCAATTACTTAGTAATCAAAAAAACCTTGAGAAACAGATCGCAGTTTTTCAGAAACAATTATCAACTGATCAAGGTGACTCACTTTTATCTAAAGCTACAGAAATTAAAGGGGTTAAGGTTTTAGCGACTGAAGTTATAGATATTCCTGCAAAAGATTTAAGAGATTTGGCGGACAAGCTAAAAGATAAGCTGGGTTCGGCAATCGTTGTATTGGCAGTTGTCTCCGATAAAAAAGTCTCTCTTGTTGCAGCGGTCACCAAAAACCTTACTGATAAATACCAAGCAGGCAATATTTTGAATCATGTTGCTACTCAGGTGGGCGGAAAGGGCGGTGGCCGCGCTGATATGGCGCAAGGTGGAGGCACAGAGCCGGGTAAATTGCTAAAAGCATTGGGCTCTATTAAAGATCTACTCTAAGTCGATATAAAAAGCCAAACACAATGCATTATATAATTTTTTTATGACCTGGAAACAAATATCTTTCGAAGTTAAAAAATCTGAAACAGATCTCATTTCAGAGGTCTTAATGGGCCTAGGAAGTCTATCTATATCCTACTCAGACGGTCTTGATGATGCAATTTACGAGCCTCCAGTTGGGCAAACACCTTTATGGAATAGCGTTAAAGTGAATGCTTTATTTTCTTCAGAAGCAAATCAAAAGTCTATCGAAGCCTCTATTTTAGAAATCTGCAATAGTACCGTTATAGAAACTTTAGAGCTTAAAGATAGAGTTTGGGAGGATGAGTGTAAAAAAGATTTTCCTGCAATGCGCTTTGGTACAAAACTATGGGTATGCCCCTCATGGGATACTGAAACTAAATTTTCAAATGACTCTCTTGTAATTAATATGGATCCAGGACTCGCTTTTGGAACTGGGACCCATCAAACAACTAGCTTGTGTCTCGAATACTTAGATTCAAATCCACCAAAAAACCTTCATGTTATTGATTTTGGTTGTGGTACTGGAATACTTGCAATAGCAGCTGCAAAGCTTGGCGCTGTGAGTGTTATTGCTATTGATAATGATCCTCAAGCGGTGCTTTCAAGTAAAGAAAATATAACTAAAAATAATTGTGAAAATATTATTAGTTCAATTCATTCAATAGACCGGCAGGATAGCAATCAATGTGATTTATTGATAGCTAATATTTTGGCTAATCCAATAGTTGAATTGGAGCCATTGTTTTCAGATCTAGTTTACTCAAATGGTCTGCTGCTTCTATCTGGTATCTTAAAAGAACAAGTTGACAGAGTGGTTAATTGCTATTCAGTTAATTTTTCAAATATTGAAGTTGTCAATAAAGATGAATGGTTTAGGGTTTCTGCCAAAAGAAAATAAAAATCGTAGTTAAATTTTTACGTCTATCTCTTAACCGCCACCGACTGCATTAATGACTTCAACCTTATCTAGATCTTGAAGTAAAAATGAAGAATGATTAGATTTTGGGATAATTGATTCATTAATTTCGATTGCAATTCGCTGCTTTCGATAACCTAAATGCACAATTAGATCTTCAATACTTGAATCTTTAGGGAGTGATATTTTTTCACCATTTACTAAAATTTCCACAATTGCACTGAGTTGTTATAAGCAAGCTAATTATAACATTGGATTATAAAATTCAGGATAAGTTAGCCTTAAACACATGGTAAAATTTCCCAAGTTTTTTGACCTCTTCTAGGAGTAAAGTTTTGCCTCAAACTGCCATATTAGCACTCGAAGATGGTTCAGTTTTTTGGGGTGAGTCTATTGGTTCTATTGGTGAAACAGTTGGTGAGGTTGTCTTTAATACCGCAATGACAGGGTATCAGGAAATACTAACTGATCCATCTTACAATCAACAAATCGTTGCGCTCACTTATCCTCATATCGGAAATACTGGAATAAATATTGTTGATGAAGAGTCATCAAATGTTTATGCTGCCGGTTTAATTATTAGAAACTTACCACTTGCTTATAGCAATTGGCGCTCTGAGATGAGTCTTGATAACTACCTATCGAGTAACAACATAGTTGCAATTTCAAATATTGACACTAGAGCTCTGACTCGTCACTTACGGATACATGGTGCGCTTAAAGGTTGCATTATGGCTTCTACTAAAATTGATCCGAATAAGGCAATTAAAAAGGCAAAAGATTTTTCTGGACTTAAAAATATGGATTTGGCCAAAGTAGTATCGACTCCTAAGTCCTATTCTTTTAATCAAGGCTCCTTCAATATCCAAAAGTCTACTTTTAACAAGACACCTACAAAACTACAAGTAGCAGTTTATGATTATGGGGTTAAGAAAAATATTTTAAGGTTGTTAGTTGATAGGGGCTGTGAACTTTCTGTCTTTAATGCACAGGCGCCCTTTGAGGACTTATTAGCAATAAAGCCTGACGGTGTTTTTCTGTCAAATGGACCAGGTGATCCTGAGCCATGTGATTATGCGATTAGCAGCATTAATCAATTATTAGAAAAAGATATTCCAATCTTTGGTATTTGTTTAGGCCACCAGCTCTTATCAATTGCGTCTGGTGCTAAAACAGAAAAGATGAAATTCGGCCATCATGGTGCAAACCACCCAGTTCAAGACCTAAAATCAAAACAAGTAATGATCACCTCTCAAAATCATGGTTTTGCAGTTTCAGAAGAAAGTATTCCTGATAATATTGAAATAACTCATAGATCGTTATTTGATAAAAGTATCCAAGGAATTAAGGTAAAAAATAAGCCTGCTTTCAGCTTTCAAGGACATCCTGAAGCTTCTCCTGGCCCTCATGACGTGAGTTACTTGTTTGATGAATTTATAGATCTCATGTCAAAATGAAATTTAACCTTATATTTGAATAAAAATGCCTAAAAGACAAGATATAAAAAGTATTTTAATTATTGGAGCAGGGCCGATTGTTATTGGACAGGCCTGTGAGTTTGATTATTCTGGAGCTCAGGCATGTAAAGCTCTTCGAGAAGAAGGGTATCGAGTAATTTTGGTAAATTCAAATCCTGCAACCATTATGACCGACCCTAAAATGGCTGATGCGACGTATATTGAGCCAATCGAGTGGAAAATAGTTGAAAAAATTATTGAAAAAGAAAAGCCCGATGCCTTGCTACCAACTATGGGTGGTCAGACAGCGCTTAATTGTGCCTTAGATCTTGATCGTCATGGTGTTTTAGAAAAACATAATGTCGAGATGATTGGCGCTAATAAAGAGTCAATCGATAAGGCAGAAGATAGAGAGTTATTTCGTCAAGCCATGTTAAAAATTGGGCTTGATATGCCTAAGGCTGCAATTGCTCATACTATTGATGAGGCTCTTCAAGTTCAAGAGCAAGTCGGTTATCCAACTATTATTAGACCGTCATTTACTATGGGCGGCTCTGGTGGTGGAATTGCTTACAATAAAGAGCAATTTATTGAGATATGTCAGCGAGGGCTTGATCTATCACCAACCAATGAACTTTTAATTGAGGAGTCAATCCTTGGCTGGAAAGAGTTTGAAATGGAGGTTGTTAGAGATACTAAGGATAACTGTATTATCATCTGTGCTATTGAGAATTTTGACCCTATGGGAATTCATACTGGTGACTCAATCACTGTTGCGCCGGCCCAAACCTTGACAGATAAAGAATACCAAGTAATGAGAAATGCCTCTGTAATGGTTCTTAGGGAAATTGGAGTTGACACAGGAGGCTCTAATGTTCAGTTTGCTGTAAATCCTGAGAATGGAAGATTAACAATTATTGAGATGAATCCAAGAGTTTCCAGATCATCGGCCCTTGCATCAAAGGCAACTGGCTTTCCTATTGCAAAAGTAGCGGCTAAGTTAGCAATTGGCTATACCCTGGATGAGCTTGATAATGATATTACAGGTGGTAAAACACCTGCATCATTTGAGCCATCTATTGATTATGTTGTAACAAAAATTCCAAGATTTGCTTTTGAAAAATTTCCTCAAGCAGATGATCGGCTTACAACTCAAATGAAGTCTGTAGGCGAGGTAATGGCAATGGGCTCAACTTTTCAGGAGTCATTTCAAAAAGCCATAAGAGGTCTTGAGACAGATAAATCAGGTTTAGATCCAATTGTAGATATTAATGCAGAAGGCTCTAAAGGAAAAATTAGAAGTGAGCTTTTGTCTGCTGGAGCAGATAGAATATTCTATTTAGCTGATGCATTTAGGATGGGCATGAGCTTAAAAGATGCTTTTGATCTTTCTAAAATTGACCCTTGGTTTTTATCCCAAGTTGAAGATCTTGTTTTTTCAGAAAAAAGAATTGAAGGCTCTGACCTAGATAATCTTGATACCGAAACAATATATAAATTAAAGCAAAAAGGGTTTTCTGATAAGCGATTATCTGAGCTTCTTCAATGTACTGAAGATGCTTTTAGAGATAAAAGATTATCTTTAGATATCAAGCCAGTTTTTAAGAGAGTGGATAGCTGTGCTGCAGAGTTTGATACACAAACGGCTTATCTATATTCCACCTATCAGTCTGAGTGTGAGGCAAAACCCACAAATAATAAAAAGATTATGATTTTGGGTGGAGGTCCAAATAGAATTGGACAAGGAATAGAGTTCGATTATTGCTGCGTTCATGCCTCTTTAGCTCTTCAAAAAGATGGATTTGAAACTATTATGGTTAACTGTAATCCTGAAACTGTTTCTACGGATTATGATGTGTCAGATCGGTTATATTTTGAGCCACTAACCCTTGAAGATGTTCTAGCGGTAATTGATGTTGAGAAACCTGAAGGTATTATTGTTCATTATGGTGGACAAACGCCGCTCAAGCTTGCTGCAGCAATTGAAAAAAGTGGCGCAAAAATTATAGGTACTAATCCGGACTCGATTGATCTGGCAGAAGATAGAGAGCGTTTTCAAAAAATGATTCAAAAACTGAATCTTAAGCAGCCAGTTAATGGTACGGCTCGATCACAAGAGGAAGCAGCTAAGATTGCAGATTCTATTGGATTTCCTCTGGTTGTAAGGCCTTCATATGTCTTAGGTGGACGCGCAATGGAGATTGTGTATAACAAGGAAAATTTAGAGCGTTACATGAAAACTGCGGTTCAGGTTTCTAATGATTCTCCAGTGTTGCTAGATTCATTTTTAGATCATGCAATCGAAGTCGATATTGACGTAATAAGCGATGGTAAAGACATTGTTATTGGCGGAATTATGGAGCATATTGAGCAGGCAGGAATTCATTCTGGAGATTCTGCATGTTCATTGCCGCCTCATTCACTTTCCGTTGACGTTCTTGATGAGATGAGAAGACAAGTTAAGCTAATGGCTAAGGAGCTTAATGTAATTGGCTTAATGAATACTCAGCTTGCTTATCAAGATGGTGAGATTTACGTAATTGAAGTAAACCCAAGAGCCTCTAGAACTGTTCCATTTGTCTCTAAAGCAACTGGTGTTTCAATTGCTAATATTGCAGCGCGCGTCATGGCTGGGATATCCTTAGAAGAGCAAAACTTTACGACAGAGATTATTCCCAAGCATTACTCGGTTAAAGAATCAGTTTTCCCATTTAATAAATTTTTAGGAGTTGATCCATTTTTAGGTCCAGAAATGAGATCAACTGGAGAGGTCATGGGAGTTGGTCCAGACTTTCCTTCAGCATTCGATAAAGCCTTTCTTGCAGCGGGTGATATAATTCCTACTAGTGGTAAGGTTTTAGTAAGTCTTCGAACTTTAGATAGAGATAGGCTCGTGGAGTTAGGTCAAAGGTTAATCAGCCAAGGTTTTGAAATTGTTGCAACACGCACGAATCAAGAAATTCTCAAACAAGCTGACCTTGAATGTACAATGGTTAATAAAGTTTCAGAGGGTTCACCGCACATTGTTGATGCGATTAAAAATGATGAAATTAGTTTAATTATTAATTCAACTGATGATTCCCAAGGATTTGAAGATGCCTCAGTTATTCGTTGTCAAGCTTTGATTCATAAGATTCCTTGCACAACAACAGTTGCAGCTGCTTTTGCTATGCTTGATGGTTTAATGTCTCCAAACAAGCTTGAAGTTCGTTCTTTACAATCTATTCACAAATAAGTTTTATGGATACAATACCTATAACAGTTAGTGGAGCCAAAGCTCTTGAAGTTGAGTTGCTTAGACTTAAAGATGAAGAGCGCCCGAGAATAGTAAGTGATATTGCAACTGCAAGAGAGCATGGAGATTTGAAAGAAAATGCTGAATATCATGCTGCTAAAGAAGAGCAGGGTTTTATTGAAGGCAGAATCCAAGATATTGGCTCTAAATTGTCTCGCCTTCAAGTAATAGATGTTAAACAGCTTACTCAAGATGGTCGCTGCGTATTTGGGACAACAGTTAAGCTTTTGAATCTTTCCGATGACACTGAAACTATTTATCAAATTGTTGGAGAAGATGAGGCTGATATTGAGCTTGGTAAAATTTCATGCCACTCCCCAATTTCTAGTGCACTACTGGGCAATGAAGAGGGTGATGAGGTTACTGTGAAAGCCCCAATTGGCGATATAATTTATGAAATTCTTGAAGTGCAATATATCTAATGAAAAATTTATGGTCTGATGCTGACTCGACTTTATTTGATGGTGATCTGGCTTTACGAGTTTATACATCAAGATTGCTTGGAAAAGATCCAACGCTAGTTCTTCATGGTGGTGGAAACACATCAGTCAAAATTACTGAAAGTAATATTGTGGGAAATCAGGAAGAAATTCTTTATGTAAAAGGAAGTGGTTGGGATCTAGAGTTTATTGAGAAAGCTGGCTTTTCCCCAGTCCGAATGAATCATATGCTAAGTCTAGCTAAATTAGACACACTTTCAGACCCACAAATGGTCAATGAGCTAAAAACTCAATTAACTAATGCAACATCTCCTACACCTTCTGTTGAGACAATCCTTCATGCAATATTGCCATTTAAGTATGTTGATCATACTCACTCAGATGCTGTTGTGACAGTAACAAATACTTTGGAAGGAGAAGATCGAATAAGAGAAATTTATGGCGAACGGATTGTAATTATTCCTTATGTGATGCCTGGGTTTGACTTAGCTAAAGATGTAGCGAGAATTTTTTCAGAGCAATCTACAGATAAAACTGAAGGAATGGTCTTGATGAATCATGGCATATTTTCCTTTGGAGATAGCGCAAAAGAGTCTTATGATCGTATGATTAGTCTTGTTAATGAGGCTGAAAACTATCTAATTAACAAAAATGCTTGGGATATTGAAAAACCAGAAGCTAACTTTGAACAAAAAAATATCAGTAATCAGGTAGCTGAGTTAAGACAGAAAATTTCATTAGCTATTGGAAAGCCAGTATTAATGCATCTAACTAATAGCTTATTAGGGTTTAATTTTTGCAATAAAGAAGATGTGAATAGGATAGCAAGCAAAGGCCCATTGACTCCTGACCATGTAATTCGAACTAAACGAATACCTATGATTGGTCGAGATATTAATAAATATAATGAAGAGTATGCTTCTTATTTTAATAAGAATGAAGTTAATGCAAAAGCTAGGAAAAAAATGCTTGATCCAGCGCCAAGAGTTATTTTAGATAAGGAGTTTGGACTTTGTGCTGTTGGTAAAAATATGTCAGAGATTGGTATTATTTCAGATATATATGAGCACACAATAGAAAGTATACTAAGGGCAGAAAAATTGGGCGGCTTTGAGGCTCTTCCTGCTAAAGATATATTTGACTTAGAATACTGGGATTTAGAGCAAGCAAAATTACTTAAAAACCAAAATTCTTTAGCTTTTGAAGGTGAGGTTGTTCTAATTACTGGAGCAGCTTCTGGAATTGGGAAGGCATGCGTTGAATCTTTTCTTCTTAGAGGCTCTGCAGTAATTGCTTTAGACCTAGATCCTTCAATCGAAACCATTAATAACGATAAAAACTATTTAGGCTTGATTTGTGATGTAACTAATGAGGATGCTTTAGAGGAATTTATAGAAAAAGGTATCCAGTATTTTGGTGGGCTTGATATGGTGGTTTTAAATGCTGGCATGTTTCCAAAGGGAAAAAAAGTTTCTGAATTACCATCACAGGAATGGAGAAATATTTTTTCTGTTAATCTTGATGCAAATTTAAACATACTTCGAATGGTATTCCCCCTACTTCAAGCTGCCCCAAATAATGGTCGCGTGGTTATTATGGGTTCAAAAAATGTTTCTGCTCCTGGTCCTGGAGCTGCTGCATACTCAGCGTCAAAGGCAGCATTAAATCAACTTATGCGGGTTTTATCCATGGAGTGGGGAGAACATGGTATTCGCCTAAATACGATTCATCCTAATGCAGTATTTGATACTGGAATATGGACAGATGAAGTTCTTAAGTCAAGGGCCAAGCAATATAATCTTTCGGTTGATGAATATAAAACAAATAATCTACTCGGCGTTGAGGTTTTTAGTAAAGACGTATCTGAGCTTGCAGCAGAAATGTGTGGGGTGCTATTCTCTAAAACTACTGCCTCCCAAATACCTGTTGATGGTGGTAATGAAAGAGTTATTTAATTTTTTTATTAAGGTTAATATATGAGTGATTCAAAACCTGTTCTTGGAGTAATAGGCGGAAGTGGAGTTTATGAAATTAATGGACTACAAAATAAGCGCTGGAAAAAAGTATCGTCATCTTTTGGAGAGCCCTCTGACGAGCTACTGTTTGGTGACTTAAATGGCCAAGAAATGGTGTTTTTACCCAGGCATGGAAGGGGGCATCGAATCCCTCCATCTGAAATTAATTATCGAGCTAATATTGATGCATTGAAAAGAGCTGGGGTTACTGAGATTATATCTGTTAGTGCTGTAGGATCTTTAAAGGAAGAGTTAAAGCCAGGTATGTTTGTCATCATAGATCAATTTATTGACAGAACGTTTGCAAGAGAAAAAAGTTTTTTTACATCTGGCCTTGTTGCTCATGTTTCTATGGCTAACCCTGTTTGTAGTAGACTAGGAAATCATATTCAAAGTGCAGCAAAAAGCATTGGTATTGAAATAGTTAAAGGTGGAGTTTATATAGCGATGGAAGGACCACAATTTTCATCTATAGCAGAGTCAGAGCTTTATCGAAGCTGGGGTTGTGATGTTGTTGGAATGACTAATATGCCTGAGGCAAAGCTCGCTAGAGAAGCTGAAATGTGCTATGTTTCAGTAGCAATGGTAACTGACTATGATTGCTGGCACACTGAGCATGATAATGTCAGTGTAGATGCTATGATTAAAGTATTAACTGCTAATGCTGATAATGCAAGGTCTCTTGTTAAGGCTTCATCTGAGGCTGTATCTTCAGATCAATTAAGTAGTAATTGCTCATGCAAGTCTAGCCTTGAAAATGCCATTATTACTTCTCCTGATTCCCGTGATCAAGAACTGGTGAAAAAATTAGACGCAGTTGCAGGTCGATTATTAAACTAATTTAAATATAAAAAAATTATGTCAATTAAATCAAAAATTAGAACGATTGAGAACTATCCAATCGAAGGAGTAATGTTTAGAGATATTACCACATTATTTCAAGATCCTGAAGGCCTTCATGAGGCAATTGACTTGCTTGTAGATCGGTATAAAGATTTGAAAATTGATAAAATTGCTGCTATTGAAGCGCGTGGTTTTCTCTTAGGCGCGCCATTAGCATATCTTTTAAATGTAGGACTTGTTTTGATAAGAAAGCCAGGAAAATTACCTGCAAAAACTATTGATCAAGAGTATGAGTTAGAATATGGCTCAGACCGTATAGAAGTCCATGATGATGCAATTGAAAAAGGTGAAAAAATATTGATTGTAGATGATTTGATTGCAACAGGTGGAACAGTTGAGGCTGCAGTTAGATTAGTTGAAAAAATGCAGGGCGAGATTGTAGAGTGTTGTTTTATAGTCGATTTACCTGATATTGGTGGTAGAGCTAGATTAGAAAATATGGGACAAAAGGTTTTTACTCTTTGTGAATTTGAGGGCGAATAAATGAATGAAAACAATATAGAGACCTTAAGATGGTCAAATGATCATCTTGAGATGATAGATCAAAGAATCCTTCCTTCTGAATTTAGTTATATTTCTTATAGTTCTGCTAAATCAGTAGCCGATGGTATTCGCTCAATGGTTGTTAGAGGTGCTCCTGCTATTGGATGTGCAGCGGCATATGGAGTTGCTCTTGAGGCGATAAAAACTCAAAGTTTTAATAAGTTAGATTTTTTAAGCGGCATGAGTGATGCATGCAGAATATTACTTGAAAGCCGGCCAACTGCGATTAATCTTTTTTGGGCAGTTAACAGAATGCAATCAATAATTAAAGATAGTCAAAATTTAGCTCCAAGAGAGCTAGCGATAATATTGTTAGAAGAAGCACATAATATTAAGGCTGAAGATATCAAAATTAATCGAATGATGGGAAGTTTTGGTGCAGAGCTGCTTTCTGATGGCGCTAATGTTTTAACGCACTGTAATGCTGGTGCTCTTGCAACAGCTGGTCATGGCACTGCATTAGGGGTTATACGATCAGCTGTTGAGTCTGGGAAAAACATTTCTGTAATTGCAGATGAAACTCGTCCATTTTTACAAGGTGCTCGATTGACTGCATGGGAGATGGTACAAGAAGGTATTCCAGTAACTTTGATTTCAGACAATATGTCAGGCCATTTAATGAGCCATGGTGAAGTTGATGCAATAGTTGTTGGCACAGATAGAGTAGCAGGAAATGGTGATGTAGCTAATAAAATTGGAACGTATATGGTGGCAGTTTTAGCAAAAAGACATAATATTCCTTTCTATGTAGCATGCCCACTTTCAACAATTGATAGATCAATCTCAAGTGGCGCTGATATTCCAATTGAGGAAAGGCCAAACTCTGAGGTAACTGGCTATCAAGATATGCAATGGGCGGCAAAAGGAGTTTTAGTTCGTAATCCTGCATTTGATGTAACGCCAGCAGAGCTTGTTACTGGGCTAATTACCGAAAAAGGCGTAGTTTTAAGTCCTACTAAAGAGAAAATTGATTTATTATTTATTTAGGATTAAATTGATACTTTGGAGTTAACTTGTTGTATTATTCTAGTTTTATTTTAGGAGTAAATAATGCCTGGCTTATTACCCAATATTGATCCTGATGGACTCTTAGAGTATTCAGTAGTCTATACAGATAGGTCACTTAATCACATGTCTAATTCATTCCAAAGTGTAATGAATGAGGTTTCTGCATCACTCAAACAAGTTTACAGAGCAGAAGCAGTTGTTTTAGTTCCTGGCGGTGGAACTTATGCTATGGAGGCTGTAGCTCGACAATTTGCAACTGATAAAAGTTGTCTAGTTTTGAGAAATGGCTGGTTTAGTTATCGCTGGTCTCAGATTCTTGAAATGGGTGATATTCCCTCTGAGCAGGTAGTTTTAAAAGCTAGCAAGATTAGTGATGGATCTCAAGCCCCATTTGCTCCTGTTGACGTTAATGAAGTTGTAAATCAAATTAAAAGTCAAAAGCCAGATATGGTTTTTGCGCCTCATGTAGAAACATCAGCAGGTATTATTCTGCCAGATGACTATATTCAAACTGTTGCAGAAGCGGTTCATTCGGTCGGTGGAATGTTCGTTCTTGATTGTATTGCTTCTGGGGCTATATGGATTGATATGGAGAAACTTGGAGTTGATATTTTAGTTAGTGCACCTCAAAAAGGCTGGAGTGCATCGCCATCATTTGGAATGGTAATGCTTTCGTCAAATGCCTCCAAAAAGATACATGAGACTCAAAGCACAAGCTACTCATGTGACCTTCTTAAGTGGCTTCAAATTATGCAGGCATATGAAAATGGTGGGCATGCTTATCATGCGACAATGCCTACAGATGCAATTAAGCACTTTCGAGATACTATTAATGAGACTGCTGAATTTGGATTTGATAATGCACGTCAAAAACAACAAGAGCTTGGAGATAGAGTAAGAGGCCTACTTAGTAAATATAATTTTATTAGTGTAGCAGCTGATGGCTTTCTTGCGCCAGGAGTTGTTGTTAGCTACACCTCTGATAAAGAAATACATAATGGCTCAAAATTTAAAGATATGGGCATGCAAATTGCAGCTGGTGTTCCTCTTAAGTGTGATGAGGGTGATGATTATCAGACATTCAGACTTGGGTTATTTGGTTTAGATAAACTGAAAGATGTTGATGCAGCTCTGGGTAGGCTTGAGTCTGCCTTTAAACAATTAGTGGCATAATGAAAGTAGAGAGCCTAAAAATAACTGATAAAGAACAATGGTGTGAACTTTATCAAGGCTATGCTAACTTTTATAAAATGCCAATGAATGAGGATATTCTTGATACAGTTTGGTCATGGATATTTGATATAGAAAATAAGTTTTATGCTATTGGCGCTAGATCTTCTCAGGGAAATTTAGTTGGTTTTATGCATTTTAGAGAAATGCCGTCTCCATTAAGAGGCTCCTTAATTGGTTTTTTAGATGACTTATATGTTCATCCAGATCATAGGGGCTCTGGTGTAGTTCAGTCCCTATTTAGAGAGCTTAAATCACTTGCTGAAAAGAATAATTGGCCATATGTTAGATGGATTACTGCAAGTGATAATCATAGAGCACGAGCAGTTTATGATAAGATTTCAGGAAAAATCGATTTCGTAACTTATCAAATGCAGTCAAAATAGTTTCAAGGACTTATTTATGAAACTTGGTGAAATTGTAAATAAGTTTTCAGAGCCTCCACATCCAAGAGGTATCTCAATAGAAGGAAAATTGGTTAGCTTAAGGCCTTTAGTTGCAGACAAGCATTCTGAAGAACTTTTTTTGGCTAATGCACTAGATAAGGATTATATAAACTGGGCTTACCTTCCCTATGGACCTTTTGAAACTGAGCCTGAATATCATAAATGGATAAAATCATTTGAAAAAAATATTGACCCTGTTTTTTTTGCAATTATTAGTAAAAAACTCAATAAAGCGATTGGTATTGCAAGTTATCTAAGAATTAATCCAGATGATGGTTTAATAGAGGTTGGTCATATAAACTATTCTCCACTTCTTCAAAGAACGACTGAAGCAACTGAAACAATGTTTTTAATGATGAAGTGGGCATTTGATAATGGCTATAGAAGATATGAGTGGAAGTGCAATGCTCTTAATCTAAGATCACGTAACTCCGCCCAAAGACTCGGTTTTTCATATGAGGGTGTCTTTAGGCAGATGGCTATTGTAAAGGGTCAAAATCGTGATACAGCTTGGTTTGCAATTATTGATAAGGAATGGGAAAAAGTTGAAGATTGCTTTAAGAGATTCCTGTCTAGTAGTAATTTTGATAAAGAAGGGCGACCAAGCGTTTCACTTTCAGCTTTAACAAAGCCACTACTATACAAGTTAGACAATCTTGATTGTTCATAAACTTTAGTCCGGTGTCTTATCCTCTTGGATGATGTTTTTGATGCTGCGTTTTAAGTTGCGCATTTTGAATATGAGTGTAGAGCTGAGTGCTTGAAATATCGCTGTGTCCAAGCATTAATTGAACTGAGCGAAGGTCAGCTCCTTTTTGAACAAGGTGAGTAGCAAAGGCATGCCTTAGAGAGTGAGGAGAGAGCGGTTTATCTATTCCTGCTTTCATTGCATAATCTTTAATAATGTAGAAGAAATTTTGTCGAGACATTGCGGTTCCTCTATTTGATAAAAAGTAACTATCATTCTGGCCATTTTTTAAAAGTGTTGGTCTTGAGTTGAGTTCATATTTTGTTAAATAATCAATTGCAATTTCACCCATTGGGAGTAATCTTTCTTTATTTCCTTTTCCATGAATACGTATAAATTCATCTTTTAGATTGATGTTATGGTAACTTAAATTAATTAGTTCAGAAACGCGCAGCCCACAAGAGTAAAGTAGTTCAAGCATTGCTCGGTCTCTTTGGCCAAGTAACGATTTACTACTAGGTGTCTCTAATAATTTTTCAACCTCTTGAACATTTAGAAAAACAGGTAATTTTTTTTCTAATTTTGGATAATCCAATTGCTCAGTTGGGTCAATTTTTAAATTATGTTTGTCAGCTAAATATTGATAGAAAGAATGCAAACAAGTGAGCATTCTAGATTGCGAAGAGGGACTTATATTTAAATTTTTTCTATATGAAAAGTAATCTTGAATCTGTTTTTTATCAACATCGATAAGCAAATTATCACCAAGCCACTTAATAAAAATTTTAAGATCAGAGCGATATGCACTTAAGGTATTTTTACTGGCACCAGTTGTGAGCCAGTAGAAATCAATAAATTGGTCTATTAGATCATTATTCATTTGGGATTATTCTACTTGAGTATGTTGTAAATGGGGCAAAAAAAATGCCAGTAAAACTGGCATTTAAAATTCAAATAAAAATGTTTACTTCTTTTTAAGTTTTTCTTTAATACGGGCAGCTTTACCTGTAAGTCCTCTCAGATAGTATAGTTTTGCCTGGCGAACTTTACCACTTCGTTTGACTGTTACGCTATCAATCATAGTTGAGTGAGTTTGAAAAACTCTTTCAACTCCTTCACCATGAGATATTTTACGAACAGTAAACGCAGAACTTATACCGCGGTTTTTTATTGCGATAACAACACCTTCAAAGGCTTGTAATCGCTCACGAGTTCCTTCACGGACCTTTACCTGAACCACTACAGTATCTCCTGAAGAAAATTCAGGAATGTCCGATCTTAGTTGCTCACTTTCAATTTGATCAATTAAATTCACGTTTCTACCTTTTAAGGGTTTCTGAAAAAGCCGTAATTATACATATTTTTTCTTTCCTACACAAGAAGCTAAAGGCTATTAAATAGATATTAATCATATTATTTTTTAAATGCTTTAACCATAATATGAGATAATGAAAATAATATTTTTTAAAAACAGATAATGGGTAAAGTAACGGGATTTTTGGAGCTAGATAGGCAAGTTGAATCCTATCGTGAAGTCGAAATTCGTATAAAGGATTTTGGTGAGATCTTTTCTGGTACCCATAATTTAGATCAACTTCAAGAGCAAGGTTCTCGTTGTATGGATTGTGGAGTTCCATTCTGCCAGTCCTCAAGTGGATGCCCAATAGATAATTTGATTCCTGAATGGAATGATCTTGTCTACAATAATGAATGGAAAGAGGCATTAGAGAGATTAGAGAAAACAAATAATTTTCCTGAGTTTACTGGAAGAGTTTGCCCTGCTCCATGTGAGGGTTCATGTGTTCTTGGATTAAACACTCCAGCGGTTACAATCAAAAATATCGAGTTAGCTATAGTTGATAAAGGTTTTGAAGAGGGCTGGATAAAGGTCAGACCAGTTAATACTCAAATTGGAAAAAAAGTTGCTCTAGTAGGCTCTGGACCAGCAGGCCTAGCTGCTGCTGATGAGCTTAATCAAATGGGGTACTCCGTAACTGTTTATGAGCGAAGTGACCGAATTGGTGGTCTTCTAATGTATGGTATTCCTAATATGAAGTTAGGAAAAGATATTGTTGATCGCCGCGTAGATTTATTAAGACAAGAGGGTATTGAATTTATTTCTAATACTGATATTGGTAAGGATATTTCAACGAAAGAATTGAAAAAATCATTTGATGCTATTGTTTTTACAACTGGTGCAACAAAGCCAAGAGATCTGCCAGCTGAAAATCGAAATGCTATTGGGATTTATCCTGCTATGGATTATTTGACGTCCAACACTAAAAGTCTTTTGGATAATGGCTATGCAGATAATAGTAAGCTCTCTGCTAAAGGTAAAAATGTTATTATAATTGGTGGTGGCGACACAGGGACTGACTGTATTGGTACCTCGCTTCGGCAGGGCGCTAAATCCATAACCAACTTTGAATTAATGAGTCAGCCACCACAGGCTCGCTCTGAAAACAATCCTTGGCCAGAATGGCCAGTAATCTTCCGTATTGATTATGGTCACGAAGAGTCTAATAAAGTTTTTGGTAAAGACCCAAGGCATTACCAGCTGCTCACAAAATCTTTCATTAAAGATAATGACGGACATGTGAGTGGAATTAAAACAATTAATGTTGAATTTTCAGATGGTAAATTAAATGAAATTGATGGCACTGAAAAAACTTGGGATGCTGAGTTGGTTCTCCTTTCAATGGGTTTTCTTTCTCCCGAGCACTATTTAAGTGAAGATGCAAATATTGATATCGATGAACGTGGCAACTTCAAAGCTAAGCATGGTGAGTATACTACTTCTCAAAAAGGAATCTTCTCTGCTGGAGACTGTCGAAGAGGCCAATCACTTGTAGTTTGGGCAATCAATGAAGGCCGAGGTGTTGCAAATAGTGTAAATAATTTTCTAGTAAACTCTTAAAGGATTGAGAAATAGTATGGCTGAAATTCTAGGAATGGAAGTAGATGAAGAGGGTTACTTATTAAAAGTTTCAGATTGGAGTATTGAGATAGCTAATGTGATGTCTGAAGAGGATGGAATAGAGCTCTCCACTGAACATTGGGAAGTTATTAATTTTCTTCAATCATATTATAAAGAGTATGAGTTTGCCCCAGCTGTTAGAGTTCTAACAAAAGCAATAGCTAAGAAACTGGGCAATGATAAAGGAAATTCTCGCTACCTGTACTCACTTTTTCCATATGGTCCTGCTAAGCAAGGTTGTCGATTCGCTGGCCTTCCTAAACCAACAGGCTGTGTTTAGCCTAATAAATAAGCCTTGACTTCCATTTTGGGATAAAAGATAAGTCATATGTCATTAATCAGCATTTTTTTTATACTCTTTTTCTACTTTTCTGTATTAGTCTTTATTACAGGCCTCTCTTATAAGGTTGTTCAATATTGGAATACCCCTGTGCCTCTTAAGATACCTATTGCCCCAGCTCCATTAACAAAATCTGGAGTATTTTTAAGGCTCACTAAAGAAGTTTTTTTATTTGAAACTCTTTTTAAATCAAGTAAATGGACTTGGCTTTTTGGCTGGAGTTTTCACCTTGCTCTTGTCCTTCTTTTTTTTCGTCATTTAGTTTATTTTTGGCCTGGTGAGACTCCCTCAATATTACTTTATACTGAACCGTTAAAATATGCTGCTTATCCACTTATTTTTGGTTTGATTGGATTATTAGGTAGAAGGATTTTTGTCGATAGGGTTAGGTATATTTCAGCGCCATCAGATTATCTCATGTTACTATTAATAATTTTAATTGGCGCAAGTGGAATGTTGATGACTTTTGCTAATTATTATGTTGATTTGGGATTGGTATATAATTTTGCAGAAGGTTTGATTACTTTTAATTGGTCTGAATTACCAAAAGAGGTAATTTTCTTAGCTCATATTTTTCCAGTTTTCTTTCTTATAGCTATTTTCCCAATATCAAAATTATTACATGGGCCCGGTATATTCTTTGCTCCTACCCTTAATCAAGTGGATGATGCTCGTAAAAAGAGGCATACCTCCAATTGGGCTATGCAAAAAGAAAAAAATACCAAAATTGATCTCGAGCATAATCAGGATAAAGGGAATTAATTATGTCAACAAATAGTATCGAAAAACTTCCTACTTACCTTGCAATTCCGCCATTAAAGAAAGACTCAATGGTAGGTAATGGGCCTTTTAAAGCTAATATAGAAATACAAAAAGACCTCGGATTTCCAGGCGAAAAAGTTGATAACTGGCAGCAAGTAGCAATTAATAAAATTGCTGAAACTAAATCCAAATATCGTTCTGTCCAAGTTTTTTTGGACTCTTGTATGAAGTGCGGTGTGTGTACTGATAAGTGTCACTATTATTTAGGAACTGCTGATCCCAAAAATATGCCAGTTGCTAGGCAAGATTTATTTAGAAGTGTTTATAGAAGGCACTTTACTTTTGCAGGGAAGTACTTTCCAAAACTAGTAGGTGCTAAAGACTTTGATGAGGATATGCTTGATGATTGGTATAACTACTTTCACCAATGCTCACAATGTCGAAGATGTGCGGTATTCTGCCCAATTGGAATTGATACTGCTGAAATTTCAATGGCAGCTCGAGAGATAATGAATGTAATTGGTGTAGGCCAAAAATATCCTAACCAAATTTTAGGAAAAATTAATAAAATTGGAAATAATTTAGGCATGCCTGAGCCAGCTCTAAGAGATACTTTAGCTGACTTAGAGGAAGAGATTGAAGAGGAGACTGGTGCAAGTGTTAAGTTGCCCCTTGATATTAAAAATTCTGAAGTTTTAATGGTTACTCCTTCAGCTGATTTTTTTGCTGAACCACATATTGACGGACTTATTGGTTACGCTAAAGTTTTTCATCAAAGCGGTGTAAGTTGGACATTAAGTTCTTATGCTTCAGAGGCTGCAAATTTTGGCATGTTTATTGGTAATTATGATGTTATGAGGCAAGGAGCATTACGAATTCGTAAGGCAGCACTAGACTTAAATGTTAAACGTGTCGTAGTTGGTGAGTGCGGACATGCGTGGCGAGTAGCTTACAGTTTTTGGAATACTCTTACCGGTTTAGGTGGTGGGGGCAGTGATGAATATTCATTAAAACTTCAAAATCAATTAGATAGCAACTATCCGCAGCCCCAACATATGATTGAGTTTACATATGATTTAATTCAAAGAGATAAATTATCATTTGATAAGTCTAAAAATGATCATCGAGTTGTAACTTTCCATGATTCGTGTAATGTTGCTCGTGGAAGTAATATGGGTGATATTGAAAATGGCCAGTTTATTCTCCCAAGAGAGGTAATCAAGGCGGCGTGTAATAACTTTGCAGATATGCATAAATCCACAATAAAGTCTACTACTTTTTGTTGTGGTGGTGGTGGTGGACTTCTTACCGATGATCTTATTGATTTAAGAATAAAGGGAGCAAAACCAAGAATGCATGCCTTAAAGCAAAGTGAACAAGACAATGGTGTAAACACATTGGCTGCTATATGCGCTATATGTAAATCACAGTTTTCAAAGGTACTTCCTAATTATGATTTTGACCCTTACATGATTGTAAGTGTTCACCAATTGGTAAGTGATGCAATTATTTTAACTAAAGATTCAGAAACATAAGTTAGAGGCTATAAATAACTACTCTAGTTTTTTGTAGTAATTAAGTATTCCTTTGTATATTGATTCTGCAATTTTTTTCTGTTGTTTACTATTAGTCAAGCGTTTTTCTTGAGTTGGATTTGATATAAATGCGGTTTCAACGAGAACTGAAGGAATGCTGGGAGTTTTTAATACTACAAAGTTGGCTTTTTGGGGTTCTTTCTTATGGACTGGTCCAATTTTCCCAAGTTCATTGAGTATTTCCTTAGCAAGATTCAGTGATTGCATGTCCCGATCTTTTCTTGAAAAATCTGACAAAATATTTTTCAAAAATTGATCATTATCAATTACAGTTTCAACGCCTCCAAACTGATCCACTAAGTTTTGAGATTTTTCCAATTGCTGAGATAGTTTGCTGTTATTTCCTTTCTCACTTAAGGTATAAATTGAAGCACCTTTTGCAGTTGAGCTTTCAACAGAGTCTGCGTGAATAGAAATAAACATGGTTGCATTTTCTTTTTGCGCTATTGTTATTCTTTTAGTCAGCGGAATATAGTAGTCCCCACTCCTAGTTAAAACAGCTTTTAGATCGCTATTTTTATTAATGATTGCTACAAGTTTTTTGGCAATTGCCAAATTTACAGATTTTTCTTGTGATTTATTTTTACCAATAGCTCCTGAATCTTCACCGCCATGACCAGCATCAACTAAAATAATTTTCTGATCCTTTTGAGTTGAATTTTTTACTTTTTTAATGTCTTTTGTAGTTTCTATTTTTTGTATTTTTACTTGAGATTCCAGGTCAATAATATCTACTACGAGTCGATGAAACTTATATTTTGCATTAGGTTCTAAGGTGAAGTGCTTAACTTTGAAATTTTTATTAATATAAACGATTAGCTTAATAGTTCTTTTATCTCTTTTTATAAGGACTTTTTGTATTCTGTTATCCTTAAAAAAAATATTTGAAAAAGTTTTAGATAGTACTTCAGCATCATCAAAACTTATAATTACAACCTTATCAGTATTGGTTATATTAAATAGAGTATCTTCTTCTTTATCAATAACAATTCGAGTTTGATTTGGGGCGGTCCAGTACCTAAAATCATAAAGTGAAGTTTTTTCTGCACTGAATGCACAGCCGGCAAATACAAAAATAATCAAACTTATCCAATAGCGCATTTTAGAATTAGTTTTCCTGTTTTAGTTTGAGATGTGATAACTATTGCTCTTGTTTCGCCACTCCCGTTAATATTGATTGATATATCAGAATGTGCAATAGCTCCTTTACCTAATTCTGGCCACTCAATAAGTTGAAGACTGTTTGGTTTAAGGTATTCACGAATTCCAATGTACTCTAATTCTTCTGGATCACTGAGTCGATAGCAATCAAAATGATGAATGTCTATTGCATCATTTTGATAACTTTCAACTAAAGTATAAGTGGGACTTTTTACTTTATCAAAACCAAAGTATCCAATAAAGTTTTGCGCTAGAGTAGTTTTTCCAGCCCCAAGATCACCTATTAAGTATATTACGCATGAGTTTTCTAACTCAGAGCAACATTGAGCAAGCTTTCTTCCCAGCTCTTGAGTTTCATGAAGATTTTTAAGAACTAAATTCAAAATAATTGATATAAATAAATAGACAAAGTAGTTAATAGAATAAAGCCACCAAAACGACTAATTTTTAGCCTTATTGAAAGAATTACAATTAAAAGAGTGAGTATTAACATGAAGACAAAGTCTCGACTCATTACTTCTGGTGGAATTTCTAAGACCAGTGATGAAGTGTAAGGCACTATTAATGCTGGAACTGCAAGAACTCCAAGGGTATTAAATAAATTTGACCCAATAATATTTCCAATGACCATTTGATGTTGCTTTTTTAATGCACTGCTTATGCAAACAGCAAGTTCAGGAAGGCTTGTGCCAAGTGCTATAACTGTTAAGCCAATAATTAGGTCACTAACACCAAAAGATAGGGCAAGATTAGTTCCACCCCACACTACAAGTTTTGCACTTGAAACTAATACAATAAGAGATACAATTAAGAGAAACCAAGTCTTTCCCTTATCTTGATTTTGGGAATTAATTTTAAGACTATCAGTATCAACAAGGCTGCCTTTCTTTGACTCTCTAAATATATTAATAAGAAATAGTAATAATAAGGACAGAAGTATTAAGCCATCAATAAAGCTTAGAAAACCATCTTTTTTTAATAAAAAACCTACAATTAGAGTTGATAAAAATAAGAATAACCACTCCTTTTTTATTATAGATTTTTCAACAGTAATAGGAAGAATGATTGCGGTAACTCCTAGAACCAAACCTATATTAAAAATATTTGAACCGAATGCATTTCCTATACTCATTTCAGGAATACCATCATAAGCTGCAAGTCCTGATACTAACATTTCTGGAGCCGACGTGCCAAATCCAAAAACTAGCAGACCAATAACTAGGGGTGAAATATTAAATATTTGTGCAATTTTAGCGCCATTATCAGTGAAAGCATCCGCACTCCACATCAGTAATAAGAAGCCAGCTAGTAGAGATAAAATTGGTTGTAACATGTTGTTATATAGAATGATTATGATGTCCATTATAAAGTCATCCTGGTTAGAATTTAAAAAACAGGGCCTTTATTTACCTACTAAAGATTAATGTGTTTATAACAAACATTAGGGATAATCTCAAATGCATCTATTTATAATGAATCAATGTTACTTATAACTCGACCAATAGCACAGACTGAAAATCTCAAAATGCTTCTAGAAGCATCTGATATTGAGTATGCTTTTTTTCCCGCCTTTAAAGTTAAAAAAATAAACACTGAAGTTTTGAGTAAGAACTATGATGTCATTATTTTTATAAGTGTAAATGCAGTTAATTATGCCGAGGATTATTATAAATTTTTTTCTTCTGGGTCATTTAAGGTCTTTGCAGTCGGCCCCATTACTGCTAAAAGACTATTCGATAAAAATATTAAAGTTGATTGCTTTCCTAAGGTCAATGCATCCAGTAAAGAGTTATTGGCAATGCAAGAGTGTTCAGAGTTGATCGATAAGAAAATTCTTATTGTTAGAGGAAAGGGGGGATCAGAAATACTAAAGAATAACTTGAAAAAATTGAACCAGGTTGATTATCTTGAAGTCTATGAGAGGATGCCTTGTGAGCTTACAAAACTTCATACTGAATCAATTGAAGTATTTTTAAATTCTCCAAAGGGGGCTCTAATGGCAAATAGTAATGAAAGCCTTTCTAATATTATTCGCCTATTAAATCTTGACTCACCTGATAATTTTAATAAGTTTAAGTCAAGAAAACTTATTGTTTTTAGTCAGAAAATTAGAGTTTTTGCAGAGAATCTAGGCTTTGAAAATATAAAGGTTACACTGAATCCTTCTGATCAGGATCTAATAAACGAATTAATAATTTAAAAAAACTCACAAGTTGAAAAGGATTGGGTAACATACATTAAACTATATCGGGAGTTCAGGTGATAAGATTCGGTATTTCATGGGTGGCACGCTTACTTGGCGTTAGTGGTTTTACCGTCCAACAACCTACAACTCGTGGTTCCCTTCAAGATTTAAATATTTCTGAAAGAATTACTCCTTTTAATCCCAGTAATCTGGCTGTTGATGCCTTAAATACTTTCGATGGATCAGAAGCAACTCGACACTTTAAGTGCTTTCAAGACACTCAAGTCAAATTAAGTCAAGGAGAGCAGGTTAATTATGCCAGTAATGATCAAGATCTTGTTTCTGTGATTGCTGCTTTGAAATCAAAACTTTATCAAGAGTCTATCAAGAGTAAGCATTATACGAATGCTTTTAATGAGCTAAATGAAAGATTAGTTGAGTTAGAAAAAATCGTACAACCTGGTAAGAAGACTGATTTTCAAAAGCTCCAGGGCTGGGTTCATTCAAAAAGTCACTTCCATTAATCTTTAATTTTATTATTATTGATGAGACTCTCTCGTCCCGATTCATACTGTAAAAAAGAAAAGTAATTAGGTATAATGCTACTTGGTTTTTAAATTAATATTCTTATTAAATAAATATGTCAAAAAGTGATTACATTGAGTTAGAAGGCGTCGTAAAAGAAAAATTACCTAATACAACTTTTAAAGTTGAATTAGAAAATGGTCATAGCGTTCTTGCTCATATTTCTGGAAAGATTCGTAAGCACTATATACGCATACTTCCTGGCGACAAGGTAACTGTTGAAATGACTCCTTATGATTTAACTAAAGGAAGAATTACTTTCAGACATAAATAAACCTTAGATAAGCCAGTGTGGTGGAATTGGTAGACACGCCGGATTCAAAATCCGGTTCCTTCACGGGAGTGCCGGTTCGAGCCCGGCCACTGGTACCAAACTTGTTTAGGATGCAATAAAATGGATAACAACTTTGTAACTGATGCACTAACTTTAACCATGTTTGGTATGGGTTTCGTTTTTGTATTTCTTGCTTTGATGGTTGTTGTAACAAATGTAATGTCGCTACTTGTAGCAAAAATCCAACCTGCAACTAATGACCCCTCTGCGTTAGATTCTGATCCAATAATTGAGATTGATGAAAAAACAAAAGCAATTATTGAGGCAGCAATAAAAATGCATACACAGAGATAATTATATGTCTTACAAAGAAAATAATAAACCAGTCCAAATAACTGAGCTTGTTCTTAGGGATGGACATCAATCGCTTTTTGCAACTAGAATGCGAATTGATGACATGCTTCCTATTGCAGAAAAATTAGACAAAATAGGTTATTGGTCAATGGAGTCTTGGGGCGGTGCAACTTTTGATGCTTGTATTCGTTTTCTTGGAGAGGATCCTTGGGAGAGAATACGTGAAATCAAAAAAGTTATGCCTAATACTCCTCAACAAATGCTCCTTAGGGCCCAAAATTTATTGGGCTACCGTCACTATAGTGACGATGTAGTTAGAAAATTTGTTGATAGATGCGCCGATAATGGTGTTGGAGTTTTAAGAATATTTGACGCAATGAATGATACGCGTAATCTTAAAACTGCTATTGATCAAACTGTTAAAGTTGGCCAGCATGCTCAAGGTACTATTTCATATACAGTTAGTCCCGTCCATACAACTGAATTATGGATTGAGATGGCTAAAAAAATTGAAGATATGGGTGCACATTCTTTGTGTATTAAGGATATGGCTGGGCTATTACAGCCCTATGTTGCTTATGACCTAGTTAAAAAATTAAAAAAAGCAATTGATATTCCTATTCAGCTTCATGCTCATGCGACTACTGGTCTTTCTACTGCAAGTATTATTAAGGCTGTTGAGGCTGGAATAGACCGCGTTGATACTTGTATTGGTTCGATGAGTATGACTTACAGTCATTCTGCAACTAATTCTATTGTTTCTATTTTAGAGGCAAGCCCTCGTAAAACTGGTTTAGATTTAAAAAAGCTTGAAGAAATTGATCAGTACTTTAAGCCAATCAGAGCTAAATATGCTAAGTTTGAAGGATCACTGAAGGGCGTTGATTCAAGAATTCTAACATCTCAAGTTCCGGGAGGTATGCTGACTAATATGGAGAGCCAATTAAAAGAGCAAAATGCACTTGATAAAATGGATGAAGTTTTGTTAGAAATACCTCGAGTTCGAAAAGACTTGGGCTATATTCCTCTAGTAACTCCTACCTCTCAAATTGTTGGCACTCAATCCGTGCTTAATGTTTTAACTGGTGAACGCTACAAAACTATTACCAGAGAGTCAGCTGGAATACTTAAAGGTGAATATGGTGCTGCGCCTGCTCCAGTTGATAAAGATCTACAAGAAAGAGTTTTAGAGGGTTTAGACCCTGTTACTTGTCGACCTGCAGACAATATTGAGCCTGAACTAGATATTCTTGAATCTGAGTTTGATAAGCTTGTTTCAGAGAAAGGTATTAGAATTGCAGATGAGAAAATTGATGATCTATTGACTTACGCTCTTTTTCCACAAGTGGGAATTAAGTTTTTAGAAAATAGAGATAATCCAGATTTCTTTGAACCAGTTCCTCAAGCGCCAATAAGTTCTTCAACTGACGAGGAGGATGAAGGAACATATACTGTTTCATTTAAAGGTCAATCATATACAGTTAACGTTTCAGCAGGTGGTACGATTAAATCTATGGGGGCCTCCTCAGATGCTTCAGAATTAAGCTCCGAAGATTTCCAAGTGGGCTCTGAGCCTTTAGTGAATGGAAAAGAGGATGTTTCTGCACCGCTATCAGGAACTATTTGGAAAATTTTAGTTAGTCCTAATCAGAATGTTAAAAAAGGTGATATTTTGCTTGTTTTAGAGGCTATGAAGATGGAAACTGAAATCAAAGCAACACGCTCTGGGGTGGTTTTAAATGTTGGCGTTAAAGAGGGTGATTCGGTAACTGTTGGTCAACTCCTTCTTTCTTTAGGTTAGTTATGGAGCAACTAAAACTACTTTGGGTTAACACAGGTTTATATCAAATGGATTGGGGCCAAGGCCTTATGCTTCTTGTAGGTATTTTGTTAATATATCTAGCAATTGTAAAAAAATTCGAACCTCTTTTACTTTTACCTATTGGTTTTGGCGCTCTTTTAAGTAATATACCAGGAGCTAATTTAGCTATTGATGGTGGAATTTTGCATCTATTCTATGTTATTGGTATTGAGTCTGGTGCTTTTCCTTTAATCATTTTTATGGGTGTTGGCGCGCTCACAGATTTTGGTCCACTTCTTGCTAATCCTAAAACCCTTCTACTCGGAGCTGCTGCGCAGTTTGGAATTTTTGCCACACTCTTAGGAGCAGTAGGATTATCAGTACTTGGTGTATTTGACTTTAGTTTGAAGCAGGCCGCTGCAATTGGAATTATTGGGGGCGCGGATGGCCCAACCTCTATTTATGTAGCTTCAATTCTTGCGCCAGAGTTACTAGGAGCAATTGCTGTTGCTTCATATTCATACATGGCCTTAGTTCCTCTTATTCAGCCACCAATTATGAGGGCGATGACTACTGAAAAAGAAAGAAAAATCAAGATGGTTCAGTTACGTGAGGTCTCAAAGGTTGAAAAAATTGTATTTCCAATTATTTTGTTATTACTTGTTGCGCTTCTATTACCCGCAGCTGCTCCTTTATTGGGTATGTTCGCTTTTGGTAATTTAATGAAAGAATCTGGCGTTGTTGATCGCCTTAGTGATACTACTCAGAATGCTTTAATTAATATAGTAACCATTTTTCTTGGCCTTGCAGTAGGATCAAAATTGATGGCTGATAAGTTTCTTCAACTTGATACTTTAGGAATATTACTATTAGGCTTAGTTGCATTCTCTATTGGAACAATGTGTGGCTTGTTGATGGCAAAATTGATGAATGTCTTTAGTAAAAATAAAATTAACCCGTTAATTGGTTCTGCGGGAGTTTCAGCAGTTCCAATGGCTGCTCGTGTCTCTAATAAAGTTGGACTTGAAGCTGATTCAAATAATTTCCTTCTTATGCATGCAATGGGACCAAATGTCGCTGGCGTTATAGGATCAGCAATCGCTGCAGGTATAATGATTCAGTTTTTAGGCTAGTAAACAATTTAGAGCCATTAAGTTTTTAACCCTAAAAAAACTAGTTTCATATTTCATGTATTTCGCCATTGGTTAAGGTTAGCTTTCTACTCATTTTATTTGCAATAGAAAGATCATGAGTGACAATTAACAGTGCGGTAGTTTTATTGGTGTTTAGCTCTATGATAAGTTCTAATACTTCATTTGCATTTTCTGCATCTAAGTTTCCTGTTGGCTCATCTGCTAAGAGACAAGTTGGCTCAGTTATCATAGCTCTTGCAATTGCAACTCTTTGCCTTTCGCCGCCTGATAGTTCAGAGGGCTTATGATTTAATCGATTTTCTAGCCCAACCTTTGTTAATATTTTTTTTGATTGTAAGAGTGCATCACTTTTATCAACGCCCATAATTAACAAAGGTAAGGCAACGTTATATAATGATGAAAAATCATTTAGTAAGTGATGAAATTGATAAACAAAGCCAAGGTTTTTAGCACGCAACTCTGTCCTATCTTTTTCGCTAATTTCTGAAATATTGGTATTAGTAATGAGCACTTCACCTTCAGTAGGAGTATCAAGACCAGCCATTAAATTAAGTAGCGTTGATTTTCCACATCCTGATTGACCAATAATCGCAGTTGTTTCTCCTGACTTAATTTCAAAATTTAAGTTTTTTAAAACAGATGTTTTATTATTACCCTCGTTATATGAAAAGCTAACAGAGCGACATTCAATTATATTACTCATGCCTTAAAACCTCTGAAATATTAACTTTTCCAGCACGTTTTGCTGGATAAATAGCTGCAATGATTACTAATATAAAAGCTCCCAGAACTATACTAACTACATCGCTTAGTAGAATTTTTGATGGAAATCGGCTAATATAAAATAAATCTTTAGGGAAAAATTGGAAGCCAATAATACTTTCAATTCCAGAAATTACAGATTCGATATTAAGAGCTAAAATTAATCCAAGAATTGTTCCTATAGTAATACCAATAAAACCAATACTGAGGCCTTGGTAGAAGAATATTCTAACAATTCTTTTTGGAGTCATTCCGATGGTTCTTAGGATTGCAATGTCAGACTTTTTGTCAGTAACTACCATAACCATCATAGATACTATATTAAAAGCAGCAATAGCAATTATCAAAGAAAGAATAATTGCAATCATTTGCTTTTCAAGATTTAAAGCTCTGATAAAGTTTCGCTGTTGTTGCATCCAATCAACCCCATAATATCCATCTCCAAGAGATTTAATTACACTATTTGTAATTTCGTTTGCTTTAAATAAGTCATCTACTTTAAGGCGAATTCCAGATACTTGATTTCCAAGAGCGAATAAATCTTGAGCGTCATAAAGGTGGATAAATGCAAGATTGTTGTTAAAATCATTTACGCCAGCATTAAATATACCGCTCACTGTATAAGCTTGTGACTGAGGAATTAATTTGCCATTTGAATTTCTTGAGGGAGCTATCAGAGTAAGCTTATCCCCAATTCCTGTTCCCATAAGTGTTGCAAGGCCAACACCAATTAATATTGATGAATCGTCTTCATTAAGGCTAAGACTGCCATATTTAATATCATCTAATAAGGCAGAGGTTGTTGATTCTAAATCTATAAGGATGCCTCTAACACTGACACCCTGTGAGGCATTCTTTGAAGTCATTAAGGCAAAGTTTTCAACAAAAGGTGAGGAAGCAATAATCTGATCCTGTGCGTTAATTTTTTTTCTAAGATCTTGCCAATTATCAAGAGTATCATCAGTTTCTGTTATGTAGGAGTGAGAAATCGTGTTTAAAACTCGATTTGTTAACTCTTCATGAAAGCCGTTCATTACTGACAAGACAGTAATAAGAGACATAACAGCTAAAACTAGACCAACCATAGAAACGCCAGAAATAAAAGAAACAAAGCCTTTATTTCGATTGGATCTTAAATATTGGTTAGAAATATGAAATTCAACACTCATGGTCAGAATATTTTGTCATAATTAATGTTTTAAAAGTGATTAAAATTATCAAAATGCAAAGTATTATAAGTTTTATCAATCACAGTAAGTTTGGCCTGGTTAATTTTTTGCTTTTGCCTTTTTCTATTATTTTCTTCATTTTTAGTTATATACGTCTTTGTCTTTACAAAGTGGGTTTATTAAAAGTAAGTGTGTCATCAGTACCAGTTATTGTTATAGGCAATATAACAACAGGTGGGACTGGAAAGACACCAATTGTAATTGCAGTCGCTAATTATTTTGCGTCTTGCAATAAAATAGTAGGAGTTGTTTCCAGGGGCTATAAAGGAAAGTATACTCAAGAATCATTAGAGGTTACTTCGACAAGTGACCCAATTGATTGTGGTGATGAGCCTTTGTTAATAAAGCAGCAAACTGAAGCCTTTGTTGTGGTGGCTAAAAAACGAAGTAATGCAGTAAAGTTTTTAACTGAAAACTATTCAGTAGATTTAATTATTAGTGATGATGGTCTTCAGCATTACGCTATGGGGCGTGATATTGAAATCGCTGTTATAGATGGACATAATCGATTAGGAAACGGATGGTTTCTTCCAGCAGGACCCCTAAGAGAATTAAAAAGTAGGCTTAAGTCAGTTGATTTTATTATAAATAATGGTTCACAAGCTAAAGGAGAGATATCAAGCAAGATTGTAGCGAACTGTTATATTAACCTAGCTACAAATGAAAAAAAAGATCTTGATTTTTTTAAGAGTAAAAAATGCTTTGCCATAGCAGGAATTGGAAGGCCAGATAATTTTTATTCATTACTTGAAAAACTGGATGTTAATTTAATTACTAAAACATTTGCAGACCATCATGCGTTTACTGAGAAGGATTTCGAATTTAAGGACGACTATCCAATCCTAATGACAGCTAAGGATTGTGTAAAATGTAGACAGTTTGCAACAAGACAAATGTGGTATTTGTCTGTTGATGCAAAAATTAGCCCTGACTTTTATCAGCAACTGGAGTCTAAATTATGATTGACAAAAATCTATTAAAAATGTTAGTTTGCCCAGAGAGTAAAGAGCCTCTCAAGTTAGTTGGTGAAGAATTAGTGTGTGATAAAAGTCAATTAGCTTACCCTATAATTGATGGCATTCCAATTCTTCTTGTAGAAGAGGCTCGAAAAACTAATTCTGAAAAGTAATGGATTTTTCCGTTATTATTCCTGCTCGATATGCTTCAAGCCGTTTGCCTGCAAAGTTATTAGAAAGTATTAATGGCAAAACACTTATTGAGCATACTTATTTAAATGCTGTTAAGAGTAGTGCTAAACGTGTAATTATTGCAACGGATGATGAAAGAATAAGCGTAATTGCTAAAGATTTTGGTGCTGATGTTTATATGACTGACTCAAGCCACACATCTGGAACCTCTCGCTTATCTGAAGTAGTCACCTCTCTAGATTTTAATGATGATGAAGTTGTTGTTAATGTACAGGGTGATGAGCCTATGATGAGCCCTGATGCGATAAATCAAGTTGCCTCTAATTTGATTAACAGCGGTATGAGAGTTGCAACGTTGTGTGAAAAAATTGAAAGTGAGGAGTCTTACTTTGATCTAAATTGCGTTAAAGTCGTATATAATTCTCGCGGCAAAGCACTGTACTTCTCAAGGTCACCAATTCCTGCTTTTAGGAATAGTAGTGAAATTAATTTGGATTTTTGTTTTCGTCATATTGGCTTATATGCGTATAGAGTTAGTTTTTTAAAACAATATTTGAAAATGGTTAAATCTGAATTAGAACTAGCTGAGAAATTAGAGCAGTTAACTATATTAAATCAAGGAATCGATATTAATGTCGATGTTTCTTGTGCGCCAACTGGCTTTGGTGTTGATACAGAAAGTGATTTGAAAAAAGTGAAAAAGGAATTAAAAAAATGAATATTATTGATGGTAAAGAGATTGCAAAAAATTTACGTCTAAAAATTGCTGAAGAAGTCAAAATGCTTCAACGACCTCCAGGTCTTGCTGTAATTTTAGTAGGTGAAGATCCTGCTTCAGCCGTATATGTAAGAAATAAAGAAATTGCATGTAAGCAGGCAGGTTTTTTTTCAGATAAGATTATTAAGTCAGAGAATACAACTGAAGAGCAGCTCTTAGAAGAGGTGGAGAGGCTGAATAATAATCCTAAGATAGATGGTATTTTAGTTCAGCTTCCGTTGCCTAGTCATATTGATGCAAATAAGGTTATTGAGCACATCTCGCCCAATAAGGATGTTGACGGATTTCATAGTGAAAATATTGGAAAATTAATGCAAAATAAATCCCATCTTAGACCATGTACTCCTAAAGGAGTTATGACTATGCTGGCGTCATTTGGTTGCCAGGTTGAAGGAATGAATTGTGTTGTTATTGGGGCCTCAAACATTGTAGGTAGGCCCATGGCGATGGAGCTTCTAAATGCCCGAGGAACTGTTACTATATGTAATAGTAAAACTAAAAATGTGGCGGAGAAAGTTAAGCAAGCGGACATTGTTGTTGTAGGTGTTGGAATTCCAGAAATGGTCAAAGGTGACTGGGTTAAAGATGGAGCTATCGTTATAGATATTGGTATAAATCGATTGGAAGATGGTTCTCTTGTTGGGGATGTAGATTTTGATTCAGTTAAAGATATAGCCGGAGCTATAACGCCAGTTCCTGGTGGAGTTGGCCCAATGACTATTGCAACTCTTTTAGAAAATACATTGATAGCTTATAGGGAGAACTTATGAGATTTTTTCTAAGATTATTAAGAGAAGGTTCGGGCAGAGTATTAATATTAATTGACTGGTTATTTAGACCATCAATAGTAAAAAGAAGTGCTGAAGATCAGTCTATGGTTGATCAAGAAACAAAAATTATAAAACTTTATCAATTTTATGCTTGTCCATTTTGTATCAAGACTAGAAGGGCAATTAAACGTTTAAATCTTAAAGTTGAGACTCGAAATGCTCAAGCTGAAGGTGAATTCAGAAAAGAGCTTGAATTAAGTGGTGGAAAGATTATGGTTCCATGCTTAAAGCTAGAGGGCGCAGTTGAAGCTAGTTGGATTTATGAGTCGAATGATATTATCAAGTACCTGGATGAACGTTTTCAATAAACTATGTGGTTTTTTGTAAAAAATGCTTTATATTCGTGGCGGTAATAAAGAGCAAATAGAACTTTCACAGAAGCTATTTAGTTTCTGTAGTAACGGCATGTTTCAAGCAAATAATATTCCAAATATAGATCTAACTATCCAGAAAGTAGATGATGCACTTGCTTGGACAGACTATGAAGGTGATGGAAAGTTCTTTATAGAAATTGAAGAATCATTAGATAAAAAAAAATTCATTATTACTCTTTGTCACGAGATGATTCATGTTTGTCAATTCTTAGCAGGCGTTGAAGTCAGTGAATTAAAAGCATATCACTATGAAGAAAAACTAGCCGAGCAGTTCTATCAAGAAGAACTAGGTGGAAGTATTACTGGGAGTCTTTCTGATCTTAATGAGGATTAAGGTAAATATTCTTTTAAGCTATCTATCGTTTGATTTAATTCATCAATTGAGTTAGAAGTTAAAGTTATGTGACCTAACTTTCTTCCAGTTCGCTCTTCTTTACTATATAAATGAAGGTGAGCATTTTTAGTTTTAAGTACTTTTTGGATTGGGCCATGGACTCCAATTATATTAATCATAGCACTGAACTTTGAAGTGATAGTCGTTCGCCCTAACGGAGATTCAGTAATTGCTCTTATATGATTTTCAAATTGTGAGGTTTGTGCACCTTCAATAGTCCAATGGCCAGAATTATGAACTCTTGGGGCTATCTCATTAACTAGAAGGCCATCATCAGATTCAAATAGTTCAATGGTTAAAACTCCAACATGCTTAATCTCTTTGAGAATAGAGCTCATATACTCTTCCGCTTTATTTTGAAGAGATAATGAGATGTTCTGTGCAGGCGCTATTGTCAGTCTTAGTATGCCTTCATGATGAGAATTTTCAACCAAAGGATAATATTCAACACTACCATCTTTGTCTCTAACCGCTATTAAAGATAGCTCCCGCTTAAAATTTATAAAGCCTTCAAGGATGGAGTCAACACCAGAAATTTTTTCCCATGCTTCATTGATCTGAGCTTCAGATTTAATTACAAACTGGCCTTTACCATCATACCCATCTGTTGCTGTTTTTAGTATAGAGGGAATTCCAATATTCTTAATTGCACTTTTTAGATCATTAAGACTATTTACTTTTTGATAGGGTGCACAAGGTATTTTTAATGTATCAAGAAGTGTTTTTTCTCTAACGCGATGTTGAGAAATATATAGAGATTTATCGCTAGGATAAACTTTGGTATTTTTACTAATTTCATTAACAATAGTTACGTCAGTATTTTCGCTTTCATAGGTCACAATGTCTGAGCTATCAGCAAAATTACTAACCATTTCTGGATTATTATTGTGAATAAATGTTTTACCAAGAAGTGAAGATGGATCTTCTTCAGATAATGCTAAAAATCTCATTTGGTGACCTAATGGATAGGCTGATAGAGCAAGCATTCTCCCTAATTGACCAGCACCAAGAACCCCAATTTTCATAAGTTAGTTATCAGGATTAGGGTTATTAAGGACATTTTGAGTTTGATTTATGCGAAATTGAATAACTTTTTGCCTTACTTTTTCATTATGGGTGCCTACAATTTGTGCTGCTAGAATTCCAGCATTTTTTGCACCAGTCTCTCCAATTGCAAGAGTTCCTACAGGAATTCCACCAGGCATTTGAACGATTGATAAAAGTGAATCTTGTCCTTTTAAGGCTTTCGATTGAATTGGTACACCTAAGACTGGCACAATTGTTTTTGAAGCAACCATTCCAGGTAAGTGAGCGGAACCTCCAGCACCAGCAATGATAACTTCAAGGCCTCGAGCTTGAGCTGTTTCAGCATATTCAAACATTAAATCCGGAGTTCGATGAGCAGATATAATCTTTACTTCAAATGAAACATCTAACATTTCAAGCATCTCTGTCGCACTTTTCATTGTAGGCCAGTCTGACTTCGAACCCATAATTACACCAACCAATGCACTCATTTTTATTTTAGTAAAGAAATTACTGAAATTATACCGAAAGTACTCCACTTTCAATCTTGAAACTAAAGCGAAGAATTAAATTAAATATATATATATATTTAATTTTAAATCTAGAAACCACTCTTAAAATTATTATTTATTACTGGCTGTGTCCATGCTGACTCGTTTTTAAATAGTGATAAATCATTTTTCATAGTATTAATTGTAATGACTTTTGCACGAACAAAAAGATCTTTGTTAGAAAAAGTATATGAAGCGGGGTTGCTTTTGCTTATTTCCAAAACTGAACTAATTTCAAATGATTTCTTTATTCTTATTGATTTTTTTTTAGTTAAATGATGGGGGGGGGTTTTTTCAATTGAACCAATGAATAGAGTTAAATAAGTAACACCTGGTTTTTCTTTTATTGTAATTTTTAAACTATCTTCTTCTACCAAAATATTAGATATTTCAACCCCAGTTGAAGAATAGTAATTACCTAAATTAATATTATTTATTAACTCATTAACTGAATTACTTAAACTATTAACCATGATCCATCCTTTTCCAGGATTTGCCTTAGTTGTATCAAATTGATAATAATTATGACTATCATCAGTTGCGACACCATAAAGTAAATTTTTATTAAGTGAAGATAGTCTCAAAGTATTTTCTATATCCCACAAGTGTGTAACAGGATGGTGATATATGTCACCTTGAGAAAGTGAATCTGGATAACCGTTATAAATCTCAATATGTTTTAGTTTCTTAATTTCTGAAATTATGTCTGAAGAGATTGACCACTGCATATTGGGATGATTTAATACTGCTAACGTTGGTTTATTAAAATCAATTCCTTGCTGGGCGATATCATCTATATTTTTTTGTATAACATAACTTGGATTAACATTGACTTCTGGAGGTATTACTTTTGGAAGAATTAATTTTTCTATATTGAGAGCGGTAACATGAAAGGGTTTTTGATCAACTACATTAGTTATTTCTTCTCCTTTAATTAATGTAAATTTATTTTTATTTTCAAAGTGTTTCTTTAATTCATCAAACGTTTTTAATTTTACTTCTATGGTGTTTTTTAACTTGAAATTAATTCTTGTTTCCATCCAAGAATCATTAAAAAAAAGTTTACTTTCTTCAAATTTTTTAATACTTAGCTTATCTTCACGACCTTCTTCAATAGGAATCCATTTCTCATTATTCGAGAGCGAATCATGTTCAGTGATTGCTATAAAGTCATAGTTATTTTTTACATACCAACTAACAGCAGTTTCTGGAAGAACGTCACCATCATCCCATAAGGAGTGAAAGTGAATATTTCCTTTCCACCAAGAAGACCGACTTTCATTACTTTCTATCGCATGAGAATGCGCTGTGAGAATAATAATTAAAAAAATGCAGAATTTTTTAATAGTGACTTTACTCTATTTTAAGAATAAGATTTAAATTATACAGCTCTATTTATGATACAAAAAAATTAACTTTTATATTTTATATTTAATGTAAAGGATTTATCTAAAAAAGGCATATGTCCAGAACAAATAATGGAAGTTTTTGAGCCAACTGACTCATACCATTCTTTAATCTTTACTGGCACAAGTGTATCTAGTGAGCCAAGAATAGTAGTTTTAGGTATTGCAATATCTTTATAAATATCTCTCAAGTCAGAATTAATAATTATTTCTAATCCAGTATTTAGAGCGCTATGAGAAGCTGGGTATTTTTGAATTGATTTGTAAAGCTCTTGAAATTGAGACTTATCTTTACTTTGAAGGCTTACGAAACGTTTGAGTGATTTGGTACTATCATTTTTTAAATTAATTGCAAATTGATCAAATATTTCACTACTTATTCCATAATTCCAGTTTTCATTATTTATAAGACAGGGTGATGCGGCGACTAGAATTAGCTTGCTAATCTCAATTTGACTTGCAATATAGATAGATAGTAAGCCACCTAAAGACCAACCAAGTAAGATTGACTGTTCTGGAATTAACTTAGTTAGTTCATTGCACCAGCTTTCAATATTTCCATCTATATCTCTACTTCTTCCGTGGCCAGGAAGATCAATAACTGTTATACGATAGTTTGCCTTATATTTATCTATTAAGCTTTGGAATATATCGCTATTAAAAGCCCATCCATGTAATAAAACTAGACTTGGGCCATTACCTATAGTTTTATACCATAACATCTTTTACCTTTTTCAAAAGTGCTTCAATTTGATTTTCACTATGATCTGCAGACAATGTAAATCGAAGTCGGGCAGTGTTAGGAGGGACTGTAGGAGGCCGAATAGCACTAACAAAAAAACCTTCATCAAATAGTATATTACTTAGCTTAAGAGCTTTATTACTTGAGCCTATAACAAGTGGTTGAATTGCACTGTCAGATTCTTTAAATTGAATACCTAAATGCCTATAAATATTCTTAAAGTGATTGATATTAGCTAATAACTTATTTTTTTGTTCGCCTTTTTTAATTAACTCTAGGCTCATAAGGCCTGCATGACAAAAACTAGGGGGGATGGCAGTAGTATAGGTATATGGCCTTGATTTTTGTATTAAAAATTCTATAAAGTCATCATCACCAGCTACAAAAGCTCCCATAACTCCAGCAGATTTTCCTAGCGTTGCCATGTAGATAGAATGTTTAGGGATTGTTGGGTTAAAAACACCAAATCCATGTGCATCATCTTGCATTAATATTGCGTCAGTTTGATTTAGAGTATTATGAATTTCTGAAATGTTTGCTTTGTCTCCATCCATACTAAAAATATGATCAGTAACAACTAGACCAGGGCCAGTTTGTTTTTTTAACTTCTTTTGAAGTGAGTCAAGATTTTTATGGAGATATCTCTGAATTGGGAGGCCAATTAGTCTACTGCCATCGATTAATGATGCATGATTTAACTTATCTTGAAGTGACCATTTGATTTCATCTCTTAGAGCAGAAAATATTCCTAGATTTGCGCTATAGCCTGATGAAAAAAGTAGTGCTCTTTGCTGACCAGTATGCTCAGCCAAGGCTTCTTCTAATATATGGTGAGACTTTGAGTGGCCACTTACTAGATGTGAGGCTCCTGAGCCAGAGCCATATAGCTTTACTCCTTCAATTAGAGCATCTTTAATTTTAGGGTGATTGGCTAATGATAAATAATCATTAGAACAAAAATTTGCAATTTTCTTGCCATCAATTTCCATAATAGCACCCTGGGCACTATTAGCAATTCTTCTTAAACGGAATAAGTGATTCTGTTCAATATCACTTATTTTTTTTGAGAAGTTCATCGCATTAACATCTTAAGGCTATATTAGATTTTCCATAGGAGATGAAGCGCTTGCATAACTTTTCTTAATCATTCTGCCTGCAAGATAAGATTCACGTCCAGATATAATAGCATGCTTCATTGCACTTGCCATTAGTAGAGGATTTTCTGCATTTGCAATTGCAGAATTCATAAGCACGCCATCGCATCCAAGTTCCATTGCTTGTGCAGCATCACTTGCGCAACCAATTCCAGCATCAACTAAGACGGGTACATTAGCCTGATCTTTAATTAACTTAATATTAAAAGGATTTGCAATTCCCTGGCCTGATCCGATAAGAGAAGCCAAAGGCATAATTGCACAGCATCCAATATTTTCAAGTTCTTTAGCTACTATAGGGTCATCGGAAGTATAAACCATAACATCAAAACCTTCTTTTATTAGTATTTTCGATGCCTCAAGAGTTTCCACAATATTTGGATAAAGTGTTTTTTCATCACCCAGAACCTCTAACTTAACCAGGTTATGTCCATCCAATAATTCTCTCGCTAGAAGTAAAGTTCTAACTGCATCTTTTGCGTTGTAACAGCCTGCAGTATTTGGAAGAATAGTATATTTTTTAGGTGATATAGAATCAAGAAGGTTTTCTTCGTTTGGATTTTGACCAATATTTACGCGTCGAATTGCCACAGTAATAATCTCTGAGCCAGATGCTTCAGTGGCTAATTTAGTTTCATTTAGATCTTTATATTTTCCAGAACCAACGAGGAGTCTAGAGTTAAAAGTTCTACCTGCTATTGTAAATGGAGTGTCTTTTGTCATAGCGTTATAAGATACCATGAGATAGTAAAAATAATGCTAAATCGCTCAGTATTCTTTTCGATTTTAGATGAATTATTTATATACTTAATCCAGCTGCTTGTTGAATTTTATTTAAACACTTTATTTTTTAATTAAGAGATAATAATACTTGTTCTTTTTGAATGATTTTTAGAAAAATATTACAAATTGTTTTAACATGTAAAATTGGTTTCTTAATAAGTTTTTTTTGAAGGAATATCAATGCCCCTAAATGCAATAAAACACCCTCTTTTAGCTCATAAGATTGCCTTACTAAGGCAACATGGAATTAGTACAAAACAATTTCGTGAACTGGCTAACGAAGTTGCAAGTCTATTGACATATGAGGCTACACGAAATTTACCACTCGAAGACTGTGAAATTAATGGCTGGCAAGGTGAGCCAATCAACACGCAAATGTTATCTGGAAAAAAATTATCAATTGTTCCTATTTTGCGAGCTGGTTTGGGAATGCTTGATGGTGTGTTGACTTTGGTTCCTAATGCTAAAGTAAGTGTTGTTGGTCTTTATAGAGACGAGGAAACTTTAAATCCGGTTGCATATTTTGATAAGGTTATTACAGATATTGATCAAAGAACTGCCTTAATTATTGATCCTATGCTGGCAACTGGAGGAACTCTCCTTGCTACAATTGACCTGCTAAAACAGAAAGGTTGTAAAAAAATTATTGGTTTATTTCTAGTCGCCTCTCCTGAGGGGTTAAAAAGGGTAACTGAACTTCATCCTGATGTAGATCTTTTTATAGCCGCAGTAGATGACTCTTTAAATGATCAGGGTTATATTCTTCCAGGCTTAGGCGATGCTGGTGATAAGATTTTTGGAACTAAGTAAATAATAACAATATATGGATTGATTGAAAATATTTTTTAAAAATGAGCTTAACTTCAGTTTATGATTAATCATCCGCCTTCTTTAAAGATTTAAATGCTTCAAGCGCATTTTGTCGAGATAATTTCAAATCAACAACTGGATTTGGATAATCTTTTCCCAAAGTAATTCCTGCCTTATCCAATTCCTCTTTTGGCGCCTCCCAAGGATTAAATAAGTACTTATTTGGCAATGCTTTTATTTCAGGAATATATTTACGAATATACTCACCATCAGAGTCAAACTTCTCCCCTTGTGTAACTGGATTAAAGATTCTAAAGTAGGGCGCTGCATCTGCGCCACAACCTGCAATCCACTGCCAACTTGCACTGTTACTAGCTAAATCTGCATCTACCAGGCAATCCCAAAACCAGCGCTCGCCATGATGCCAATGAAGCAGAAGGTTTTTAACCAAAAATGAACCTACAACCATTCTTACTCGGTTATGCATTGCGCCAGTTAGCCACAACTCTCTCATACCAGCATCAACCATTGGGATGCCAGTTTGTCCTTGCTGCCAGGCTGATAGATTATTTGAATTATCATCCCAAGGAAATTGATCAAATTTTGACTGAAGATTTTTTTTAGGTAGCTCAGGATTAAAATAAAGCTGAGTATATGAAAACTCTCTCCAGCCTAGTTCGCTTAGAAAATGATCAATACTCGCATCATTGCCTTTAATTTTTGCTGCATACCAAGCCTGGTTAGGTGATATTTCACCAAAATGAATATGAGGTGAGATTTTAGAAACAAAAGGTTTTGCAGGAAAATTTCTACCATTTTTATAGTTTGCAATTCCATTATCAAGAAATTCTGTTAGGCGTTTATGCGCTCCATCCTCTCCAATATTCCAAAATGGCTTCATTTCAATATCCCATCTAACTATGGGCAGTAAAGCAAGGTCATTAATTTCTAGAGAGTTTTTACCATCATTTAAAAAACTTAAATTATTTGGAGCAGGCAGGGGTTTTCGAGGCTCATCTGATAGAAGGCAGCCTTTTCGAAAGAAGGGTGTAAAAACTTTGTATGGAGTCCCATCTCCTTTTTTAATTGTCCAGGGTTCCCATAACAATGAGCCATTTAAAGTAGTTACCTTGATACAATGAGACTCGAGTTCTTTTTTGATATGAGTATCACGTTTTATGCGCCATGGCTCATAACAACGATTCCAATATATTTCTTTAATATCTAATCGCTCAGCAATTTCTAATATTATCTCAAGAGGATTACCATTGTAAATTGATAAGTTTTGAATTAGGCTTTCATTAAGAGAATTTAAGGAGTGATGAAGCCAAAATCTACTTGCCTCACCCATTATAAGTTCTTTTGGACTTTTATCATCTAAGATATAAATGGGAAGTATCGAGTTATTTTTTGCAGCTTCAAAGAAAGCAGGATTATCTGATAACCTCAGATCTTGGCGAAACCAATGGATAACTTTAGGCTTATTCATAGATTCTTCAGTATTTTTATGATAGAGGGGATAATTTGAACTTTAGATGCAATTTTTTTATTAGTTTTTCTAGAAGCAATATTGCCTTTTATAGTAACTTAGCAAAATTATTAGATAGTAGTTTTATAGGTTTCGTAAAAGTAATTATATTTTCTCATTAAGTTTATACTAAGTAATATTATTGTATCAGTTGATATTTAGAATGCCTGATTATAAGACAGTTGAAGTAATATTTAAAGGAAAAGGCTCTGAATATTTTAAAATTTGGATAGTTAATTTATTTCTTAGCATTATAACTTTTGGCATTTACTCTGCTTGGGCTAAAGTAAGGACAAAACGCTATTTATATGGAAACACTTCAATAGATGGCGCCTCATTTGAATATCATGCTTCTCCAATTGCTATTTTAAAAGGCAGGCTAATTGCTTTTGCTCTTCTGGTTATCTACTCTGTTTTAAGTGATCTTTATCCATTATTTAGCATTTTATTAATAGCTTTATTAACTATAGTTATTCCATGGATTGTCTGGCGCTCCTTAAAGTTTAATGCCAGAATGACTAGTCTTAGAAATGTTCATTTTTCTTTTAAGGGTCTTTTAAAAAAATCTTATTTATATTATCTCATTGTTCCATTTATTTTGCCATTATTAATATCATTGTTGATAAGTTTTGCATATAGCGTCATTTTTAATGGTTTTGCTATAGAGCGTTTTTATTTTTATCCAGTTGACATCTTTAGTTTTGAAGATAAGTATTTTAATGAGTTATTTATATTATTTGCCGGCTCAGTTTCCATTTATATTTTAATAATTCCCTATATCCATAAATTGAAAATATTTTACTACTTGAATAATTCTTACTTTGGGCAAGGCAAATTTTCGTCAGACATATTGGCATCAAAATTCTATCTCATTGATATTTTGACTTTTTTAGTTATACTTTCAGTTCTTTTATTTCCAGCACTAATATTATATGGATCTGCTTTTTATGGATCTGCTTTTTATAATTTATTAGATAGAAATGACAATATTGGTATAGTAGTTGCCCTCTTAGTATCTATTATAATTTATCTAGTTATGCTTACTACGGTATTCTTAAGTACGGCTTTTTTTAATGCAAAGGTTCGTAATTATGTATATTCTAAGACTAAACTAAATGGCGATATCTTTATAAATTCAAATTTACATATTTGGAGGCTTTTTTGGATTTACTTAAGTAATTTCTTTTTGATGATTTTTACTTTTGGCTTGGCTTATCCATGGACAATAATAAGAAAAACAACATATATGGCTGAAACTGTTAGCATTTCTAATGCAGCGGCTTTATCTCTATTTTTATCTCAACAAGAGCAAAAACAATCAGCTCTTGGCGAGGAGATTGGAGAGGCATTTGATGTTGGCTCTGGGATAGATTTTTAATGACTCTCGAGGGTAATTTTTATGAGTCTGGGAATTCATATCGAAGACTAGCGATTTTAAATTTAGATGGAATTTTTTTTGATCTTTTAGTAGATGATGAGTCGATTCAATCAGGAGTTTTATCTAATTTAAGCTTTAGCGATCGCATTGCTAATATCCCTAGAAAGATAATCTTTATAGATGGTTCAGTTTTCGAAACCCAGGATAATAATAAGGTCGATAAAATAGCCTTTAACAGCGATAAGAAAAATTCTTTCTCTATGCGACTTCAAATAATTGAAAGTAAATGGAAGTGGGTGTTGACTTCAATTTTATTTCTTGCTTTATTAGGCTACTTAATTATTAGAGTGGTACTTCCTTGGGCTGGAAAAGAATTAGCCCTTATAGTTCCTAACAAAGTAAATGAAACTATTTCTTCTGGTGGTCTTCGTCTGCTAGATCAAGAATGGTTTAAACCTAGTGAGCTGAGTGATGATAAAAAAAACAAGATTAGTGATTCCTTTTCTGAGCTTGTAAATACACTTCCTAAAAGTGAGTTTGAATATAAGTTATATTTTAGAAAAATGGGGCAAGCAAATGCTTTTGCACTTCCTGCAGGTCAAATTATTCTCACTGATGAGTTAGTTAGAGTAGCTGAAAATCCCGAACAAATAAGAGCAATTATCCTTCATGAAATTGGCCATGTTCATCACAGGCATTCGATGCAGCAAATTATTCGCTCATCATTAATTTCAGTAGCTATTAGCATGTTAACATCAGATTTATCAACACTTGAGGATTTGGTTGTTGTTTTGCCAGTTTTTGTGCTTAAAAGTGGCTTTTCTCAGGGAGATGAAATACAGGCAGATGAATACATGTTCAGGCATATGTTTAAGCTTCAAATGGATCCAATACATTTTGTAAATATATTGAAAATAATGACCCAGAATAATCTTAATATTGATGACAATATTCTTAAGTACTTCTCATCACATCCTTCAACTAAAGATCGAGTGAAGGAGGCCATAAGAAAATCAGATAAATTTCTAAGTGAGAGCTAAAAAAAATAAAAGTAGTTTTTTTATCTATTTTCTAAAGCTTTCTGTAATCATTGCAATAAACGCAGGCACCATAAACAATAATCCAGGCATAGCAAAGAGAAGTGCTAGTATCCAATGCCATTTTAAAACTGCAACTGCACCGAAATAAGACCCAACAGAAAAAAAAGGAAAAGAAATTCGAAAGAAGGTAAATAAAAAAATTGCCACTCCTAGTCCAAGTCCTCCAAAATAATATTGAATTCCCATTCCACCTATAAAAATTTGAGTTGCGCCAAAAAGTAGAAATAATATTACAAAAATAATGTACATAATTTTTCTTGATTACTAGGATTTTTTAACTATTTATTATTAATTTTTAGACGTCATTTTTAGTTCAAGCATACATAAAATTAAAATTAAATTTTGCTTATACAAAGGTTAAATTTGACCTTTAAAATGTTGGCCTAATTTACTTAATATGATAGTAGTGTAGTCCTAATCTGAAATTAAGAGCACTAAAATAGATGGCGGAGAGAGAGGGATTCGAACCCTCGATAGGAGTTAAAGCCTATACTCCCTTAGCAGGGGAGCGCCTTCAGCCACTCGGCCATCTCTCCGAAGAAGGCATATTATACTGGATTTTTTTTAAATGAGTATTTTAGTAATAACGGTTTAATAGAATATTATTCAAAGACTTCAAAGCCATGAGTAATGTTTGCAGTTTGCCCTAACATGATGGACGCTGAGCAATATTTTTCAGCTGAAAGTGTAATTGCTTTTTCAACTTTTTTTGAATCTAAATCTTTACCTTTAACAATAAAGTAAATATGTATATCAGTAAAAACTTTTGGATGCTCATTGGCTCTTTCAGCGCTAATCTTGGTTTCACAATGAGTTAGATTTTGGCGCATTTTTTTAAGTGTTGAAACAACATCAATCATAGTGCATCCTGCCACTCCAAGTAAAAGCATTTCCATCGGTCTAACGCCTAGGTTTTCTCCACCAATCTCTTTTGGACCATCCATCGTAATAGAATGACCACTATGAGATTTGCCAACCATTAGCATGCCATCAACCCAATTTACAGAAAGATTCATTCAAAAAACTCCTTAAGTTTTTGGCCAGGATTTGAGTGCTTTATAAACGCCTCGCCAATTAAAAAACCAAATACACCGTTCTGATGCATCAATTCAACATGAGCCTTAGAAGTAATGCCTGATTCAGTTATCACAAGTTTATCATCGCTAATTTCACTAAGCAAGTCAATAGTGGTTTGAAGGCTAACTTCAAAGTTTCGAAGATTTCTATTATTAATTCCAATCATTGGCAAGTCTAATTTTAGAGCTCTATGAAGTTCATTTAAATCATGAGATTCAACTAATACATCCATATTAAGAGATAAAGCAAGGTCACTTAAATGTTTGATTTCATCATCTTCTAGGCAAGACACAATTAGTAAAATACAATCTGCCCCCATTGCTCTTGATTCATAGACTTGATATGGATCAATAATGAAGTCTTTACGAATAACTGGTATTGAAACTGCAGCACGTGCTTTTATCAAATATAAAGGATCACCTTGGAAAAAGTCACGATCCGTTAATATAGATAGGCAGCTTGCACCTCCATGTTCATAGCTTTTTGCAATTTCTACGGGCTCAAAATTTTCTCTTAAAACACCTTTACTTGGAGAGGCTTTTTTAATTTCAGCAATTATTCCACTTTGACGTTTTTTTACTTTTTTGTTTAAAGAAGTAAAAAAACCTCGAGGAGTATCTGCACTGTTTGCTAGCTCAATCATTTTTTCAATTGGAAGCCGCTTTATTGACTCTGCTATTTCTTCTTGCTTTCGAGCAACAATTTTTTTAAGTATGTCGGGTGTTTTTTGTGCCATGGTTTTAATGAATTTATAACAATGCTTATTTTAAACGAATATAATTTACGTATATATTTAAGTAATGAGCGAAGTACATGAATTTACTAGATTTTCAGGCTGGAATTGATCACCCATTTTTTTTGATTGCTGGTCCATGCGTTGTTGAGTCAGAGTCTCTGGCAATGGAAAGTGCAAGTTATTTGAAAAAAGTTTGTAGCGAGCTTAATATCAATTTCATCTATAAATCTTCCTATGACAAAGCCAATCGTACAAGCGCAGATAGCTTTCGTGGTTTGGGTATTGAAGAAGGGCTTCGTATTTTAGAAAAAGTAAAGTCTGAAGTTGGCGTCTATGTTTTAACTGATGTTCATGAAGATTCACCATTAGATGAGGTCTCTTCAGTAGTTGATGTCCTCCAAACTCCTGCTTTCCTTGTAAGGCAGACTAATTTTATTCAAAATGTATGTAGTCAAGGACTACCTGTAAATATTAAGAAAGGGCAATTTCAAGCGCCATGGGATATGGTCAATGTTGTTGAGAAGGCTAAGGCAACAGGAAATCAACAGATCATGGTTTGTGATAGAGGAACATCTTTTGGATACAACACGCTTGTTTCAGATATGAGAGGTCTTTCAAGTATGAGGTCAACGAATTGTCCAGTTGTTTTTGATGCAACTCATTCTGTTCAGCAGCCTGGTGGAGAGGGAGCATCTTCTGGTGGGCAAAGAGAAATGGTGCCAGTTTTAGCTAGAGCCGCTGTAGCAGTTGGAGTTTCTGGAATCTTTATGGAGACACATCCAAATCCAAAGCTTGCAAAAAGTGACGGTCTTAATTCTATACCAATGAACTTAATGTTTACTTTACTTGAAACTCTCAAAAAAATTGATCTTGTAACTAAAAATAATGATTTACTAGAGGATTCTATCAATGACTAGAGTTGCAATAAATGGATCTAAAGGAAAGATGGGGCAAGCCCTTTTTGAGGCTGTAAATTTAAATACTAATACTACATTAGGTGCGGACTTTGATAAAGGCGATAGCCTTAACGATTCACTCCAAGATTTTGATGTTTTAATTGACTTTTCAAGGCCAGAGGCATCCCTGAAGGCCATTTCAATTTGTAAAAATGCTGGAAAAGCTATGGTTATTGGAACTACTGGGTTTAGTGATGATGAGCTAGAAGAAATTAAGAAAGCTTCAACTCAAATACCAATTGTTTTTGCTCCTAATATGAGTATTGGAGTTAATTTAACACTTAAGTTATTGGAGACTTCTGCAAAAGTTATTGGACAAGATTCTAGTATAGAAATTATTGAAACCCATCATCGCTATAAGGTTGATTCTCCTTCAGGTACAGCTCTTAAGATGGGAGAGGTTGTTGCTAATGCACTTGGAAGGGACTTATCTAAGTGCGCGGTATATGGCCGTGAAGGTATTGATAAGCCTAGAGATATAAATACTATTGGATTTTCATCTATTAGAGGTGGTGATGTAGTAGGTGATCATACTGTTACTTTTTTTATGGATGGTGAACGAGTAGAAATAACACATAAAGCATCTTCTAGAATGATTTATGCAAATGGTGCTGTAAGGGCAGCTAACTGGCTTAATGATAAGCAAAGTGGTCTTTATTCAATGCAAGATGTTTTAGAGCTTTAGGGGTATTTAATGTTGTACGCTATTATTTCTCAAGACATAGAAAATAGTCTTAAAAAACGTAAGAGCGCTAGGCCCGATCATATTGCTCGTTTAAATCAATTAAAAGATGAAGATCGCCTTATATTAGCTGGACCTCATCCTGCGATTGACTCAATAGATCCAGGTGAAGCAGGTTTTACTGGGTCGCTTATTGTTGCTGAGTTTGAAAATCTTAAAGAGGCACGCTCTTGGGCTGATGCTGATCCTTATGTTGCTGCTGGCGTATATTCCAGTGTGGTTGTTAAAACTTTCAATAAAGTTTTGCCTTAAATGATTTCCATAAAGGGGTTTCTTTGCTGGATAATTTAGACTTTTTTGACAAAAGTAGCTCAATCAAAGACTTGAATAATGATTACAGTTAAAAATTTATCAAAACATTTTGGTGGTATTAAAGCAGTTGATGGGGTTGATTTACACATTGAGCGAGGTTCAATAACTGGTTTAGTGGGTCCAAATGGCGCTGGAAAAACTACAATGTTTAATCTAATTGCTGGACTTTATCAGCCTACAGAGGGTGAAATAATTCTTGATGGTGAAGACGTAACAAACTTAACATCTCACCAACTTTTTCATAAGGGGCTTTTAAGAACATTTCAAATCGCACATGAGTTTCCAACATTAAGTGTTTTGGAAAACTTAATGATGGTGCCTGCAAATCAGCTGGGTGAAAGCTTGATGAATACTTGGTTTAAGCGAAAGCAAATACATGCTCAGGAAAGAGAGCTTCAAAAAAAAGCAGAAGAAGTTATCGATTTTCTTAGCATAAGCCATCTTAAAAATGAAAGAGCAGGAAATTTATCAGGTGGTCAGAAAAAATTGTTAGAGTTGGCTCGCACTATGATGGTTGACGCTAAGGTTGTTCTTTTGGACGAGGTTGGGGCAGGTGTTAATCGAACTCTGCTTAATCAAATTGGTGATGCAATATTACGACTAAACTCGGAAAGAGGGTATACATTTTGCATGATTGAGCACGATATGGATTTTATTTCAAGGCTTTGTAATCCAGTAGTAGTTTTAGCTGAAGGTCAAATTTTGACAAGTGGTACTCCTGATCAAATTAAAAGTAGTGATGCCGTTATTGAGGCCTATTTAGGTAAAGGAATTAAGACCGAGGCTACTAGTTAATGGCATATCTTGAAGGTAAAAATTTAGTTGCATCTTATGGGGTAGTTCCGATACTTCATGAGTGCTCGGTTGAGGTTGAAAAAGGAGAGCTTGCAGTAATTGTTGGTCCAAATGGTGCAGGAAAGTCTACTGTAATGAGAGTATTACTTGGAATGTTGAATGCAACTTCAGGTTCAGTCACGTTAGATGGAAAAGATATTTCAATGCTTTCTACACAGGACAGAATTAGTCATGGGTTAGCATTTGTTCCTCAAACAAAAAATGTTTTCCCGTCAATGACAGTTGAAGAAAATCTTCAGATGGGTGGTTTTATAAGGCAAGATGACATCAATCAAACAATCGAAGAGGTCTATGCACTTTTTCCGATTCTTTACGACAAACGCAAACAACTTGCAGAGCAGCTTTCTGGCGGTCAAAGACAACAGGTTGCATTTGGAAGGGCTATGATGACAAAACCTTCAATCATGCTCTTAGACGAGCCAACAGCTGGAGTTTCACCAATAGTCATGGATGAAATTTTTTCTAATATTTTAGATGTTAGGAATGCTGGTATGGCAGTTCTTATGGTTGAACAAAATGCTCAGCAAGCATTAAATATAGCAGATAAGGGCTACGTTTTAGTATCTGGACGTAATGAACATACTGGAACTGGTAAAGAGCTCATAAATAACTCCGAAGTTAGAAAAAAGTTTTTAGGAGGTTAGATGACATCAGACTCAGTTGATATTATTAATGCATTTGCCTTACTGACTAATTTTGTATTACTTCCTGCATTGTCTTATGGTTCACAATTGGCGTTGGGAGCTCTAGCTGTAACTTTAGTTTATTCAGTTTTGAGGTTTTCTAATTTTGCCCAAGGTGATAGTATGGCTTTTGGGACAATGATTGTTATATTGCTTACTAGTTTTATGATTAGTAGGGGTTGGACAATTTCAGGAATTCCTACTGCTTTATTAGTAATCCCTATAGCTATAGTATTTACTTCAATGTACTTGCTTACAATGGATAGACTGATTTATCGGCACTATCGAAAAATAAAAGCAAAATCAATTACGATCGTAATGTCCTCAATAGGAGTTATGTTTGTTACTGGGGGAATAGTCAGGTTTGTATTAGGTGCTACTGCGCAAAAATTTGAAGATGGTGAGAGGTTTATTTTTTCTGTTAGAGAATTTAAGGCTTATACCGGCCTTGAGCAAGGAATTGCTTTCAAAACGTCTCAATTTTTAACTATTACCATCGCTTTTTTATTAGTGGCTTTTGTATTTTACTTTTTACAAAAAACAAAAACTGGTAAGGCTATGAGGGCTTATTCTGACAATAAAGAGTTAGCACTTCTTTCTGGTATTGATCCAGATAAGATGGTTCAAATAACTTGGTTATTAGTAGCAGCTCTTACTACAATAGCTGGTGCACTCTATGGACTAGATAAAGGCTTCGCACCCCAACAATATCACTTATTACTCTTACCAATTTTTGCTTCAGTCATTGTAGGTGGTATTGGCTCTCCAATAGGAGCAATTGCAGGTGCTTTCTTAGTAGCATTTTCTGAAATACTCCTTACTTATGCCTACAAAAAGTTTTTAATATATTTATTACCTTTATCGATGCATCCTTCGTCTTTGGTGCAGCTTATTGGTACTGAGTATAAATATGCAATATCCTTCGTTATTTTGGTTATTGTTCTTTTAATAAAGCCTACTGGGTTATTTAAAGGTAAGGTGATAGTCGATGAATAATCTAAATAATATTTGGCAATCGTATAGAGCAATTATTACTTTCTCCCTTATGGGTTTTGTGCTTTTATTTGTTGGTTTCAATCAGTCATGGGCACTCGTAATAGGCATTATTAACATGTCTTTGATTTCAGCTATTATGGCTTTAGGTGTTAATATTCAATGGGGCTATGCTGGTTTATTCAATGTTGGAATTATGGGGTTTGCTGCTCTAGGAGGCGTTAGTGTTGTTTTGATTTCTCAACAACCTGTAACTGAAGCTATAGATGTTGGCGGCATAAAGATGCTTTTTGCTTTAGCACTAGGAGCTGCAACGATTGCCGCAGGAGTCTTATTAAACAGAAGGGGGGTTAATAAGTGGTTAATATCTTTAATCGTAGTTATTGGCTATCTCTTTACAAGATTTTATTTCTCTGAGGCTTCAAAATTAATTGAAAAAGTAGACCCTGCAATTACAGGCTATTTAGGCGGTTTTGGACTTCCTATAATGCTCTCTTGGATAGTTGGCGGTTTAGCTGCAGCTGGAGCTGCATGGTGGATTGGAAAAATTACCCTAAGTTTGAGGTCAGATTATCTTGCGATAGCAACTCTTGGAATTTCTGAAATTATTATTTACGTTATTAAAAATGAAGACTGGTTTGTCAGGGGACTCAAGAATGTTTATGGACTTCAAAGACCTGTCCCTTATGAAGTAGATATGCAGAAATCAGAATGGCTTCAAAATATTGTTGCCTGGATTCACAGATCAGAACTGCAACTTCTATCTCAATCAGAGCAAATTAGTAAGCTAAGTGACTATGTTAGAGAGGCGTCGGTCGTTTTTGTAAAACTTAGTTATTCAGGATTATTTCTTTTAATTTTAATTGCCTTTATTATGCTTTCTAATCTTGCTTTAAATTCTCCATGGGGCAGAAAAGTGAGGGCAATCCGAGATAATGAAGTAGCGGCCTCTGCGATGGGTAAGAATATTACACGCCAACATCTACAAATTTTTGTTATAGGATCAGCAATTGTTGGCGTTGCTGGTGCATTACTAGTGACCTATGATGGAATATTTATTCCCACTGCATATCAGCCACTTCGATTTACTTTTTTAATATGGGTGATGGTCATTGTTGGAGGATCAGGTAATAATCTAGGGTCAGTTCTAGGAGCTTTTATTATGTGGTTTATTTGGATTCAATCTGGACCTATAGGTCTCTGGGCAGTTGAAATGCTTGGTAATTATGTTCAAGAAGGAAATACGTCACTAGAATTTATAGAAGATCGAGTTCACTATCTAAGACTTATCTTTATGGGCAGCATAATGCTCTTGATCATGAGATTTTCTCCTGGTGGAATTCTTCCAGAGAAAAATAAAGAGCTGTAAGATACTCTTTAAATTGGGCTGAAATGAACTATTCTAGAAAGGTTTGGTTCATTTTTTTTATAATATTTTCAACACAAACTACAGGAAACTGTTTATCATTAACGTGATTCCCATTAGAAATACGCTTTAATGCTTTATTAGGTGTAGGGACTCTTTTTTATATTTTAGGAGACGAAATGAAAAGTTATTTAAAAACAACAGCTGGATTTGTATTATCAGCTACGATGGCATCAGTATCACATGCTGATGTAACTATAGGAGAGCTGCAGGGCTTTACTGGGCCGCTTGAATCAATGATTGGTGCGATGTCTGGTGGTGCAAACTTAGCAGTAACTGAAGCTAATGCTTCTGGTAACTATCTTCAAGGAACAATTAATGTTGTCCAGGGCGATTCAGTATGTATCGATCCAGCAGTTGCGATTGCTCAAGCAGAAAAAATGATTAATGATGATAATGTTATGGCTATTATGGGCCCTAATTGTTCAGGTAATACTGGTGCAGTTATAACAAATGTTCTTGTACCTAATGGTATAGTTTCAATTTCACCATCAGCTACTTCACCTGCTTTAACAACTCTAGAAGACGGTGGATGGTTCTTTAGAACTGCTCCTTCAGATGCTAGACAAGGTCCAGTACTTGCAAGTATTGCAATGTCAAGAGGACAAACTGATATGGCTGTAACTCACTCAAATAGTGACTATGGTAAAGGTTTGGCTGATGCATTTGTAACTGCTTATGAAGCTATGGGCGGAATAGTTACGGTTATGGCTGGACACGATGACGACAAGGCTGACTATTCAGCTGACGTTGCTGCATTGTCTGCAGGTGGCTCAGCTACTTTAGCTATATTAGGTTATGCTGATACTGGTGGTAGAGGAATTATTGCTGCTTCTGAAGATACTGGTGCATTTTCTGACTATGTATTTGGTGATGGTATGATAAGTGCAGTAACTGAAGCTGCTGTTGGAGATGGTTCATGGGGAACTTTACCTTCTCCTGATGCAACTCTTGGTGCTAACTGGGTTGCAGTAGCTGAAGCTGGAGGTGTTGATGGTTCTGGTGTATATTCAGCTGAATCTTATGATGCTATGGCATTGATTATTCTAGCTTCACAGGCTGCAGGTTCATCAGATAGAGCAGCTATTCAAGCACAAGTAATGAATGTTGCTAACGGTCCAGGTAATGAATGCCACGCTGGTAAATTGGCTTTATGTCTAAAATGGATTTCAGGCGGCTTATTAGTTGACTATGTTGGTGCGACCGGTGTTGAATTAGACGCAGGTGGAACAGCCAATGGTTCATATGCTGAGCGTGAAGTTATTGGTGGTGCTTTCACTAATATCAAGATACATAAGTAATAAGCTTTAAGTATTGATTCAAAAGCCCATCTTATGATGGGCTTTTTATTATTAGCATTATTTAGCTAATATATGAATTTACAACTTTTTATTGGATTGGTATTATAATAAACTTAGGTTTGAGAAAAATAAGGGCAATCAAAATGAATAATAATGAAATCTTAGAAAGCATAAAAAAAGTTTTTAAACTTACACTAAATAAGTTAGATAACCATTACATGTTTTATCTAGATGAAATGGTGACCCCAAAGTTAATAACGCTTCTCTATTGGATACTTTTATTTGCCTCTATAACAAATGGGCTTGGAGATATATTCTGGGATGGTGATTTTTGGCGCGGAGTAGTTTGGATAATTGGTGGCTCTTTAGCCTCTAGAGTAGCCTGTGAGCTAGTTGTAATTCTATTTAGAATTAATGAAAACCTGAATGATATCAATGAAAAAACAACTGAAATTAAAGGCCTTGATAATAGTGGTGTTGACAAAAAATAACTACTAGCATTAATAAAAAAAGCAGAATATTTAGTCTACAATAGCCTTTTTTCTTTTGTAAGTTATAGTTTTATGAATAAAGGCATCCTGCTTGTGCTATCAGGCTACCTAATGTGGGGAGCATTCCCTCTTTATTGGGCATTACTGAACCATGTCAACCCATCAGAAGTTCTTATTCATAGGATTGTGTGGTCAATTCCTGTTCTATTTGCTCTTGTCTACTTCAAGCCATCTTGGCAGGCAAGCTTCAAAGTGGCAATATCTTCTAAAAAAGAACTATTTTTTTTATTTTTAACTGCCATCCTTATTACTATTAATTGGGGAGGGTATATTCTTGCTGTAAATTTAGAGCGAGTAGTTGAAGCATCTATGGGATATTTCTTAGCGCCAGTCATAAACATGATTGGTGGCTATATTTTTTTCCATGAAAGAATTTCTAGACTTAAGCAGTGGGCAGTATTTTTTGCAACAATAGGCGCCTTATATTACGTTTTTAGTGGTGATTCATTTCCATGGCTTGGCCTTATTATTGGGCTTACTTTCTCTTCGTATGGAATTGCAAGAAAGGCAATGGTTACATCAGCAGTTCCAGGGCTATATATTGAGACATTACTTCTCTTACCATTTATTTTTATATTTAGCTTATGGTTTTATGCAAATTATGATTTAGCTATTTTTAATATAAATATGTCAACAGATATTTTATTAATTTTGGCAGGAATTGTTACTGTTGTTCCATTGGCATTATTTAATGCTGGTGCAAAATTGCTTCCAATGACAACCGTAGGTATATTATTCTTAATCACTCCTACATTGCAGTTTTTAGTTGGCTATGTATTATATGATGAGCCTGTTAATTTCAATCAATTGCTTGGATTTATAGGAGTTTGGGCTGGACTTATTATGTATAGTTATGCTCTTATCAAGGGCAAATAGTCATCTTAAAATTAAAGTTTACTGATGATTTTTATGTGTAAATTTTATGAAGAATACTAAGAAAATGATTCCTACAATTTTTAAAACACTTCATGTAGCAAATCTAGATGAATTAGGAGAGCTCTATAAAAATTGGGATGACTATGAGAATGATGTTATTCAATTAGCGGGATATGTTGGACACATAGTTACAACTGAGGCTTTAATTAGACACTTAAAAAATAAGGATGCTAAGATATTAGATGCAGGTTGTGGTACAGGATTTGTAGGAGATATTCTTTATCATAAAGGATATAAAAATATAGTTGGTGTGGATTTTTCAAAGGAAATGCTTACTAGAGCTCTTAAAAAAAATGTTTATGAGTCTCTAAGTTTGTGTGATTTAACTCAAAAGTTAGACTTTAAAGATAATTCTTTTGATGCTATCGTTTGTGCTGGCACTTTTACATGTGGTCATGTGGGTCCTCAAGCGCTCAATGAAATGGTAAGAATAACAAAAAATGAAGGGTACATAAGCTTTACTGTTCGAAGACAAGAGTGGGATGCCTCACCTTATGAAAAGTTTATTAATGACTTACAAAGTTCTAAGTTATGGCGTCAGATTGAGCGATACACATCTGAATACAGCACTAAAGAGGGCGTAAACTGTGAACTATGCTTGTTTCAAGTAACTAAATAAAATAATATGTTTTCAAGCCTTTCTAATCAAAATAAAGCGTACCTTTTTGCGGGAATTGTTATTTTTTTCTGGTCTTCTGTTGCTACCGCTTTTAAACTTGCATTAAATCATTTAGAGCCTATTCAGTTGGTTTTTTATTCGACACTATTTTCAGTAATAGTTCTTTTTTTAATTACGTTTTTTCAAGGCAAGCTAGTTTTAATTAAGAGTTTCTCGAAAAGGGCACTAATACATTGCGCTTTTCTTGGTCTTTTAAATCCCTGCCTTTATTACATAATTCTTTTTAAGGGTTATGATATTTTGCCCGCACAAGAGGCCATGGTGATCAACTTTAGCTGGCCTATTATGATTGTTATTTTATCCATTCCAATCCTTAAACAAAAAATTGATATTAAATCCTTTTTGTCAATTGTTGTTTGCTATATTGGAGTTGCAGTTATCGCCTCAAAAGGCAATGTATTTTCAATGCATTTTGAGAGCCCTTTAGGTGTTGGATATATTTTATTTACGACTATTATATGGTCTTTATTCTGGCTTTTTAATACCAAAAATTCTAATGATTCTGTAGTGAGCTTATTTTTAATTTTTTTATTTAGTTTGCCCTATATTTTGATAATTGTTTATTTGAGTGACTCATTTGTCATTCCTTCATTAAAAGGGGTTATTGGCTCTGCATATATAGGTCTATTTGAGATGGGAGTTTCTGTAGTTCTTTGGCAATTAGCTTTAAAAACCTCAACAACTGTTTCAAGGGTTGCTAGCCTTGTTTTTATAACTCCTTTTTTATCTTTGTTGATTCTGCATTTTGTATTAAAAGAGGACATATTGGCTTCAACTATTTTTGGTGTTATTCTGATTTGTTTAGGCCTAATATTACAAAAATACTTTACAAGAAAGAGTGTTGAAACTTCTTGATTCTCAAGAAACTGTAATAATTTAATATATAATTCTCATTTTTAGCTAAGGACGAAGATATGTCTTATCTTACTAAACTTAAAGGCTCTCCAGCACTTATTCCACCAAGACCGTCATTTAAAGAGATGGGTTTTATTTCCTTAGGTGTGTTTCTAGCAGCGTGCGTAATTGGATTTTTAGCTTATTACACAAATGAGCCAATAATTATGGGCTCGTTTGGCGCGTCAATTTTTGTTTTATTTGTACTTCCAGACTCTCCCTTTGCGCAGCCTAGAAATGTAATTTTTGGGCATTTTGTCACAACTCTCGTTGGACTTATTTTTTACCACTTAGTTAGTTCTGACTGGTGGAGTATGGCGTTAGCTTTAGCTTTTGCTATAGCATTAATGCTGTTCCTAAGAATTCCTCACCCACCGGCAGGATCTAATCCTTTTATTGTTTTTTTACTAGGTGCTAATAATGACCCCATGATTATAGGTTCGTGGGATTTTTTGTGGATGCCAACCCTTATAGGCTCAGTATTGATAGTAATTGTTGCTCTTCTTTATAACAATATATCTAAAAATAGAAGTTACCCTAAATACTGGTAACAATTTTTTTTAAATGTTATTTTGAGTTAGTTATTATAAGATTTTACAAGCATCATCAAAATTTAGCCGTGGCGCTCGAGGACGCAATTTTGATTCATCTCCATAACCAATTCCACAAATAAAAATAGCTTTATTCTTATTATCTGGGAAGAATTCCTGATTAAGTTTCTCTTTATTAAACCCAAGCATTGGACAGCAATCCAGTCCTATGGATCTAGCAGCTATAATAAAGTATGCGCCTTGAAGTGCTGAGTTAAATTCCGCAACATTTTTAATCATTTTATCTTTACCTTCGTAAAAATATTTGGCATCATTATGCGGAGAAAGGGTCGGTAATGATTCATAAAATTTAGTGTCATAGCTAATAATTGCTATAGAAGGAGCATTCATAGCTTTATCAATATTTCCATCATCTAGCGAAAGCTTGATTCTATTTTTTGCTTCATCACTTCGGATAAATATGAACCTTGCAGGACAGCAATTGCCAGAAGTTGGTGCAAATTTTAGCAAATCATAGATTTGATGAATTTGATCATTAGTAATATCTTTATTTAACCATCCCTTATGACTTCGGGCTTTTATAAAAAGTGTATCTAGAATTTCAGTGGAAAACATATAGCCTATCATTATTAATTATTCATCATTAATTATATGTTCTTCTAGTGTATCTTTAATAATAGAATTTGAAAGATATAAAATTGCATTATGACAAACTGTATTTTTTGCTCAATTATTAAGGGCGATATACCTGCTGAAAAACTTTATGAAGATGACAATGTGTTGGCTTTTAAAGATGTAAATGCGCAAGCTCCTGAACATTTTTTAGTAATACCAAAAGAGCATATTTCTACGCCTAATGATGCTAATGATGAAACCCTTCTTGGAAAACTAAATACTACTGCAGTAATGATTGCTAAAGAGCGTGGATTTGCTGAAAGTGGTTACAGACTTGTTATGAACTGTAATGGTGATGGCTGTCAAAGTGTATTTCATATTCACCTTCATTGCTTGGGTGGAAGGCAGTTGAATTGGCCACCAGGTTGAGCCTTTCAAGGAAGATAAATAATTAATCTTAAATGAGCTCAGAGTTGAATTAAAATAACGCCAACTCCATCTCTTATTTGAGCTGGACTTTTCGAAATATAAACTAAGGAATGAATGAGCCAAAACGGCATTGAGCGACAAAGCGTTGGAGAATATAGTGAACGCGCTTATCTTGATTATTCAATGTACGTCATTCTCGATCGTGCGCTACCCTTCATTGGGGATGGCTTAAAACCAGTTCAAAGAAGAATAATCTATGCGATGAGTGAGCTTGGACTCAAATCGACTGCGAAATTTAAAAAATCTGCTAGAACTGTTGGTGATGTCCTAGGTAAATTTCATCCTCATGGTGATAGTGCATGCTATGAAGCAATGGTTTTAATGGCGCAGCCTTTTTCTTACCGCTATCCTTTTATTGACGGTCAGGGAAACTGGGGAGCACCAGATGATCCTAAGTCTTTTGCAGCGATGCGTTATACGGAATCTAAATTATCACCTTATGCAGATTTACTTCTAGCTGAAATTAATAAAGGCACAGTTAGTTGGACTGATAATTTTGATGGAACGATTCAAGAACCTCTTCAACTGCCTGCTCAGGTTCCAAATTTATTGCTTAACGGAACATCTGGGATTGCTGTTGGTATGGCAACAGATGTTCCACCGCATAATCTTTTAGAGGTTATTTCTGCGTGCATTAGGCTTTTAGAAAAACCTTCAATTGATCTTGATGCGCTTATGAAGATCATTCCAGCTCCTGACTATCCAACGGATGCTTATATTGTTAGTTCAAAAGAAGATCTTCGTCAAATGTATGAGACTGGAAATGGTTCGGTCAAAATGAGGGCAGGCTATATTAAAGAAGATGGTGAAATAGTTATTGAATCTCTTCCTTACCAGACATCAGGCGCTAAGGTGATTACTCAAATTGCTGCTCAAATGCGCAATAAAAAACTGCCACTAGTTGAGGATCTTCGTGATGAGTCAGATCATGAAAACCCAACTCGATTAGTAATTGTTCCAAGGTCTAATAGAGTCGATTGTGATCAATTAATGCTTCACTTATTTGCAACTACTGATCTTGAGAAAAATTATCGGGTCAATATGAATGTTATTGGACTGAATGGCAAGCCTCAGGTCAAACCATTGATTCCTTTACTCAAAGAATGGTTGGAATTTAGAATGCAGGTTGTTATTAATAGACTCCAATCTCGACTAGATAAAATTTTAGATCGTCTGCATATTTTAGATGGATTACTAATAGCTTATCTAAATATTGATGAAGTTATTGCTATCATTCGCCGTGAAGAAAAACCTAAGCCTATTTTAATTAAGCAATTTAAAATTAGTGAAATCCAAGCGGAAGCAATATTAGAATTAAAGTTGCGTCATTTAGCTAAACTTGAAGAAGTTAAAATTAAAAGTGAAGCGGGTGAACTTGGAAAAGAGAGAAAGTCAATTGAACTTCTGCTTTCAAGTGAAACAAGATTAAAGACTTATATAAAAAAAGAATTAAGAGTAATCCTTGAAGAGTTTGGAGATAAAAGACGCTGTCAAATAATTTCTGATGTCTCTTCTGCCCAGGCATTTAACGATCAGGATATGATCCCAGCTGAAAATGTTACTGTTGTCCTTAGTGAAAAAGGCTGGGTTAAAGCAGCTAAAGGTCACGAAATTGATTCTTCTTCACTAAACTATAAGTCTGGAGACACATACTTAAAAGATGCCAAGGGTAGAAGTAATCAAATGGCATTCTTTATTGATTCTTCAGGCCGCTCATATTCTTTACTGGCCAATAGCCTTCCTAGCGCTAGAGGTCAAGGAGAGCCTTTAACCGGAAAATTAGCACCTCCTTTAGGCGCTGAATTTATAGATGTGGTTATGGGGCAAGATGATCAAGCTGTAATACTCTCATCAGATGCTGGCTACGGATTTGTGTCAACCCTGGGTAATCTAAACTCAAAAACTAAGTCTGGAAAGCACGTGATTACCTTATCCAAACAAGCAAGAGCAAATAGACTCGCTATGGTTGAAGATATAGATAATCATTATGTTGCAGTTGCTACTAATAGAGCTAGATTATTAATATTTCCAGTATCAGAGTTACCACTCCTTTCCAAAGGAAAAGGTAATAAGCTCATTCAGATTGCAACTAAAGACTTTATTGATCGAGAAGAGTTTGTTATTGGAGTTTGTGCTCTTAAAAATAATCAAAAATTAAGAGTTCAATATGGAAAGAAGCATAAAAATTATTCATTTGAAGAGTTAGTAAATTTTCTAAGTCATCGCGCTCGAAAAGGTTTAATTCTTCCAGGCGTTTTCAAAAAAGTTGATAGCATTCAAGCTGCTGATTAGTTAGAGTCAAATATAGCTCACAATGCTTTACACTTAGTATCTACCAGGGTAATTTCATAGCTTATGAAGTTGGTAATTTATAATCAAGTAGGTATAATCCGTATTTTTTTTATCAATTTTTCTGAATATGTACGTTCTAAAAATTGTTACAGACTTTGCATCTGCTCATTCACTTAGAAATTATCCTGGTGATTGTGCACGACTGCATGGCCATAATTGGCAGGTGGAAGTTTCCGTATTTTCACAGGTGCTTGATGGTTCTGGTATGGCAATTGATTTTCGTGAAATAAAAAAACAAACTAAGTTGGTGGTTAAAAGGTTGGATCATCAATATTTAAATGAAATCAAACCTTTTGATGTTCTAAACCCTACTGCTGAAAATATTGCTAAATATTTTTTTGATGAAATTGCCTTGCTAATTACTAATAAAGATATAAAGGTTAAAGAAGTTATGATTTGGGAAACACCCAGGTCTGCAGTTACTTATTCGGAATAATTAATTATGAAAAAATCACTACTCCCCGATACTCAAAATATTAAAGATCTTCGTAATATTGTTATTAACCAAGTTGGAATTAAAGATATTCTCCATCCAATTAGCTTTGTTAATAAGGCAAAAGAGGTGCAACCATCAGTTGCCAATTTTACTATGACAGTTAGGCTTCCTGAAAATGTGAAGGGAACTCATATGTCTAGATTTATTGAAATCTTAAATGTAAATGAATGCAGCTTTAGTGTTGAGAGTTTTATGGATCTTGTTCAAACAGTTGCTGAAAAGCTTGATTCAACAAGTGCTCGTATTGTAGTAGATTTTCCATTTTTTCGAAATAAATCAGCTCCATCTTCTGGCGTTCAAAGTTTGCTTGATTATCAGGCAACATTAATTGGTAATATCGTTGATGGTAAGGCAGATATGTCTGTGAAAGTCGTAGTTCCAGTAACTAGCTTGTGCCCATGCTCTAAGAGTATCTCTAAATATGGCGCCCATAATCAAAGATCTCATATAACTATCGAAGTAAAGCCGACTGAAGGGTCAGTTATTTTCCTAGAAGATTTAATTGATTTAGCTGAGCAAAAAGCATCTAGTGAGCTTTATGCGGTATTAAAGCGTGATGACGAAAAAGTTGTCACTGAGAGAGCTTATGAAAATCCTGCATTTGTTGAAGATTTAGTTAGAGATATTGCAGTTGAATTAAATGCTAATGATAAAATTAATTACTACTCTTTAGAGTCAGAAAACTTTGAGTCAATTCATAATCATTCTGCTTATGCTCTAATTACAAACCAAAAGTAGGAAGTGTGAATCATAATACTGATAATATTCGAATTGTATCTAGTGCGCAAATGGTATCGCCCAATGCGCTCATAGAGAAGTTACCTCTATCTGAAAAAGCAGCATCAGGCGTTGTCAGTTCTAGAAATGCCATTAAAAATATTTTATATGGTAATGATAACCGCCTTATGGTTCTTGTAGGCCCATGCTCAATTCATGACACTAAGGCAGCAATGGAGTATGCAAATAATCTCCTTAAACTAAAAGAAGAACTGGCTGAAGATTTGCTTATAGTTATGCGTGTATATTTTGAAAAACCAAGAACGACAGTTGGCTGGAAGGGCTTAATTAATGATCCATATCTAGATGAAAGTTTCGATATTGATAAAGGCCTTGAAACTGCTCGAAAACTCTTGGTTGATTTAGGTGAAATAAATATGCCAGTTGGCGTAGAGTATTTAGACGTTTTAACCCCACAATACTTGTCAGATTTGATTTCTTGGGGTGCTATAGGCGCTAGAACAACGGAGAGTCAGTCTCATAGAGAGTTAGCGTCAGCGTTATCTTGCCCTGTTGGCTTTAAAAATGGTACGGGCGGCTCTTTAGAAATTGCTTTTGATGCAATCCAGTCAGCCAATAGTCCTCATCATCTCTTGTCTGTGAACAAGGATGGTGGTATTAGCCACTTTACCTCTTTAGGGAATGATACCGCTCACATTATTCTTAGGGGTGGAAAGGATGGGCCAAATTATTCGAAAGAGCATATTGAAGCTACCTGTGAGAAATTAAAAGATAAAGGATTAGTTCCTAAAGTAATGGTAGATTTCTCTCATGCAAATTCTGAAAAGCAGTTTAAAAATCAATTAAATGTAGGCTCAAATATTGCGACTCAAATTGAAGAAGGTTCGGAGTCAATTTTTGGGGTAATGATTGAATCTCATATCAATGAGGGAAATCAAAAAGTTGGACCATTGCCGTCTTTAAAGTACGGCGTTAGTATTACTGATAGCTGTATTGGATGGGAAGACACAGAAGCTCTTTTAAGGGATCTAGCAAAATCTATAAAACTAAGAAATTCTTAGAGTTTTTTTGCAGTTTTTAGCCTTCAAAAAGACCCAAATTATTGGTATGTTTTTACCTCATCTAGGGTACAATTAAATCTAGTTATTTTTAAAGGTTTGTTGTATGTCTGACGATATCGATTCTAAAGAAATTCTCGAGCAAAAATTCCCAATAGTTACTATAGAAGACGAGATGCGTGACTCCTATTTGGAGTATGCAATGAGTGTAATTGTGGGTAGGGCTTTGCCTGATGTTAGAGACGGCCTCAAGCCAGTTCATAGACGCGTTCTTTATGCCATGGAAGTGCTTGGTAATGATTACAATAAATCCTATAAAAAATCTGCTCGAATAGTGGGCGACGTTATTGGTAAGTACCACCCTCATGGTGATACAGCAGTTTACGACACTATCGTAAGAATGGCTCAGCCATTTTCGATGAGATGTATCTTAGTAGATGGTCAAGGGAACTTTGGTTCAGTAGACGGTGACCGCGCAGCTGCTATGCGTTATACAGAAATACGCATGACAAAGCTTTCTCATGAGCTTTTGAGAGACTTAGATAAAGAAACGGTTGATTTCATTGATAACTATGATGGTTCAGAAAGTGAGCCTTCAGTATTGCCTACTCGTGTCCCAACTTTGTTAGTTAATGGTTCTTCAGGAATTGCTGTAGGAATGGCTACAAATATCCCACCACATAATCCAACTGAAGTTACTGAGGCTTGCCTTAGGTTTATTGATAATGAAGATATAACTATTGATGAGCTTTTAGAAATTATGCCTGGACCTGATTTCCCTACAGCAGGAATAATTAATGGCGCCTCTGGTATACGAGAAGCTTATGAGACTGGTAAAGGGAAGATTTACATGCGCTCAAGATCGCATGTCGAAGGTGAAGATAAATTAAGTATTGTTGTAACTGAACTCCCATATCAAGTAAACAAAGCAAGGCTTATTACTAAAATTGCAGAACTTGTAAAAGATAAAAAAATTGATGGAATAACTGGCCTTAGAGATGAGTCAGATAAAGATGGTATGCGAATGGTAGTTGAACTTAGGCGAGGAGAAGTGCCTGAGGTTATGCTGAATAACTTATATAAGCTAACAGAAATGCAAACTGTTTTTGGTATCAACATGGTTGCAATTGACAAAGGGATGCCAAAATTAATGAATCTAAAATCTATCTTGAGTGCATTTATCGCGCATAGAAGAGAGATAGTAACTCGCCGCTCTATTTTTGAGCTTAATAAGGCAAAAGATAGGGCCCATTTATTGGAAGGACTATCCGTTGCTCTTTTTAATATTGATGAGGTAATTGCACTTATAAAGGCTGCACAGAATCCTAGTGAGGCAAAAGAAGGCTTAGTTGCAAGAGTCTGGAAGGGCTCTGTCATTCAAGAGCTTATTGGTGATAGAGACATGGCTCAGTTCAAACCGCAAGATTTAGGCGCTGATCTTGGCCTCCAAAAGAATGGGGATTATCAATTATCCGAAAAACAAGCGCAAGCTATTCTTGATTTAAGACTCCATAGATTAACAGGTCTTGAAAAGGACAAAATATTTAATGAATTTAATGGCTTACTAGAGGAAATCAAAAATTTACTTGATATTCTTCAAAACCCAGACCAATTAATGGACGTTATTCGTCAAGAAATTACTGAAATTCGAGATAATTTTGGCGCTCCTCGAATTACTGAAATTATCGAAAATAAAATTGATCTTACACTTGAAGATCTGATTGCTCAGGAAGATAGAGTGGTAACTCTATCTCATGGGGGTTATGTTAAAGCTCAATCTCTTAGTGATTATCAAGCACAAAGAAGGGGTGGTAAAGGTAAAGCTGCTACTAAGATGAAAGACGAAGATTTTGTTGATCAGTTGTTTGTAGCAAACTCACATGACACAGTTTTATGCTTTTCATCTAGGGGAAGAGTGCACTGGCTAAAAGTTTATGAACTGCCAATGGCCTCAAGAATCTCTAGAGGAAAGCCAATTATTAATTTACTTCCTTTAGAGAAGGATGAATCGATAAATGCAATATTACCAGTTAAGGAATTTACTGATGATCAGTTTGTGTTTATGGTTACCAGTTCAGGTACATGTAAAAAAACATCACTTAAAAACTTTTCACGTCCAAGAAATGGCGGAATTATTGCTATTGAGTTAAGAGATGATGACAAGCTAGTTGGTGTTGAGATTACTGCCGGTGAACATGACATCTTACTTTTCTCTTCAGCAGGAAAATCTATCCGTTTTAAAGAGTCTGATGTCCGCTCAGTTGGAAGAACAGCAATAGGAGTTAGAGGAATTCGTTTAGCTGATAAAGATCAAGTGGTTTCATTAATTGTTGCAGAGTCGGGCGACCCTATTCTTACAGCTACTGAAAAAGGTTATGGTAAGAGGACACAGTTGGATGAATATCGCTCTCAAGCTAGAGGTGGTTCTGGTGTTATTTCAATAAAAACATCGGACAGAAATGGTCAGGTAGTTGGTGCTATCCAGGTTACTGATGAAGATGAAATGATGCTAATTTCCAACAAAGGCACTTTAGTTAGAGCTCGTGCAGTAGATGTTTCGATTATTGGAAGGAATACTCAGGGCGTTACTTTGATTAACATTGCTGATGATGAAAAGTTAGTTTCAGTAGCTAAAATAGCTGAAACAGATGAAGGTGAAGGTGAAGGTGAAACCTTAACAGAAGAGGATGGTACTCCAGTTGCAGAAATCGATATTCAAGTTGAAGAGGACGATACTCAAAATGAAGAGGACGATTCAAAAGAAGAGGAGTAGATAGTAAGTGAATTATTGATCAAGTCAGTTATTTAAATTTTTATTATAAGTAGTTCATTATGAATTACTTATTCGAATTCTGAAAAAATCATTTCTAATAAGAATCTATTTTTTTAACAAAAAACATAATTCCACCCTTACTCTGTTGCTATAATCCTTTCAGAGTTTGAATTAAATCACTCTATTTTTATATATTTACAAACAATCCTTAGGAGAAAAAAATATGAATATTAAGTTTACCACTAAGTTATTTGGAGCTGTTGCTGGAGCATTATTGCTTAGCACTTCTGCAAACGCTGCATGTGGAAAAATAACAGTTGCAGATATGAACTGGTCATCAGCTTCTTTGATGGCTAATGTTGATAAGGCAATGTTAGAAGCAATGGGCTGTGAAATTGAGTTAGTTGCTGGTTCAACTATGCCTACATTTACTTCAATGAATGAAACTGGCTCGCCAGACGTTGCTCCAGAAATTTGGGCTAACGCAATGGCTGATTTAGTTGATAGTGCTGTTGGTGCAGGACGTTTACACATTGGTAATATAGCTCCAATGTCAGGACTTGGTGAAGGCTGGTGGGTATTACCTGCAACGCTTGATGCACATCCTGAGTTAACTTCAGCTGAAGCAATTCTAGCACGTCCAGATTTATTCCCAGACAAAGAAGATCCTTCTATGGGTGCATTCCATGGTTGCCCTGCAGGTTGGGGTTGTCAGCTATCAAACCAAGCTCTTTACGACGCGTTTGATATGGAAGCTAAAGGCTGGAAGTTAATTGATCCAGGTTCAGCTGCTGGACTTGACGGTTCAATTGCAAAAGCATCAGAGAGTGGTGATAACTGGTTTGGTTACTACTGGAACCCAACATCATTAGTTGGTAAATATGACATGCAAGCTATCGACATGGGCTCTTATGCTGGTGATGATAATTGGGTTGGTTGTGTTGCTCTAGCTAATACTGGTTGTGAGCCTTCATCTTGGATTAATTCTCGTGTTAATACACTTCTTAGTGATAACATGTATTACAACGGACCATCTGAAGCGATGAAGTATTTCAAAGCTCGCACATGGCCTGGAACTGTAATGAATCAAATGCTTGTATGGATGGAAGACACAGGTGGAACTGGAGCGGACGCTTCTGTTGAGTTCTTGTCTTCACATGGAGATGTCTGGAAAACTTGGGTTAGCGCAGATGTTGCTGCCTCAGTTGAAGCTTCTCTATAAAGCTTATAAGAAATTAGTTAACGATCAAGTTATTCTAGTTTCAAGTAAATACTGATTGCCCGTAGATTTTATGATTACGGGCAATTTTTATGCTTAAAGATTAAATATCAGTCTTAAAGCATAAAAATTATTTTTTAGTGTTTTATTTTTTTTGACAGGTTTTATAAATTTGAAGTAAAAAAATGTTTAAATTATAAGAGTTTAAAGGGAGTTTACTATGGCAGCAGTTAGGCCAATACCACAACAGTCAATAATAGAGTGTATTCCGCCAGCATCTGAAATTGCAGATTTAAGAATACTTGGTAAAGATTTAAACTTTATTCAAGCAATGACAAAAAGAGCTGATGATTTAACAACTCAGGCTCTAAGCGCTACAGATTATTCTCAGTTGGTTAAAATAACAGATAGCTTTGCAAAACTTACTGATCGAGCAGAAGCTAAAACGAAAACGCTAAAAGAGTTAGCGAATGATTCTAACCCCTTAACTGAAGTCAATAATTCTGCAGAGCTACTTGAAAAAGTTCAGTTACTTACTCAAGCACTTCAAACTAAAACTCAAGAACTTTCAGGTCAATATAAATCGAATGAAAATTCTTTAATTGATTCATATGGAGCCTCACTTAATGAGCTTATCAATAGGGTTGATTCAATCAGCTCGGCTGATGGTGTTGTCTCAGTATTTCCTGAACTTGAATCTTTATTTAAGACTATTGATGAAAATATTCGCTATTTAAATAATAGTGCCGAGTCACAGGGTATTGCGGATAAAGTTCAAGAGCTTTCAAAAGGCTTTGCAGATAAAGCAGAGCAATATAATGATGCTTTTTTAAGTGAGATGGGCTCACAAATAGCGTTATTAAATGAAAAAATCTATACATTAAAAGCGAATATAGACTACCTTAGCTCCAACTCAAATCTTCAGTTGCATTTAGATCAACTCTCTCAAATAAGAGAGCAAGTTAACGCTTCAGCGCCAATATATAAAAATTTTCCTGGCGTTAGGGATATGATTTTTAATCTAGATACATTAAGTATTTCAACGCACGCCAAAGTTACAGAAATGGTAAGTAGTAATGAAATTATATCTAACTTAATGCCATTAATAAATGATCCTGAGGCCCTAGCTAGAGGCGTTAAAGAGGCTGCTATTAGAACTAATGTTAGCACAGTTGAGAATGTGCTAATGCCACTAACATCTAAAGCCAATGAGCTCAGTGCAAAAGTCATCGAATTAGCAGGTAGATATGATACTGGTAATTATGGTGACATAAATCTAAGGGCAGTCGCTAGTTTTGATAAAACTGTAGAAAGGCTTGATAGGCAGTATATATCGGTTCGATCAACTGATCCTGAGGCTCTTGGTATAAAGATTGAAGCTCTAGCTGATAACATAGAGTCTAATATTGGATCTATTCTTTCTGTTGATCCAGAATCTCAAATAGAATATTTTTCCTCTATGAGTTCACGAGTTGGTGAATCAATAACTACGTCAGACTTTACTTTGTTTGTTAATAATGTGATATCAATTCCAGGTGACGTGATGATGAGCTCTCGTAACTGTGTTGATGCTGCCTTTAAAGATTTTACAAGAGAGTTTGGGAGCAACATTGAGGCATTCTTTGATCCGTTAATGTTTTTTTTGGTTTGGTTGGAAAGATTATTATTATCCACACCATGGCCAGTATTTCTGGGAGTAGCAGGAATTCTAGCTTGGCTTGGCGCACGAAGTATTAAGGTCTCAATTTCAGTTATGCTTGCATTCTTTGCAATTGGTTTCCTTGATATGTGGGATCCTATGATATCAACTGTGACAATGATTTCAGCTGCAACACTTTTATGTTTGACCTTAGGTATGCCACTTGGAGTATGGATGTCAAAGTCCGAAAGAGCTCAATCATGGATAACTCCAGTACTGGATATTATGCAAACAATCCCTCCGTTTGTGTATCTTATACCTGTTGTCATGATGTTAGGTATTGGTAAGGTGCCTGGATTAATTGCAGTTTGTATTTACGCCATGCCACCTATTGTTAGACTAACAAATTTAGGCATACGATTGGTTGATAAAGAAGCCATGGAGGCAGCAGATGCATTTGGTGCAACTTATAGGCAGCGATTATTTATGGTACAAATTCCACTTGCTCTGCCAAATATTTTTGCAGGGATAAATCAGACTATTATGATGGCATTAGCGATGGTTGTTATTGCTTCAATGATTGGAGTTGCAGGACTTGGACTTCCTGTGCTGCAGGCTGTCCAAAACCAATACTTATCAATGGGTACTCTAAATGGACTTGCAATTGTCGCTCTAGCAGTAATATTTGATAGAGTTTCTCAAGCATTTGGCACCCGGATTCAAAAACACCGTTCTGGAGATGTTCTATGACGCAAGATATTAAAATTAAGATCTCAAATTTAACTAAGATTTTTGGTCCAAAAGCAAAATCTGTATTAAAGCATGTTGATAACGGTATGACCAAGGAAGATCTCCTTAAGGAGCATCAACATGTTCTTGGTTTGAGTAATATCAATCTTGATTTAGCTAACAAAAATATTGAAGTAATTATGGGACTTTCAGGCTCTGGTAAGTCAACTCTAATCCGACATATTAATCGTCTAATTGAACCTACTTCTGGTTCGGTTGTTATTGGCGGTGAAGATATCATTCAAATGCCTATGGAAAAACTTAGGCAATTTAGACAACAAAAAACTGCAATGGTGTTTCAAAGCTTTGCTCTCCTTCCGCATAAAACAATTATGGATAATGTTTGTTTAGGCATACATTTGCAGGGAGTAAAGGGTGACGAAGCGGTAAAAAGAGCTAAGAAATGGATTGATAGGGTAGGTTTATCTGGATACGAAGATCGTTATCCATCTCAGTTGTCAGGTGGTATGCAGCAACGTGTTGGTTTAGCGCGAGCTTTGACTTGTGATACTGAAATTTTAATGATGGATGAGGCTTTTAGTGCGCTTGACCCACTCATACGCAGTGATATGCAAGATTTATTGTTGGAACTTCAAAAAGAACTCCACAAAACTATTGTGTTTATTACTCATGATCTTGAAGAGGCGCTTAAGATTGGAGATCGTATTGCTATTTTAAATGGCGGTGAACTGGTTCAGCATGGAACAACACAAGAAATAATTATGACACCTGCTGATGACTATGTAAGAGACTTTGTCAAAAAAGTAAATCGTTCTCATGTCCTTCAAACAAAATCTGTAATGACTGATCAGAAGCCAGCAAAGGGTTCTCTAAATATCTCTGTTAACGAGATGGATTCAGTAGATATGGCTTTATGTGAAATGCTTCGTGAAAATGCGGATTGTTGTATAGTTCAAGACTCAGGCGGCTCTGTTGTAGGTTATTTAAATAAGAAAGATATTGCTGAAGTTGTTAAGCCATTAGAAGCTTAAATTATCAATGTTCTCTTGAAGAGCTAAAGGTTAAATCTGGGTGACGCTCAATTGTGAGTTGAAGATTAACCATACTTGGAGCTAAGTAAGAAAGCATTCCAGCGCTATCAATTGCAACATTATTTCCAGCTTTTATTTTAAGTTGGTCGATATCCTTATCTAAGCCAGTAATCCACCTTGCAGTTGCTACATTTATTGTTTCGAATTGACAGTCAACACCGTACTCATATTTGAGTCTATGCGCAACGACGTCAAATTGCAAGATACCCACAGCCCCTAAAATTTGTGAGGTATTAGAAATTGGTCTAAATACTTGAGTTGCTCCTTCTTCTGAAAGCTGATCAAGTCCTTTTTGTAATGCTTTAGCTTTGAGAGGGTCTTTGAGCTGTGCTCTTCTAAAAAGCTCTGGAGCAAAGTTAGGGATCCCTCGAAAGTTAATTTTTTCACCTTGAGTGAAAGTATCTCCAATACTAATTCCGCCATGATTATGAATGCCAATAACGTCTCCAGCATAAGCCACTTCAGTTGAGCTTCTTTCACGAGACATAAAGGTTACAGCATTTGCAATTTTAATTTGCTTTCCTGTTGGGACTTGAAGAACCTTCATTCCTTTTTGATATTCACCGCTGACAATGCGCATAAAAGCTAATCTGTCATGATGCTTAGGATCCATATTTGCTTGGATTTTAAAAATAAACCCAGTTAGTTTTTCTTCTTCAGGAAGTACTTTTCTAGAATCACTTTGCCTACTTTGAGGTGTTGGAGCATATTTAATAAATCCATCTAGCAAGTTTTCGATACCAAAATTATTAATAGCTGATCCAAAAAATACGGGCGTCTGCTTACCTTCGAGAAAATCATTTAAATTAAAAGGGTTAGTCGTTCCGCTAATAAGTTCAATCTCTTGTCGAGCTTCTTTTGCAAAATCTTCACCCAAAATTTCATCAAGCTTAGGATTGTCAATTCCTTCAATAATTGTGTTGTCTCCTATATTTGCATTTTTACCACTTTCAAACAAATAAACTTTATTTTCAAGAAGGTGAAAAACTCCTTTAAAACCTTTCCCCATTCCAATTGGCCAGGTGATTGGTGAGCATTCAATATCTAAAACAGATTCAACTTCATCCAGCAGATCAATAGGTTCTCGTCCTTCTCGGTCCATCTTGTTGATAAAAGTTATGATTGGTGTATCACGAAGTCTACATACTTCCATTAATTTAATTGTTCTTTGCTCAACACCCTTTGCTACATCAATAACCATCAAGGCAGAGTCTACAGCTGTTAAAGTTCGGTAAGTGTCTTCAGAAAAGTCTTCATGACCTGGGGTGTCAAGTAAATTGATAACATGATTATCATAAGGAAACTGCATTACAGATGAAGTAATAGAGATGCCTCTTTCTTTTTCCATTTCCATCCAGTCACTTGTGGCATGGCTGTCAGCTTTTCTTGCCTTTACACTTCCAGCGGTTTTAATAGCGCCACCATAAAGGAGTAGCTTTTCAGTGACTGTTGTTTTTCCAGCATCTGGATGTGAAATAATCGCAAAAGTACGACGTTTAGAGGTTTCGTACATCATGCCTAAGCCTTAGGCAGAGTTACACCAGTTTGACCTTGGTATTTGCCATCTCTATCTTTATAAGAAGTTTCACAAATGTCATCAGACTCAAAAAAGAGCATTTGAGCAACTCCCTCATTCGCATATATCTTTGCTGGTAAAGGGGTTGTATTAGAAAATTCTAACGTTACATTTCCTTCCCATTCTGGCTCAAGTGGAGTCACATTAACAATAATACCACATCTAGCATAAGTTGATTTTCCAAGACAGATAACTAGGGTAGAGCGAGGAATTTTAAAATACTCAACTGTTCTTGCAAGAGCAAAAGAATTTGGAGGAATAATACATTCATCTGAGTCAATTTCAACAAAGCTTTTGGCATTGAAATTTTTAGGATCAACAATATTATGATTAATATTGGTAAATATTTTAAATTCTGTTGAGCATCGCACATCATAGCCGTAGCTTGAAGTACCATAGGATATTATCTTTTGATCATTTGACTGTCGAACTTGTTTTGGTTCAAAAGGATGAATCATCCCATTTTCAAGAGACATTTTACGAATCCACTTATCTGATTTTATACTCATAAGTCAGTATTTTACAGTGCGAAAACAATCAACATTATCGAATCTTTATACTGGCTAGGCTAATCAGAACTAACATTAAGGTAATTATCCAGAACCTTACAATAATTTTGGGCTCTTCAAGCCCCTTTTTTTCATAGTGATGATGAAGTGGAGCCATTAAAAAAATTCTCTTTTGAGTTCGCTTATAATAGCCTATTTGAATAATTACTGATAAGGTCTCTGCAACAAATACTCCACCCATTAAGATGAGCAATATCTCCTGATGAACAATAATGGCAAACACTGCCAAGATAGCACCTAAAGATAGTGATCCAGTGTCACCCATAAATATTTCAGCTGGAAAAGTATTAAACCAAAGAAAACCAATGCCAGCACCTATTAATGCTGCACATAATACAAATATTTCACCTGTACCAGGCATGAATAGCATATTAAGATAACCTGAAAAATTATAGTTACTACCAATATAAGCAAAAACTGCGAGTGCTCCACTAATCAAAATGACAGGCATAATTGCTAAGCCGTCTAGACCATCAGTAAGATTGACAGAATTAGAACTTCCAACAAGTGCAAACCAGCCAATAATCAAAAAGCCTAATGCATTAAGTGGAATAATAAGGTCTTTAAAGAACGGTACTAAAAGCTCTGCTCCTATAGTTTTAGAATTTAAGCTAATTAGCCATATACAAATTAATATTGAACTGATCGATTGAGCTGTAATTTTTTGTTTTCGACTAAGGCCATCTGAGTTTTTCTTTTTAATCTTAAGATAATCATCAATAAAACCTATTGATCCGAAAAGCACAGCTGTGACAATTACTATCCAAAGAAATGGATTTTGCCAATCTCCCCAGATAAGAACACTTATAAAAAAAGCAGAAAGTATCAGAACTCCACCCATCGTTGGAGTTCCTTTTTTTACTAAGTGGGTTTCTGGGCCATCATTACGAATTACCTGACCAATTTGATAATATTGTAGTTTCGAAATAATCCATTTTCCAAGAGCTAATGTAATGAGAAGGGATGTCATCATTGCAAATACCGCTCGGACACTTAAGTAACTTAGAACATTAAAGCCACTATCTAATGAGGAAAGGAAGCTTAATAATTCAAGTAACATTTTTTATTTATCCTTTGCAGAAATTAGAATTAGCTCAAATATTATGAATGAATCTTGAGGTATATTGCCACTAGGAGCGTCACCAAATGCATGTTCATATGTTGAAATTATAGTGCGCTCTTCTCCAAGTGACATTGCTTGAATATTATCCTCAATGATTTTAATTATCTCACCACTTCCAAGTGTGAAGTTAATTGGATTTCCTGGTGCACGCATTATTTGTTCATTGTTAGTTTTGAATGCTGCATCTACTGAAACCAACTTACCATTAGTTATTAGATTGCCATCACCTTTCTTATTAATTCTTGTAAAGTAGCCTAAATCATTTTTTGTAGAATCAGGATAAGTGGTGGAAGCAAAATCTTCAAAGTCAATTTGACGCAAGGCTTGTTGAGCAATGATCCTTTGATTTGCTTTTTCTAATAGATTATTAAATGAGTCCTCATTAGCAATAAATTTATTTGCATCATCACCAATACGTTCAATTTGAACAGCCACTAAAGTATCATCTTTTTGAATAGAATTTACAACATCCATCCCCTCAACGACTTGACCAAAAACAGTGTGCTTCCCATCTAGCCATGGTGTTGGCACATGAGTAATAAAAAATTGTGATCCATTCGTTGCTGGTCCTGAGTTAGCCATTGATAGGACGCCAGGTTTGTCATGCATTAAGTCGGTAAATTCATCTGCAAACCTATACCCAGGTCCACCAGTACCATCTCCTTTAGGATCTCCACCTTGAATCATAAAGTCATCTATTACTCTATGAAAAGATAAATCATCATAAAAAGGAACACCAATATCTTTGTTACTTTTTTTAGTCCCTTCTGATAATGCGATAAAGTTGATCACTGTT
>CAJQRX010000008.1 GCA_905612405.1 uncultured Candidatus Thioglobus sp.
GTTACCGTCGAAGGATTAAAGGCAAACGATACCCTAAGTGGTTGGATAATGGATCAGGATGTCTTGATAGATATCAAAATTAACCAAGACATTCCAATTGGGCATAAATTAGCTATTAAAGATTTAAATGAAGATGATACTGTCATCAAGTATGGCGTAGATATTGGTCGAACAATTGCAAAGATTGCTGTAGGTGATCATCTACATGTTCATAATGTTAAAACTAAGAGGTGGTAATGACAAATTTAAATCAAAAAATCTACGGATATCGTCGAGATAATAATAGAGTAGGAATTCGTAACCATGTCATTATCTTACCTGTTGATGACATTTCAAATGCGGCCTGTGAAGCAGTTGCTAATAATATTAAAGGCACTATAGCGCTCCCACATCCATACGGTAGACTTCAATTTGGTGAAGATCTAGATCTGCACTTTAGAACAATGATTGGTACGGGATCAAATCCAAATGTTGCTGCAGTGGTGGTTATTGGAATTGAGCCAGACTGGACTCAAAAAATCGTTGATGGAATTGCATCAACTGGTAAACCAGTTCAAGGTTTTTCTATTGAGAAAAAAGGTGATATACAAACTATTGCTGATGCATCTAAAGCAGCTTATGATATGGTTCATTACGCTACAGGGCTTCAAAGAGAGCCGTGTGATCTGAGTGAAATATGGGTATCAACTAAATGTGGAGAATCAGATACCACTTCAGGTTTTGGCTCAAACCCAACAGTAGGTAATGCGTTCGATAAGTTATATGCAATGGATAGTACTTTACTTTTTGGCGAGACATCTGAAATTACAGGTGGAGAACATTTAGTTAAGGCTAGATGTGCGAATGATGCTGTTGCTGAAAAATTTATGTTTATGTTTAATCGCTATCAAGATATGATTGAGCGCTTTAAGACCGATGACCTATCTGATTCGCAGCCAACTAAAGGTAATATTGAAGGTGGCTTAACTACGATTGAAGAAAAGGCATTAGGCAACATTCAAAAGATTGGAAAAAAATGTATTGTTGATGGCGTCTTAGATAAAGCAGAAATGCCTACCAGTAAGGGCCTATGGTTTATGGACTCTTCTTCTGCAGCTGCAGAAATGGTTACATTATGTGCAGCTTCAGGATATGTAGCTCACTTATTTCCTACTGGACAGGGAAACATTATTGGTAATCCAATCCTACCTGTTATCAAAGTTTGTGCAAACCCAAGAACAGTTAGAACTATGTCAGAACACGTAGATGTAGATGTAACTGGTTTATTAAAACGTGATATTAACATGGATCAGGCTGGTGATATGCTGCTTGAGAGTCTTATTCACACTTCAAATGGAAGGATGACTGCTGCAGAAATATTAGGCCATCAAGAGTTCGTATTGACGCGATTATATGAAAGCGCTTAACTATTAATAAAAGAGAATAATATGATTTATTTAAAAAAAGCTGATAAATCAGCAGCATCAAATGTATTAGAAGCACAAAAAGTAGTGCATGATATGCTTGCCAATATTGACAAAGATGGAGAGCAAGCAGTTAGAGACTATGCACAAAAGCTAGACGGATGGTCTGGTGAAATTTTACTCTCAGAGCCTGAAATTGACAACATAATCTCTGATGTCCCACAAAATGTGAAAGATGATATAGATTTTGCATGTCAGCAAGTTTATGAGTTTGCAAAAGCTCAGCGTGAATCTATAGAAGAGTTTCATACAAAAAATAATGGTGTTGAGGCTGGTCAAAAACTACTTCCAGTAAATGTTGCTGGCTGTTATGTCCCAACTGGACGCTACGCCCACATTGCTTCTGCATATATGAGTATTGCAACAGCTAAGGCTGCTGGTGTGCCCTGCATTATTGCATGCTCAACACCTTATCAAGGCAAAAGCATTCATCCTTATGTTCTATATGCAATGAAGACTGCTGGCGCTGATCATGTTATGACTTTAGGCGGCGTTCAAGCAATAGCAAGCATGGCTCACGGGTTATTTACTGGAAAAAAAGCTGACATTATTGTTGGTCCTGGAAATAAATTTGTAGCAGAGGCCAAAAGAACTCTCTTTGGACAAGTTGGTATTGATGTATTTGCTGGCCCTTCAGAGGTTGCAGTGATTGCTGATGAGCATGCCGATGCTGATGTTGTGGCAATTGATCTTGTGGGTCAAATGGAACATGGACATGAATCGCCTGGCTGGCTGTTTACAACATCTAAAGAATTAGCTGAAAAAGTAATGGCATTGGTGCCAGAGTATATTGAAAAACTTCCACCAACTGCTAAAGATGCAGCATTCTGCGCATGGAGAGACTATGGTGAAGTTATGTTATGTGAGTCTCGTGAAGAAGTTGTAAAGATATCAGACGAATACGCAGCAGAGCATCTTGAAGTCCAGTGTGAAGATCTTGATTGGTGGTTAGAAAACTTAACATGCTATGGGTCTCTATTTTTAGGTGAAGAAACAACAGTTACTTTTGGAGATAAGGCTTCTGGTCCTAATCATATACTTCCAACAAAGGCAGCTGGACGTTATTCTGGAGGTCTTTCTGCTCATAAATTCTTAAAGGTTTTAACTTGGCAGCGTATGGACAGAGAATCTACACGTCAAATTGCACAGGCATCTTCCAGAATTTCAAGATTAGAAGGGATGGAAGGACACGCAAGGGCATCAGACGTTAGGCTAAGTAAATATTTTCCAGATGAAACGTTTGACCTAGGCGCTCCTGTATTAGAATAGCTCAATGAATTTATCAGATTTCTCACTAGAAAATAAAGTAGCACTAATAACGGGTGGTACAAGTGGGGTGGGAAAAATGATGGCACTTGCGCTTGCTCGTGCAGGCGCATTTGTTTGGATTGCAAGTAGTCGAAATAATGCAGATGAAACTCTTCAGGAAATAAAAAACCAAGGGTCTAATGGAGCATTCATCCAAACGGATGTCACATCAACTGCTGAACTTGAAAATATGGTTTTTCAAATCATTAAAGAGTCTGGAAGAATAGATATTTTAGTAAATGCTGCAGGAATAAATCTTAGAACATCTGCTGAAGAGTTAACACTCGAAGAGTGGCAGAAGACTATCGATATTAACTTAACTGCTCCTTTCTACTTAAGCAAGCTTGTTGCTGAATCAATGGTTAAAAATAATTGGGGACGAATTATAAATATCGCATCTCTTCAGTCGCTTAGGGCCTTTGATAATAGTATTCCATATGGTGCAAGTAAAGGCGGGGTTATGCAGCTTACTCGAGCTTTAGCTCAGGCTTATTCAAAAAATGGCGTATTAGTCAATGCAATTGCTCCAGGATTTTTTAGAACAAATCTAACAGAATCCTTATTTCAAGACCCTGAAAAATTAAAAAATTTAGCGTCAAAAACAATGATGGATCGTAATGGAGAAGACAAAGACATGTTTGGTATTAGTGTTTTCTTGTGTAGTGATGCAAACTCATATGTCACTGGCCAAACAATATTTTTAGATGGAGGGTTTTCAGCAGCATGATTCATAAAATGGAAGCGGTAGTATACACAGCGCCGAATGAAATGACCTTTTATACTGAATACAAGCCAACACAAATTGATCGTGATGATGATGTTTTATTACGAATTGAGTCCGTTGGAATTTGTGGCTCTGATATGCATGCATATCATGGTAAAGACCCAAGAAGGAATCCTGGATTAATATTAGGTCATGAATTTTGTGGGGAAATTGTTGAAGGTGCCAATAGGGGCCAAAAAGTAACAGGCAATCCTTTAATTACTTGCGGAAAATGTGAGTATTGCCTTCAAGGTAGAGATAACCTTTGTAGTGATAGAGATATGATTGGAATGAGTAGGCAGGGTGCTTTTGCTCAGTATATGGCTATCCCAAATCAATGCCTTGTTCATGCGCCTAGCTCAATGAATTCTAACCACGTAGCCTTAACTGAGCCTGCGGCAACAGTTGTTCATGCTGTAAATCTTGCCATAGAAAACTCATTCAAACCTATAAGTGAATGCCATGTTTTAGTTATTGGGGCCGGTGCTATTGGACTTTTGACCGCTCTTTTACTTAAATCCCATGGCGTTAAAATGCAAGTACTCGAAACAAACATAGCTAGGCATCCTTGCGTTAAGGAGCATGTTGGCGTAATTGCTATGAACCCATTAAAAGAATCAGTCAAAGAAAGTACATTCGATGTCGTGATAGACTGCGTTGGAAGTGAAAAAACAAATGCACTTTCTATTGCTTCGGTTAAAGCAGGAGGAACTGTAGTTAATGTAGGACTTCTTAGCTGGACTAGTAACATTGATATTCGAAAAGTTACACTTCAAGAAGTGAAGCTAGTGGGCTGTTACACTTACAATATGGAGGACTTTAGATCAGCCTTAAAAGCTATTGAAAATGGTGATTTTGGTGACCTATCTTGGATAGAAGAAATGCCGCTCTCTGAAACTGATTTAGCTTTTAAGAGCCTTCATAATGGTACAATGGCTTCTGCTAAGGTTATCCTGAAACCTCATTTTTAACAACTTACACATCACATGAGTATTACTGATCTCAAATTTGACATAGACAGAGATAATTCGACTCCTATGTGGCTTCAAATAAGGAATGAGCTATTTAATTGTCTTTACCGCGATGAGCTAAGGCCGGGACAACTAATTCCTAATGAAAAAACACTTGTTGAACTATTTAATGTTTCAATTGGAACAGTTCGAAAAGCAGTAGGAGCATTAGAAAAAGAAGGCTTTCTTATTCGGAAACAAGGTTTAGGAACTTTTGTCTTTCAGCATGATAAAAGTACTTTCCATTTTGCGTATTTTCATTTTGCATTAAACGGAACTGAGGACGTAACATACCCAGATGTAGAGTTCATATCTTTTGAGACAAAAAAAGCGACTAAATACGAAGCAGAGACGTTGAATATCCCACCTGGGAGTAATGTTTATCAAATATTTAATAAGCTAGGTATTAACAAAAAAAATTATATCGTTGATAGAATAGTCATTTCTCAAGCTAAGTTTCCAATGCTAACTGAGGAGATTTTTACAAACCGAACTAATACGATATACAACCTATATCAAAATAAATTCAACATATTTATAACAAACTGCTCAGAGAAGCTAAAAGCAATTTCTGCCGATAAAACAATATCCTCTCTTCTCAATGTTAAGTTGGATTCGCCCATTCTTCGAATAGAGAGAATCGGCCAAACTTATCATAACGAGACTATTGAGCTAAGAACATCCTTCGTTCATACGAGAGATATCGACTACGTCAATACGCAAAACAGCACTTTCGGCGACACGTTCTAAGAAGAAGAAAGTCCGTGATACATAAACATTTTATGTATCAAAATTTAGGTGCATACAATTCTATAGAGCTCTAATTACCCATAAAGGTATGTTGGCAGCCATAGAACAATTTGTGGGAATATAATAATTAACGCTAATCCAACAACCTGAATAGCCATAAATTGCATCATGCCTTTATAGATGTCTGATAAGTCCCAGTCTGGCGCCACCCCTTTGAGAAAGTAGGCAGACAATGCAACAGGCGGCGAAAGCCAAGCAGTCTGAAGATTGACAGCCACAAGGATTCCAAACCAAGTTAAGTTAAATCCTAATTGCTCAATCAGAGGTAAAACAATTGGAATAATAATTAGTACAATCGGCACCCACTCCAATGGCCAAGCTAATAAAAATATTAAGGCCATAACTATCAGCAATATAGCTGTTGGTGGAAGATCAAGCAGCATCAATGCCTCAGTAATCATCGTTGGCGTTCCTAGTCGGGAAAAAACTGAACCAAAAAAGTTTGAAGCACAAACTAAAATCATAATTAACGTTGTAATTTCAAGAGTCTTTAGTAAAGCCTCTTGAAAAACTTTAAAATTTAATTTTCGGTACGCTAGTGTTAAAAATATTGCGCCCACAGCTCCCATTGCAGCTCCTTCTGTAGGCGTTGCAAGACCACCTAATATACTACCAAGTGATGAGCCTACCAAGAGAACAGGTGGAACAAGGCCTTTAAAGAACTCAATCCACACCTCTCTCATAGAATCAGGGATAAGATCCTCAGGAACAACAGGGCCCAATGATGGATTTAAGTGACATCTAATAAGCGTGTAGCCTGTATAAAGGGCTGCCAACATTAAACCAGGCATAATCGCGGCAGCGAATAAATCAGTTACTGGAACATTTAGAATAGGACCCATAACAACTAACATAATACTTGGTGGTATTAATATTCCCAAAGTACCACCAGCAGTAATTGTACCTGCCGCCAACTGAACATCATAACCCGCTCTATTCATCGTCTTAGCTGACATAATTCCTAAAATCGTGACCGATGCACCTACAATACCTGTTGCAGCTCCAAAAATGACTGAAACAAAAAGAACGGCTACAAATAAAGAGCCTTTGGTTCTAGCGAGAGCCATCTGAACTGATGAAAATAATCTTTCCATCAAGTTGGCTTTCTCCATGAGAATTCCCATAAAGGTAAACAGTGGTATTGCTGCAAGGGTTTGCTCAAGCATACTTCCAGAAAACTGGAAGGTCATTAAGTAAAAAACAAGGTCTCCAAAGCCTAAATAGCCAAAGAAAACTCCTAAGAAAATTAGTGTAAATGAAATTGGAAAGCCAATAAAAATGGCAAAGAGCATTGTTAAAATTAATAATATGCCTAGCACTTCTGGAGTCATGGCCATCTTCTATTTTTTACCGCATACACGCACTTGAGTGTCTCGGAAACGCCTTGAATTATAAGAAGAACAAGACCTATAAATAAAACACTCTTGATTGGGTACAAATAAGGCATCCATGAAGTGTCCATTCCCCTTTCCATTATCGACCAAGACTTATAAGCATATTTATAGCATGCCCATGAAGCACCAATCAATCCAGGAAAATAAAATAATATATATAAAGTTAAGTCTATTGTTGCTTGAGTCTTAACAGACCAATTACGATACATAAAGTCAGCTCTAATATGTACTCCCTTTGAAAGCGCATAACCAGCACCGAGCATAAACATAGCGCCCGCAAACATTCTACTAATATCGTAGGCCCAAAAAGTGGGAGAAGAGAAAAAGTGCCTGCCAACAACCTCGATAAACATGGCAACAAAAACAGGGACTGTAAGCCAGCATGCTAATTGTCCAACTCTGAGACTAAAAAGGTCAATACTGAGGATTATTTTTGCCATAAATTTTGGCATATCATCAGGCATCACACCAGTATATGATCTGCCTTCAGCAATCATTTCATCTGTAATATCTAGTTGACCAATATTTTTTTCTTCCGACATAACGTACACCTAATAAATCATTCTAACAAAATATTATTCTAACAAAACTTAAGAGTCAAAAAAAACTCCAATTAATTTTCAGCATTTGCTAGCTTCAGGAAAAAGGATAACCTGAACTAGCTAAGCCACCTTACTTTTACAAAAAAAAGTTGCCAACAGCGCTAACTATTGGCAACTTAGTTTACAAATCTAACGATGTATCTTTACTTTAAAGTTTCAGCAAATGCCATACCTAACTTAGCATTAGACATTTGAGCTCCTGACCAAAAAGGTACCGCAATCTTAGCGAAGTCTTTCTGAGACTGCCAAACTTCAGCGAAGAACGCATTTTCTTCAGCATTCTTATTAAGTGTTGCATTTGCAGCAGCCATGTACTCAACGAAGTAGTCATCTGGAGTATCCATTAGCTGAACACCATGGTTAGTTAACAAATCATCCAAAGCTATGCCGTTCTTGTAGATACGGTTAGACATAGAGTCAAGTCTTGCAGCACGAGCCGCAATTTCAATTGCTCTTTGATCATCTTTAGAGATTGCATCCCATTTATCGCCGTTGATATACATATCTGCATTCACAACGTTCTGATGCAGTCCTTGCAAGTAGTAGTACTTAAGAACTTTTTGGAAACCAAAATCTCTGTCAGGTTCTGGGCAACACCACTCTGCTGCATCAATAACGCCTTTTTCAAGTGCAGGTAAAATATCACCGCCACCCATAGCTACAGCTGCGACACCAATATCAATGTAGGTTTGACCTGGGATTCCTGGAGGTGCACGGAATCTAAGTTTACGGAAATCATCCATACTATTAATTGGCTCTTTAAACCAACCAAGCGCCTCAGGACCAACTGGTTGCAACATTAAACCATGAACATTAACGTCCATTTCCTTCCACAGTTGCGCGTAAAGCTCTTTACCACCAGCAGCATGGAACCAAGAAAGCCATGCAATATTATCAATACCAACACCAGCGCCTGCAATTGGCGAACCAAATAGCATTGCAGCTGGATGCTTACCAGACCAATAATGAGTCCATGCAAATCCGCCATCAAGTAAACCTGCATCCACTGCGTCTATAATATCGGCATTAGGAACAACAGAACCACCTGGAAGAATTTCCATTGTTACCCTACCATTAGTCAAGGCAGCAACATCTTCAGCAAAATCTCTGACATACCCAACTTCACTTCCAGTCGAGTTCAATACAGATTGAATTTTTAAATTGACCGCCATAGCGCTTGAACTTGCAGTAAGCAATGCTATAGATGTCAAAAGTACAACTTTATTTTTAAACATAAAATCTCCTAATTTATCTAAATAAATAAAAAACTACTTTGATTTGCAATAAGTATAAAACACACCTAAAGCATTTAATCAAATTTGAGTATACATCAATTGATATATATGTTTATATTCATTTTAAAAAAAAAGAAGTAAATTAAGCTATATAATTTATCCAGCAATACGACATCTCAATTCTTCTTATAATTTTAATAATTTACTAGTAATTACCAATGAATGAAAAATATGATTACATTGTTGTAGGCGCTGGTTCAGCAGGCTGCCTCTTAGCCAATAGACTTTCAGCCAATCCTAATAATAGTGTTTTATTAATTGAAGCTGGCCGAAAGGATGACAATCTTTGGCTTCATGTCCCAGTTGGTTATTTTAAAACTATGAATAATCCAAAGTTTGATTGGATGTATAAACTTGAAAAAGATAAAGGACTAAACAATAGAAGAATAGACTGGCCAAGAGGTAAAGTTCTTGGTGGCTCTAGTGCGCTAAATGGATTGTTATATATTCGTGGTGATAGGCATGACTATGATAACTGGAAAGATTTAGGCAATAAAGGTTGGGGCTATGATGATGTGCTTCCATACTTTAAAAAGTTCGAATGCCAAGAAAATGGAGAAAATAAATACCATGGAGTTGATGGTGAATTGAAAGTGTCCAACCTCAGACTTAGAAGAAAAATTGCTGATCTATTCATTAAAGCATCTGAAGAAATAGGCATACCTTACAATCCTGATTGCAATGGAGAAAAGCAGGAAGGTGTTGGATATTTTCAGCAAACCTCATTTAAAGGCTTTCGAAGAAGCTCCTACAGGTCATTTCTAAATGGAAAAATCAGAAGTAGAAAAAATTTAACAATCATCACAAATACTCAGGTTAGTAAACTGGTCTTCTCTGATAAAAAAGTAATAGGCGTTGACTGCATTCAAAGCAATGATCAACCAGATAAAACTATCTATGCTAACCATGAAGTAATTTTATCTGCAGGTGCAATTAGCTCGCCTCAAATATTACAGCTGTCTGGAATTGGGGATGAAAAAAATCTAACAAAACTTGGAATTAAGGTTATTCATAATAATCCTGCAGTTGGTAAAAATCTTCAAGATCATTTACAAGTAAGGATGGTTTTTAAAACAAATACTAGGACTTTAAATGATGAACTAAATACCTGGTGGAAAAAAACCTTAATTGGAATGCAATATGCACTTTTTAGAACGGGTCCATTAACCCTCAGTGCGAGCCAAGTTTACATTTTTACTAATACATCATTAGATGGATCAAGGCCAAATATACAATTTCATATGCAGCCACTAAGTGCAGATAAGCCAGGAGATGGGGTTCATCCTTTTTCTGCATTTACAATGTCTATTTGTAATCTTAGGCCTCAGAGTAGAGGTGAGGTTAATATAAGGTCAAAAAACCCAGAAGATCTACCTAAAATTATTCCAAATTATCTATCCACAAAGAGTGATCAAAAAATAGCAATTGAATCAATAAAAGTTGCCAGAAAAATTGCAAATGCCAGCCCACTAAAACAGCATATTCTTGATGAGTTTGTTCCTGGAGGCTCCTTAGTTTCTGATGAAGATTTACTAGAAGCTGCAAAAAATAATAGCCAAAGTATTTATCACCCAGTAGGAACTTGCAAGATGGGTAATGATAAAGATAGTGTAGTCGATTACCACCTTAAAGTTTATGGAGTTCAAGGTTTAAGAGTTGTTGATGCTTCAATTATGCCAGAGCTAGTCTCAGGAAATACTAATGCACCTACCATGATGATTGCAGAAAAAGCATCTGAAATGATACTCAGTCATAATGAAGTCAGTTTGACTAAATAGCTCTATTTTGGTATTAATAAAAGTTAGTGGACTACCAACTTTGAAAATCGAATAAGAAGGCGCTGGTAATTGTAAAATTTATCTAATTAAACTGTTAATATCACCCTTATACCTTGAAAGTTGAGTTCGTAACTTTTGATCTTGCTTGTCGTTCCTAGAATTTAATATTGCTACTAAAAGGTGATGGATTAAATCAGTGTTGAAGGAGTATCTTAATTGGTAGTTCTCAGCAACTATTGGATCACTATGGGTTATGTCTTTTAGCTTTTCCTCCCAACCTTGTTCTCTCTGAAGAATTATGCGAAGCTTTTCAATGAATTTTTGTCGACTTTGAATACTCTCACCATCAACTCTTCTCATCTCTTGGCTTGCAATTTTCACTAGATCAAGCTGATCTTTAGTAAGTGGCCCCATAAAGCGTTTCAAGTTCTTACGTAGGCTTTTGAAGTTATCACTTTGGTACATCTGATCATTACGAGCTAGCAGTTTATTTTCTCTCTGAATTGTTTTGGTTTTTAAAACTTGAATAAATTTGTTAATTTGTTCATCTGACAATTCTTTAACAAGAGGAATTACCCAGATAATCATTTGATCTTCCAGGCGAAACCAAGATTGCTCAACATTACGAGTAATCAAGGAAATGCTTTCTATATCTACCTCATTATCAATAGCTAACTCTAAGTCACCAATAATTTGTGCATATTTTGGAAGCTCTGCCTCTCTATGCCATTGAAAAAATGGAACTAAAAGCACATCTAAGTATTGCTTTTGATCACGATCAAGATCAACGTAACTTCCAAGATACCAAGGAAAAAGATTGTCAAACTGATTATAAATAAAAGTAATTGAACTGCACCCACCTAAAAATAGTACTAGAATTAATGCAGCTTTTTTTAGTGTATTTTTCATTAATTTAATCAGTCCTTGTAATTACTTCAAAAAAATATAAACAACCTAATTCTGCCTATCTGTTTAAAAAAAATATAGATTTATGCTTAAATCAAAGCTTAACAATAAATAAACGCCAATTTAAATGAACAACAGAATTCACAATAAGAATATTGAAAGCGAAACTGTCATAACCTCACCTATTGAATTAAAGAAAACTATTTCAGTAAGTGACAAAGGTAAAGAGAACATTTTAACTAGCAGACAAACTGTGGATAACATTTTTTCAGGAAAAGATGAAAGACTGATGGTAATTGTCGGTCCTTGCTCTATTCATGACATTGGAGCTGCAAAGGAATACGCCCTTAAACTTCAATCCCTTCAAAAAGAAGTTGAAAAATCAATCTACTTAGTTATGAGGGTTTATTTTGAAAAACCAAGAACAACGGTTGGCTGGAAAGGATTAATTAGTGATCCAAATATGGATAACTCACTTGACGTTGAAAAAGGCCTATGTCAAGGACGAGAGTTTTTAGCATGGCTAGCCGATGAAGGTATACCCGCTGCAACTGAAGCGCTTAATCCAATCACTCCTCAATATTTAGGAGATCTTATTTCTTGGTGTGCAATTGGAGCAAGAACAACAGAATCTCAAACTCATCGTGAAATGTCAAGTGGACTCTCTATGACTGTTGGTTTTAAAAATGGCACTGATGGCAATCTAAACATGGCAATAAATGCTATTAAAGCATGCTCATCGCCACAAAGCTTTCTGGGTATTAATGATGAAGGAAAGATTTCAACTTTTAAGGCTATGGGAAATAAATCATCTCACATTGTTCTTAGGGGTGGCACTAAGCCTAATTATAATAAGGATGATATTATTAAATGCGAAAACCTTCTTACAGAAAATGGCCTAGCCGCAAGGATTATGATTGACTGCTCACATGATAACTCAAATCAAGATTACAGAAATCAGGGCAAAGTAGTTGAAGATGTGACTAGTCAAATATCTGCTGGAAATAAATCAATTTTTGGCTTAATGCTAGAGAGCAATTTATTTTCTGGGAAACAAAAAATATTAGATAACCAAGATGAAATGGAATATGGAATATCAGTTACAGATGGATGTATTGATTGGAAAGAGACTCATAAAGTTATCCAAAAACTAGCAAAAAAAATATCTTAGTAACTTTAGATATTTGGAAAATACTTTATTACTGGCCAAGCAATTTAATTACTTTAGTTGCAGTTGCTCTTAAATCTGGAATAACTTTTTTCATCATAGTTATTCTATCAAAGAGCTCAGGATCTGACTCAAGTGTAGATCGAAGTGAATTACCAAAACTCTTTCGGAGAACAGTGCCTACATTGAACTTAGCAACTTGACGCAAAGACAGCATTTGTATATCTTTATCTTCTAAACCACTTGTCCCATGAATTACTAATGGTAAGTTTAAGGCTTTCTCCAGTTCATTAAAGCGCTCTAAATTTATTTCTACAGTTCCACTTTCTAAGCGGTGTATATTTCCTATTGAAATTGCAAGCGCATCTGGCTGTCCCTGTTGCTCCATTATAAGAGCATCAGCTACCTCAGTTAATGCAGATTTAATGTGATCACGTCCACTTGCATAAGGGACTGATCCAACTTCAGCCTCAACTGAAACTCCTTTAGGGAGAGCATATTCAACCACATCTCTTATTAAAGAGATGTTTTCAGAGATGGGCAATTGAGATCCATCAAACATTACAGAGGTAAATCCCACATCAATTGCTTCTTTAACTGAATCAACTTCATAGGTATGATCAAGATGCAAACAAACAGGTGCCTTGGATTTTTCAGCCATAGGTCTCAACATCCCAATAATTTCTTCCATTGTCATAAATTGACGCATATCTAGATTAATAGATAGAATGACTGAGGCATTACGAGCCTCTGCAGAATCAACAACCGCACGTGCATCTTCATAGCCAAATACATTAAAGCAGGCAACAGCATGGTTTTTATTTTGAGCTGGTAAAAGTATATTTTTAAGATTAGTAATCATTTTTATTTAAATTTGTTAAGCATATCTTGCATCCCAGGAATAGTTTCCAATTGATAGGCATAATCTTTCTGATAATTCATATGCAGTGGCCGCTGAGTTTCTCCAGCCAAAATAGTAAAATAATACATTTCAAACCCAGGTGCTGCTACACAGGGGTGGTAACCTTTATCAAAGACAAATGTTGAACCATCACGTATATGAAAGACGGGGCCAAAGTCCTGCCCATCTGGAGTTAAAAACTGAGCGCCAAAGCCATTAGGTGGATTAAAGCGAAAATTATAAACTTCATTGTGTCGACTTTCATCAGGAAGTAAATCTACTTCATGTTTATGGGGTGGAAATCCTGACCAACCTCCTGCTCCTACTGTAAATAGCTCACTAACTAATAATTTACCAACTTTTCCTGCAGGCTCTTTACCTAGAATATGCTTGATTTTACGATGTGTTTTAGTATCATCAGAGCCATACTGAACTTTGTCAATATCGTCTTGCCTTATAACAAATGCTTCATGAGTTTGATTATGCTTTGCTCCAGAGATAAATACTTCCACTTCATTACTAATACAAATTAATGTTGCTTCACAATCAACAGGAACATAAACACCTTCAGGATCCCCTTCCCAAATATGTTGTCGCTTACCAACTTCTTTAAAAACTTGGCCTTGAACCTGCACATCAATACTACCAGTTGCAGGAACAATGCATGACTCATAATCAGCTAATTGATAAGTATATGATTCTCCAGCACTTAGCTTAATGATATTGAAATAGCATAGAGGGACTACTTCATTATTACAATCTATGATTGCCTTATTGTTGTTGTCATGTTGTGGGATATGCATATTTAACTCCAAATTGTTTTTGGTTTGATTATTGTCTGTTTTTGTAATAGCTCAATTTCTTCCATTTTTGGCATAGCGCTAGCACAGCCTTGTTTTGATACTACTATAGCTGCAGCAGCACTACCAGCTTCAATAGCTAGTTGCCAGTCTCCAGAAGACATATAATTTATTATCACATTACCTAGAAAGGCATCGCCAGAACCATATGGTTTAAGCGCGGGTAAATTATAAATTCCAGCATCAAGTCGATCTTTACCAAAGAAAAGACTACAGCCACTCTTACCCCGCTTAAGAATCATTAACTGACTGTTTGCGACACATTCTTTAATCTGTATATTAATATCTTCTTGTAGGATTTTAAATTCTTCCTCATTACCAACTAATACATTTGTTAATTCTGCTGCCTCTTGATAGACAAAACGGGTAGTTTTCTGATCAGGCCAGTTCCAGGGCCTGTAATCTAGATCTAGCCATACTTTGCAATCATTTTTTTGCGCATGAACCATCATTTTCAAAGTTTGCTCTCTTGAATCAGCTTCAATTAAGCTGGTACCAGTTATTATTAAATTGTTGCTTTGAGTAATTGCAAGTTTTATATCTTCATTACAGACAATTTGAAGGTCTGCAGGATTATTCCGATATATTACTACTTCACAATCCTCTTGACGCACTTCAGCAATTGCTAAACTGGTCCGCTCATCACCATAAGTTGTTTGCATCATCTGCAAATCAATACCTTCAGACTCAAGACGTTGTCGAACAAATTCACCAACTGGGTCATCTGACAAGGCAGAAATAAGACCTACTTTACCGCCCACTCGCTTCATAGCTATTGCAATATTCGCTCCAGAACCACCCACATCACTAGCAAATAATTCTGCATCACGAGTTTTACTACCTACAGGTTGTGGGTATAGATCAAGACCAGCCCGTCCCACGACCAAAGCATCATATAATCGATTTTCTTTATACTGCATCATTTGATAGTTTTGTTTCAGACATCTAGCCACTTTCCACTCATTGCAGAGCGATCTATTGCATCCATTACTTTTTCAATTTTTAAACCATCAGCAAAGTTTGGCCATACTGGCTGACCCGTTTCAATTGAGTCAAGTAAATGTTTAAGCTCACAAACCTTTACATCAATAAAACCAAGACTGTGTCCTGCGTTGGGTAGAAAAGCATCATATGGTGGTTGCGCCGGGCCACTCAATATTGTCTTAAAGCCTTCCTGTCTTGGATCATCACTTCTTGTATAAAGCTTGACTTCATTTAAACGTTCTTGGTCATGGCAAATCATGCCTTGAGAACCATGAATCTCCCAACTTAAGCCACACTTTCTTCCCCATGCTACTCGACTGACGCGCAATGTCCCTTTGATTCCACTCTCAAAGTGGGCCAATGCAGTGCAGACATCATCATTATCAACTGGTAATGTTTGTCCTGGATTCTCTGAATCAGAGCGCTCTTTATGAACTGTATCGTAATCTCCCACTAAGCGAGTTATTGAACTACCCGTCATGTAGTGAGCCATACTAACTAAGTGACACATAACATCGGCATTTGCTCCAGAGCCAGAAGCTTCACGATTCATACGCCATGAATGTGGTCTATCTGGATCAGCTTCATTATCAACATCATAAATCCCATGAAATCCAATTACTCGGCCTATAGCACCTTCTTCAATAAGCTCTCTAGCACTTTGAACAGCAGGATTTTGAGTATAGTTATAGCCTAAGATAGTTTGTGCATTACTAGCTTGTGCTGCTGCGAGCATAGCTTCAGAGTCTGCTAAATTAGTTGACATAGGTTTTTCACACCAAACATGCTTACCAAGGTTGAGAGCAGCTACTGAAATTTCTTTATGAAGCGAATTAGGAACGCAGACAGAAATCAACTGGACCTTAGGGTCATTAACAACATCCATCCAATCAGAGGTGCAACGAGAGAATCCCATTTCAGTTCGCATCACTTCAGCCCTTTCAGAGTTATAATCACAAATCATCTCCAAACTAGGTCTTAAACCATCACCAAAAACACTCCCAGCTGCTGCATAAGCAATAGAATGGGCTTTACCCATAAAAGCAGTACCAATAACTCCTACACCAATAGTTTTCATTCTCTTTCCTCTATTTGAATTCCAAATTTTTCACAGTAACTTTTAATATTTTTATACCCCAATGTCACATAGGTTAAAGGGTGCGCTTTAGCTGGATCTTGCTCAGCCTCTACAACTATCCATCCACTAAAGTTGGCTTCACCCACCATTTTAAATAGCTCAGGAAAATTAAAATCGCCATCTCCAGGGACCGTATAAACACCGCTCAAAACGGAATTTAAAAAACTTGAGTCAGTATCTAGTGAGTGATTTAATATTTCCCTTCGAACATCTTTACAGTGAATATGCATAACTCTTTCGCTATGTTTTTTATAAACATCTAAAGGGTCAGCACCAGCATAAATTAAATGTCCAGTATCAAATACTAAACCAAGATCAGGAGAAGTCATGGCCATTAACTTATCTACTTCTTCTTCGATTTGAACTACTGTTCCCATGTGATGATGATAAGCAAGCTTCATTCCATGTGACAAAGTATATTTAGCTAGCTGAGTCAACTTTTCAGTCCACTCTTCCCATTGTGCGTCATCAAGAACAGGGCGTTTTGAGAGTGGCGAACTAATATCTCCATGAACACAAGAGTCCATTTCACAATAAACAATCACTTCCGTACCCATATCTTTAAGAAGATTCATATGTGGTGTTATTCTTTCTATTTCATCCTCAAGACTATCTGCTAATAATCCCCCACAAAACCAACTTGAAACGACATCCATATTATATTTATCAAACAATGGTCTTAGTATTGCCAAATCCTTAGGCCACTTCCCTCCTAATTCAAATCCACTATAACCAGCTTGCTTTCCCTCTGTCAAGCAATGCTCTACTGTAGTATCTTTACCCAATTCAGGCATATCATCATTAGTCCATGAAATTGGGCTAACACCAATTTTTACACTCATCTTACTTCTCCAAATTATTATTAATATTATTTAACCAGCAAGTCTAAATTGCTGAAGCTCTAAAAGCTTTAAACTAAAGTCCTCTAGACTGACTAAATCTAGAAGTGATTGCTTGGTTAGATCAAACATACTCATTCCCTGCAACTTAGAATTTGAATTTTGATCATAGTCAAGGTTTGTAGGAAATGCATAGCCATCTGCTGCACAAATAAGGACATTCTCAATTAGTTTTTCTGAAAGAGTTTTATTAATTGAATGCTCCAGTAGGAATGGGTAAATACGCTTAAGAATTTTAATGTAATTTATACTCTCCATAGTCTTACCAAAAGGAGATGAAATTTGTAAAAGATTGCCGATCCTATGAAAGTCATTTGAAGTGTTAGACCCGGCTCCGTGTAATAAAGCGGGATTAAAAAAAATACCATCACCTTTATTCATTTGATTTTGAACTGCATTTGCATTAAAAAATTCAGTACATGCATTGTCTCTCCAGGCAAGGTAACCTAGATCATAGTGGTGCGAATAAGGCAAAACAATCGTGGGCCCAGTTTCTAAAGGCATATCGGTGTGCGCGACCCCACCTTGCAGAGTTAAGTAGTTTGAAAGGCGATGAGCTGAAATAGGAAACAGCTCAGCAACTTTATTTTCTTGAAACCCTAAATGATAATCACGGTGAGGTTTTTGCATTTCACCGCCAGGTCTTACAATATTAACTTGCGCAGTCATTTGAGAATTTGGCCCACACCAGGACTCAGCAACTAACTTTAAAATATTATTTGAATAGTAGCTAATAAATGCATCAGGATCCTCCAACGCAACTTTTTGAAAACTATTCCATATCCTTGTATTTGTTCCAGAAGCGAAATGGTCATTGCTAGTTCCAATCTCTTTTTGAGTAATTTTCTCAAAAATCCTATTACTCTGATCTAGAACCTCATGTTCATAAAGATTGCGAATAACAAAAACCCCTGGGCCACTTTCTAAGGAATGAAATAACTCAGTTTTTAGTTCTTTTTCTTTTTCTTTATTACCAATAAATGAAGTGAAGTTTTTTGCATCATAAACAACCACATTATTTATAACTGATTCGGATAATGGGTAATCCTTTTTAAGAGTTTTTTGAGTACAGGCTTTCTTTAGGTCGTCATAATTTATATCAGACGCACTAAAAAAAACTTGACTATTATTTGATTTTAAAGCTTCTTTATTCATATCTAATAAGGCTGTTGTTTTTTCCCTTTCTTATAAGAGATATAAACTTCATCACCATTTTTATTTGATGAAACCTCAGGAACCGCAACCTCCCACCAACATCCACCTTCTGGGCTTATTTTATGAGAGTCAGTCACTAAGCTAATAAGGTAAGATTTTGAAGATAAACGGGCACGCTTTAAGGCGGAAGCCAATTCATTAATACTTTCAATATGTTCAGAGTTAGCTCCTAATGACTGCGCATGAAGAGCAAAATTGACATTTGGATGCCCATCATCAATACTTTCACAATCCTTCAATAAATTATTAAATGAACGGTTACCAGTTGCATTTTGCAGTCGATTAATACAAGAGAATCCTCGATTATCCAATAAAACTACAATTATTTTTTGCCCTAACATTACGCTTGTTGCTAATTCTGAATTAAGCATTAAATATGAGCCATCTCCAACAAGAACAATTACTTCTCGCTCAGGTTCAGCCATTTTTACACCCAGTCCACCAGCTATTTCATAGCCCATACAAGAAAATCCATACTCAGCATGGTAGCCGCCAATTTGCTCAGTCCTCCAAAGCTTGTGAAGCTCTCCAGGAAGACTTCCTGCAGCACAAACAACTATATCATTAGCTTTTCCATTTCTCTTCAACTCTCCCAAAACTTGGGCGTCAGTTGGTAATAAATCTATAGATTTAGATGTATTCTTTATTGAAGTTATTTCATCATAATAGTTATTCCACTTACTACTTTCTTCGTGCGCTAAGTCCTTCCATTCTTTGCTCACTTTCCAATTAGATAATTTCGTATCTAATTGTTGAATTCCAAGCTTTGCATCTCCCCATAATGACAATGCATTATGTTTTATTGCATCAAAACGGGCTACATTTAACTGCACTATAGTTGCGCTTGAAAATAATGCTCTGGATCCAGAATTAAAATCATTTAAGCGTGTGCCAATTGCTAAAACTAAATCCGCCTGTTTTGCCATATTATTTGCTGCATTGGAGCCTGTAACCCCAATAGCACCAACATAGCTAGAGTGATCCCAAGCCAAGGCACCCTTTCCAGCAGATGTCTCTGCAACAGGAATTTGATGCTGCTTAGCAAAATGTTGTAAGTCCTCACAAGCCTTAGCATAATGAACCCCTCCACCTGCAATTATTAAAGGTCTTTTTGATTTTAATAGCTCTTCTATTGCACGATCTAATTCAGCATCATCAAGTTTAATCTGGCGAATTGAGTGAGTTTTTTGAGTAAAGAATTCTTCAGGATAATCGAATGCTTCTGCCTGTACATCTTGAGGCAAAGATAAAGTTACTGGACCACAATTTTCTGGATCTAGTAGTGTTTGAATTGCGACAGGTAAACTATTAATTATTTGTTCAGGTCTCATAATTCGATCAAAATAACGACTAACTGGCCTGAAGCAATCATTAACACTGACTGTAGGATCTGAGAAATCTTCTAATTGTTGAAGAACAGGATCTGGAGTTCGGCTGGCAAAATAATCACCAGGCAATAGTAAAACTGGGAGTCTATTTACATGGGCTAATGCTGCAGATGTAATCATATTAGTTGCGCCAGGTCCAATTGAACTTGTACAAGCCATCATTCTTTGTCTATTATTAGCCTTTGCATAAGCAATGGCTGAATGAACCATTCCTTGCTCACTATGGCCGCGAAATGTAGGAAGCCACTCTTCACACTCTGATAATGCTTGGCCCATTCCAGCAACATTACCATGTCCAAAAATAGCAAAAACTCCAGCAAATAATGGTTGTGTTTCATTATCAATCTCTATATATTGCGCTGATAAATATTTAACGATAGCTTGTGACATTGTGAGTCTGATTGTTTTCATATTCTTTATTCCTCTCTAAATTTTTTCCACGATTTAATTAGTTCTAAGTAATTATTGGACACTAAATCAACCAAGTCTTGGTCACTTATCTTTTTTTGCATCCATTGTTTTGCTGGTTCATAAAAAATTGTTCTACCAACAGTAAACCCTTTACAAATATTATGTTTTGAGGCATCTTCAAAAGAACGCTTTACAGCTTCCATAGATGCTGATTGGCCTAATAGTAACACACCTTCACAGTGAGTATCATTTTGTAATATAACATCACTCACTTGTTCCCAAGATTTATCTTTAAGTGCTGGCAATTTCCACCAGTCTGGCTTAATACCAAGACTATAAAACCTTTTAAGTATTTGTGGTATGGCTGAATCATCCTTTTCAGAATCCTTTGGCAAAATTACTTCTAACAATAATTGATGCCCACTTTGGATACAAGCAGAATTGAGCTCTATGATTTTCGATTCCTGCTTCAGCCTCAATTCAATAGGATCATTTATATGATAAAACAATAGGCACTTTACAACATGCGTAAGTGGCCATGACTGGAGTTTTGATCCAATTGATCCATCGCCCTCAAACTCTAAAGGACAAGAGCCTGGAAGCTCCACAGGCCTTCCAATCCACCATGATTTTTCAGCAAGAGAGTGAAGAGCATCTTCACCATAAGTGTCGTCTATTAATACACCAACATTATTCTCATCAATATTACTTATCTTAATAGTCTGTTCAATAGAATTCAAAAATAGTTTTTTTAACTTAACTATACGATCAAGACTCTCTCCGCAATCAATTGCTAGGTCATAAAGCTGCTTACGATGATCAAAAGCGAAACCAAAAATCTCAGATCGAATAATACTTCTTGAGCTAATTCTGTGAAGGTGATTAAGCTGTTTATCTTGGCTTGGATCTATTATATTATGTGCATTTTCTAGATAGTAAAAAAGCTCTTTCTCCCCTGGAATAGCTGGAGCACAACCGTGCCTAGAGACCACTAGAGCTCCAGATGCATTTGCATAATTGGCACTCTTCTCAAGACTTTCATTTCTCAAATAACCACGCAAAAATCCAGACATGAATGCATCGCCAGCACCAAGAACATTTAATATATCTACTTTATTGCCTTTTATAACTTCAAATTCACTCGAACTATTTGGAATATCACTGCTAATTACTGTACACCCCAATGGCCCAAGTTTTAAAACAATAATAGCATCACTTACCTTGCGAATTTTCTTTAAAGCAGTAACTGTTTCTTCACTCCCACCAGCAATATGTATCTCCTCTTCAGTACCTACAATTACATCACAATAAGGCAGTATGGTTTGAATATGCTTACTTACATCAGCACTTGCGATAAAGCGAGATTCACCATCACCCAGTCCTGTTAAGCCCCATAAAACAGGCCGATAATCGATGTCTACAATTACCTGAGTGTCACCTGCTTTAGCATACTCAATAGCCTTCATACTTGTGTTATATGTTTTATCTGAAGAAAAATGTGTTCCTGTAATTAGAAGTGCTTTACTGCTTGCAATGAATTTAGCTGAAAAGTCTTTTGTATCAATAGCCATGTCGGCGCAGTCGTTTCGATAAAAAATAAGTGGGAAAGTATCTTTATTTTGTATTCCTAGAACAACTAAAGCTGTTAATCGATTTTTATCTGTGACAACATGCGACACATCAACACCAACACTTGCTAATTCATTCCGCACAAATCGCCCCATGTGCTCATCACCAACTCTGCAGATCATTGCAGACTTTAGTCCAAGCTTGGAAGAACCATAGGCAATATTCGCAGATGAGCCGCCAAGATATTTTGCAAAACTACCCATATTTTCAAGCGAAGAACCAATTTGTTGTCCGTATAAATCTACTGCAGCGCGCCCTAGGCAAATAACATCAAGTGCCTTCATTATTTATCTAGCATCCATTGATGATCGGGGTGGTTTTTAAAAATCCATTGACGTTTTGGACCCGCCATTACATTTAAATAATAAGAGTCATAACCATAAGGTACACCAACAGGATGATAACCACACGGAACTAATACAACACATTTATCTTCAACCGCCATAGTTTCATCAATAGATAAGTCATCCGTATAGACACGCTGGAAAACGAAACCCTGTGATGGGTTAATTCGATGATAATAGGTTTCCTCTAAATAAGTCTCAACTGGAATATTATCTGAGTCATGCTTGTGAGGCGGGTAGCTTGACCAATTACCAGCAGGAGTTTTAACTTCGACAACCAAAAGGCTGTCAGCCTCATCTTGTTCTGGCAAGATATTACAAATAGACCTTGTGTTACTTCCTTCCCCTCGAACCTCATTAGTCATATCTTCAGGCTTTATATGTCTTACAGGATAATTACCAAAACCAGGTGCCATTGCAATTGCAAGCTCTAGCTTAGTTATTGCTTTAATAGTTACTTTATTGTTATTAGGAACATATAATGCATGTGGCTTAAGATCTTCGAAGACACTCATTCTATTGCCAATATTATAAAAAGTAACATCTTTAACTGTTATATCAGCCTTGCCCGATAAAATTACAAGGCATAATTCATTATCAATTTCTGTTAAATTTAAAGTTTGTTCGGGTTCCAGTTCATACGCTTTAAATCCAACAAAATCCCAATTTGCTGATTTTGGAGAAATATCTTGATAACAACCATTTGAACTTATTTTAGGGCGAGATAAAAGTGACATATTTAATTTCCTTGTTGATGATAGCCAATTGATATACATATAGCCTGAACGAGACACATTGTGGCTCCTAAAGACCTAAAAGTATGAATTTCTGCCTCATGAATGCTAAATAAAAAATCTGCTAAATGAGCAATAGGATTCAACTCTGTATCGGTCAGCAAAATTACCTTTGCTTTTGAATTTTTTGCCTCTTTAACGGCTTCTGTTGTCATCGTATTATAAGGATTATAAGTAATTGCAATGAATACTGTTTTGTCATCAAGCCAATTTGAAAGGTTCTCCACTTCATTTACATCATTAGCAATACGACATCGAATACCGAGATTGTTTAACATGTAATAAAAGTAATTTGCTACAGGTTGGGCTCTATTTGTACCGCACAAAATTACTTCTTTAGCATCACACAATGCTTTCACTGTTTCTTCAATTAACTGAACATCTATTTGCTCAGAAAGTAATTCTGTAGCAACAATATTGCGACTCGTAATTTCTTTAAAGATATTTGAACTATTTGTAGAAACATTTGTTTCAGTAACTTTTTTCACGGCCGTGATGCGTTGTCGATAGTTAATAGGAGATTGTGAAATTTTGACCTTAAATAGATATTGTAGTTCAGCAAAACCACTAAAACCAAAGTGTTTTGCAAAGCGGACTAGCGTTGAAGGGTACACTCCAACTTCTGAAGCAATAACCGCCAAGGTATTTATTGCAAGGTTTTGTGGCTGATCAATTACATAGAAAGCAATCAACTTCATTTTTTTGCTTAATCTTGGATAGCTTTCTTGAAGCAAGCTATTTAAATCATTAATATCTTGTGGGGGCATTCTATTTAAAATCTATAAATTAATTGAGTTGCCACTTTGGAGTGACTCTTTAGCAGCTTCAGCAATTTTTAATGCAAGAACTCCATCAGAAATATTAACACTAGGCTGAGTACCAGAGTGAAATGATTCCATAAAATGCACTAGTTCATTGTGGAACGCTTTTCCATATCTCTCTAAAAAAAAGTGTTGGTTTTTGGTCTGCTTAATTCCAGATGAGTTACTTAAAATAACACTGTCTTCAAGGACATTTTTTACTTGAAGCATGCCTGTCTCACCAAAAGCTTCAATTCTCTGATCATAACCAAAGGAGGCTTGTCGACCATTAATAATAGTAACTATTGCTCCCTTATTCATATTCATTATTACACTTGCTGTATCAACATCTCCCTGCTTAGCAATATCATCATTTGCAGCATTAGCTGAAACATAGATACTTCTTGGAGTGTCATTAAGAATCCAACACGCCATATCAAAATCATGAATCATCATATCGTGAAACAAACCACCGGACCCTGCGATATAGTCCATTGAAGGTGGCTCAGGGTCATGAGAAGTTATTATTAAAGACTGAATTAAACCAATTGCATTTGCATCAACTTTATTTTTTAAACTAGCCATATGAGGATCAAAACGTCTATTAAACCCTAACATACATACAATACCACTTTCTTCAACAGCTTTAGCGCACGCCAATGCTCTATCAAGACTTAAATCTATAGGTTTTTCACAAAAAACAGGCTTACCAACTTTCGCGCATTTTTCTATAAGATCTGCATGGGTAGAAGTACTGCTAGCAATAATAAAAGCATCTATTTCATTATTTTCAAATGCCTCATCAATTGAAAGAGTAATAGTATTGTATTTCTTTGCAAGCTTTTCAGCAGCCTCTTGGTGAAAATCTACAACAGAGTGAAGCTTAGCATTTTCATCACTTGCTATCGCAATAGCATGGACGGCTCCTATACGGCCTGCGCCGATTAGACATATTTTCATAATTAATCCCTATTTTTTTAATTCTGATAATTCTTTATGACCAGACATCATGGCTTGTAATTCTTGGAAATCAATTTCACCTGATTTAGCTGTACCTAGAGTCTCTCCTCGAGATAAAACTGTAAACTTATCCCCCACTGCCAAAGCATGGGAAACATTATGAGAAATAAACACTACCGCAACACCTTTTTCTCGAACCCTTTCAATAGTTTTTAATACATTTGAGGTTTGATAAACTCCCAGGGCAGAGGTAGGCTCATCAAGTATTAATATTTTCGCGCCAAAAAATACTGCTCGCGCAATGGCAACAGTTTGCCTTTCACCACCAGAAAGAGTTCCAATTGATTGAGTAGGGTCACGCAATTGAATTCCGATTTTGTCCATTTCAGTCATCAATATTGAGTTGCATTTCTCAAAATCCATAACAGTAATTGGGCCAACTTTTTTTGTCAATTCTCTGCCAAGCCAAAAATTTCGAGAAACTGACATTAGTGGAATTAAAGCCAAGTCTTGATAAACCGTTGCAATGCCAGCATCAATTGCATCACGAGGGTTATTAATTTCAGTCTCTTTTCCGTTAATATTGATCTGCCCACTTGTTGGCTGATGGACTCCAGACATAATTTTAATAAATGTGGATTTTCCAGCACCATTATCTCCAAGAAGACAATGGCACTCGCCAGCATTAATAGAAATAGAAACGCCTTTAAGAGCATCTACATTTCCAAAACTCTTATGGATATCTTTAAGCTCCATCAATGGTAAATCACTCATTATTTTGCCCCAGTAATTAACTTACGAACATGTGTATTAAGGATCACCGCTAATAATAGAAGAACTCCTAAGAACACTCTAAATAAAGAACTCTCTACTCCAATAAAAAATAAGCCTTGTTGAACAACTCCAAATATTACGGCTCCTAGAGCTGCTCCAATAACTGACCCATAGCCACCCGTTAATAAAGCGCCTCCTATAACTACCGAAATTATTGCTTCAAATTCTTTCAAAATACCTCTGTCCGCAGAGGCTGAGCCAAATTCAATAACTTGAGTAGTAGCAAATACGGTTGCACAAAACGCTGTAAAGACAAACATGAGTATCTTAACTCTGTTGACTGGGACCCCAATATGCCTTGCAGCCTGTGCATCACCACCAGCAGCATAAATCCAGTTACCAAAACGAGTTTTTGTTAACAAAAGATGCGCAAAAATAATTAACACTATAGCCCACACCATCATCATTGGTATTCCAGAAACAACTGGTTGACCAGCTTTTGTTCCAGCTACAAAAGTTTGAATTATGCCTTGCTCAGCAAGCCAATCGAATGCTCCTGTGAATATTTTTCCACCAAAAAATGGCGCTAACCAGTCATTTTCAGCGACTTCTGTAACTCCGCCAATAATAGTTTTTTTAGTACTTATAATTGCAATAAAGATTGTCATTCCTCGCAAGATATATAAAAAAGCAAGACTAACAATAAAAGATGGTAAATTTGTTTTGACTGTAATGTAGCCAATTAATGCACCTATAGCCATTGAAACAACAAAGGCTGAAATAATACTAAGCCAAACTGGCCAACCCCATACCACTGAGGTAACAGCAATAATTATTCCGGCAAAGCCTATCATTGATCCTACTGAAAGATCGAACTCTCCAGCAATCATGAGAAGGCAGGCACCAACTGCAATAATAATAAATTGCGAAGATACTATTCCCCAATTCATAGAGCCTTCTAATGAAAACATCCCAGTATCTCGTGCCACTAAAAAAAAGAATAGAAAAACTAATACAACGCCAACAATTGCACCTAAGTCAGGACGAAGTAATGCGACACTAAATTTAGAACGAATTAATGAAATTTTTTTTTCAATTGTAGGCATTATTAGATCCTATTGGTTTATCTAAAATAGTTCAATTTGAATTTCAAACCTGATAAAGATAAAAAAAATGCTACCCACCAATTTAAGATAATGGTGGGTAGCACGTTAAAACTAAACTAGCTATTAACGGTAAACACCTGCATATTTTTCAACTAAGCTAATATTGCTCTTAGTGATAAATCCAGGGCCAGAGTTAATTGCACCAGAAGGCCATACACCATATCTTGACAAGTTAGTCAACATTACAACTGGAAGATATCCTTGTAAGTACGGCTGTTGATCAATAGCGAAAGAAATAACATCTGCTTTAACTGCAGCAGCAATTTCACTTGAAAGATCAAAAGTTCCAAAATAGATATCGCCCGAACGACCCATATCATCTAAAGCTGAAAGCGTTGGATGAGCTGAAGTTGGACCTAAAGTAAGGATGGCATCTGTATCAGGATTAGACCTAAGGTGAGCCATAACTTTATTTTTTATCTCTGTTGGATCTTGTCCAGAGTCGATCATTTGATTACCTAAATCTACACCAAGCGCATCTGCATAGCCCTGGCAACGATCAACTGAAACTGGGTTTGTAAAAAAGTGATTAACACATAAAAACTTAGTTACTCCAGCAGCTTTAGCTCTTTTACCTGCACCAAAACCAGCATCATACTCAGGCTGGCCAATGTGCGCTAATGCTCCTAGCATTTCAGATTGCTCACGAGTTCCAGAGTTAATTGTAACAACTGGAATTCCTTTTGCGATTGCACTAGTAATTGGTCCTTTTAGAACATCATAATCAGCAATTGTAACAATAATGCCATCAGGATTACTTGCTGCAGCCTGCTCAACAATACGTGCCATATCTGCTAGATCACCAGTAGTAGGGTTACGGTAATCTACTGTAACTCCCATTTGTTCACCAGCTACATCAATAGCATTTTTAATTGTATTCCACCATGAATCAGAATCTGGTGCATGACTTATTAGAACAAACTTCTCTCCGTCAGCCATAGCTGTCGTAGTTCCAACAGTTGTTCCAAAAAGAACAAATACTGCAAGAAATAGACGTGAAGCATATTTATTTATTTTCAACATAATCTTTTATCTCCTTTCTTTGAGTTTTTTTGAAGTCACGATTGACCCCAATATTGAAGGATTTTTAGAACTTCAATATTTTGAGTATACATGAAGGGATATATATCTTTTCTATTATGTTAAAAAATAGAACATATGTTATAATATCAACTATATAGCGCGGGTTAGAACCAAGCCATCATAAAAGATATTCCAGTCTTGTAATTAACAAAAATTAAAATTTAGTTCTTGGTATATTAATCTCAAATAATTCTATAACTTTATATTATGTCTATAAATCAATTAAAGCACATCATCAATGGTGAGAAAGTTTCAGGAACTTCAGGGCATATTTTTGATATTTATAATCCTGCTTCAGGCAATATCATTAGGCAAATTGAAGGTGCCAGTTCTGAAGATACTAAAAAAGCAATTGAAATTTCTAATGCTGCGTTCAAAGGATGGAGTCAGGTTCCTCCCTCTAAACGCGCTCAAATTATGTTCAAGTATCGTGAGTTAATTATTAAGCATATGGATGAATTGGCTGAGCTTATTTCACAGGAGCATGGCAAAACTTTTTCAGATGCTAAGGGAGAAGTTGGAAGAGGAATGGAAGTTGTTGAATATTGCACGGCAATTAACAATCATCTCAAATCTGACTTTAGTGCCGATGTATCAAGTGGAATTGATAGTCATAATTTACGACAGCCTATGGGCGTTTGTGCTGGAGTAGTTCCTTTTAATTTTCCTGCAATGGTTCCAATGTGGATGTACCCTGTTGCAATTGCTTGTGGAAACACGTTTGTTTTAAAACTTTCTGAGAAGGTGCCATCATGTGGATTAAGGTTAACAGAACTTATGCATGAGGCTGGCCTCCCAAATGGTGTTTTAAATACTATTGTTGGAGATAAAGAAGCAGTAGATGAGATACTGAAAAATCCATTAGTACGAGCTGTAAGTTTTGTAGGCTCAACTAATGTTGGTGAATACATATATCATGAGGGCTCTAATAATAACAAACGAGTTCAAGCACTATGTGGCGCAAAAAATCACATGA
>CAJQRX010000009.1 GCA_905612405.1 uncultured Candidatus Thioglobus sp.
TGGTTATGGGTGGACTTGAACCACCGACCCCAGCATTATGAATGCTGTGCTCTAACCAGCTGAGCTACATAACCAAAAAGAGCGCCTATTATCGAAATTTTTCTTGAAAAAGTCAAGTCAAACTGGCAAATAAGAATCATATTATTATCATTCTTATAGTATCGACTAGATTTCAATATAAAATTTAGTTACTTTTACACATTTAACTTAATTTTAATGGGACATAAAGTTCTTAAGATTGCCCTTACAGGCGGAATAGCTTCAGGAAAAACTCTAGTAAGTGACTTATTAGAGATTCATGGATGCCATATCATTGACCTAGATATTATTTCCCGAGAAGTGGTGTTTCCAGAATCAGATGGGCTAAGAGCCCTCATAGAAGCTTTTGGTAAATCAATACTTCTTTCTGATGGGACACTTGATCGTAAACATCTTCGTGATGAGCTCTTTAAGAAAGGAAGAAATAGAGCAAAAATTGAACAGATACTTCATCCAAAGATACTTCAGAAAATGAAATCTTCAATGGAAGATTATAAAGAAGGGATTATTATTGTAGTAATACCCCTGCTAGTAGAAAAAGAACTATGGGCGCCATTCGATAGAGCTATAGTTGTTGATTGTGAAACTGAAACGCAGTTGATACGACTTATGTCCAGAGACAATATTGATAAAGAAAAGGCAAAAATAATGCTACTTGCTCAATCAAGTCGAGAAAAACGCCTTCAATTAAATGATTATATTCCTACTGATATCATTGAAAATAACTCAAAAATAAGTGAGCTAAAGGATAAAGTAACAATCCTTAATCAAAGACTACTTGAACTTCTTTAGTAGTTAAATTATGACTTTTTCTAGCAATTATTCATTACGAATAAGTGGATATACTTTTGGACTAAAGATACTTTTGTTTGCCATCAAAATAAGAACAAATGACACTATTGCAGTTGTTAATAAAATCCATAATGTCAGCCCTAAATCAAATTTCCAAGTCAACTGAAGGGTGTTCTCAACAACAAGATACGAGCCCAATATAGCAACTGAAAGTGCAAAGAAAATCAATGTAAAGTATATAACTGCAAACTCCATTATCATTGCTTTAAGTATCGTTGGAAAGTCCACGCCTAATATTTTGTAGATTAAATTATTATATCTTCTAAACGTAGTTTGAACCATTACCGCGCTTACAATAACAATCAGGCCAATAACAATAACAATTAGAGATATTCCAGTTACAGCTATAAATATTTTATTTAATACGCCGCTAACCTGCGATAAGATTCGGTCAACCTTTATAGCAGATACATTAGGAAATCTCTCAACAACAAGTGCCAAAATGTCATTAGAGGATAAGTCTGACTTAAGTGTTCCAATATATTCATAGGGGAGCTTGTTAGCAAAAGCTTTATTGATTATTACTGCAAAGTTTATAGAGATATCACGATAGTCAACCTCCCTAAAATTCTTAACTGTCCCAGTGATATCCCTGCCTAGAATATTAAGTGTAATTTTGTCATTTATGTTCATTCCTAGGTCATAGGCTGCTCTGCTATCCATTGAAATAAACATCTCATCTTCAATACCAGGCTCCCACCACTCACCCTCAATAATTGGATTGCCTGGAATTGGTTTTTCTGACCAGGAGATTCGTCTATCACCTCTAACAACCCAGGCAGATCTATTGTTATCTGAAACAATCTCACCTACAGGCCTTCCATTTAAAGAGATAAATGACGCGCTCGCCATTGGGCTAAATTCAAGAACTACATTTGGATCAATATTTTTAATAAAAGACTCTAAGTCACTTTGAATATCTCTATCGATGCTCACAAAAAATAAATCTGGCGCCATTGATGGAATGCTATCTGATATTTCTTTTTTTAAATTATTTGCCACAAAACTCAAAGTGAGAAGTAGCGTTAGGCCAATGCCTAAAGATATTGTCATAATAGGTGCAAGTGATTTTTTTGCAACAATATTCCTATATGCAATCCTATATCCATTATTAGAAAATTTATGAAACCTTCTAAGAAAGAAAATTAACAGTTTAGAAACACCATAAAATATAAGCATCGTAATGAAAAATGCTAAAAAGTATAAAACGGTGTAAAACTTTTGCTCAGTCTGAAGAACAAAGTAGGTAGTCAAAATTGTAATCAGAATTGCCAGTAAAATAATATTCTTAAAAGAGAAATTTAGACTCACTGGCTGAAAAGTATTACGAAACAAAGCAACTGCTTTTATCTCACTGATCGAATATAATGATGGTATTGAAAAAATCAAAACAACTAATAAGCCAATAAAAAAAATATTTAGATAGCCTATAAAGCTGATAGTTGGCTGAAGATTAATACCTAACGACTTGGGCAGAAATTCATTCGCCAACAACGGACTAAAAACTCCAAATAAATAGGCAATAATTGATGTGCTTATTAATATTAAGATAATCTCATAAAAGTACATGAGCTGAATAAAATTCGAAGAAAATCCTATCGATTTTTTAACTGCAATACTAGTATTTCTCTGGTTAACGAAAGAGAGCAAGGTGTTACTGATTCCAATACCCGCAATTATCATTGCGCTTACTGAAACTAAATTTAGAAAGTTAGAGAAATTATCTATAATCCTGCCTAAGCTTCGACCACTATCGCCGGGGAGTTTTATTTCAATACTATCATCGTAGTCAATAATTGACTCCACAAGTCTCGCTTGATTACTAATATCGATGGTGTTGTTAAACTTTATCCGGTACTCATGATCAAGAAAGCTACCGCCAGAGCTCAGTCCAAATTGATCGTAACTAGACTTACTAATTATAGCAAATTCACCAAAAACTGCACGTTCTGCAAGGTCGGGAACTGATAAAACTAAGCCCCCCACTTCAAAACTTTTACCCATGATTACAACATCATCACCAATCTCAACTTGAAGTAATTTTTGAATACTCTCATTAATTAAAACAGTTGGTTTTTGGATATTTAGAAATATTTTTTCAGATACTCCCTGAGGTGCTGTAATAATCTCACCATAAAGTGGGTAGTTATTATCTACTGCTCTTAGTTCAGCGAATACAGGAGCCTGCCCTTTTTTTGAAACCATTGTTGCAAGCTCAATTGTTGAACTAACTTCACCTAAAGCCTTTAACTCTTCAAACACTAGACTTGGTAATGGGTCAATACCACTTGTAACTTGTATATCGCCACCTAAAAGCTCTTTAGAGTTTTCCTCAATTTCATTATTTAAAGCCTCCTTGACGGAAAAAGTCAGTGAAAGCAAAAGTAAGCTAATAAAAAGGGTGCTTGCTACAACCCATAGTTTTTTATAGCTTCTAGCAAAATCTCTTATTGCATACTTATTAATTAAACGTAGTTGATCAATATCAAACAATTTGACCATCCTTAATTTCAATAATACGGTCGCATCGCTCTGCGATTGAATTATCATGAGTCACCATCACTAGTGAAGTTTTACTTTTTCTTGTGTAATTAAAAAGCAAATCCATCATACTTTCTGAATTAGTACTATCTAGATTTCCAGTTGGCTCATCTGCCAAAATAATTTTTGGCTTATTAATTAGAGCACGCGCAATGGCAACTCTTTGTTGTTCCCCACCAGAAAGCTCACTTGGAAGATGATTAAGCCTATGAGAGAGACCAAACTCTGCAAGTAATACCTCAGCATCCTCGTCTTGATTATATTTCTGATTTGCCTCAAGAGATAATAAAACGTTCTCAATAGCTGTAAGATTAGGAATTAGATAGAAAGATTGAAAAACAATACCAATATTTTTTCTTCTAACTTCTGACAGTTTATTTTCTTTCAACCCAACAATTTCTTGATTATTAATCTTAATTGAACCTTCGGTAGCACTTTCAAGGCCTGAAGCAAGCATAATAATTGATGTCTTTCCTGAGCCACTTGGCCCAACAATAGAAATAATTTCTTCACTATTCACTGAAAAATTGATACTCTTTAAAACTTCTACCACATCGTTTTTAGTGCCGTAATTTAACGAAACATTCTTGAACTGTATAGCTTCACTCATTGCTTAATTTAATATAAAATTCGGGAAATGATTATCTCAAAAAAACCAAAGCTAAAAGCACTTTTTACAAGCTTAATTTGCATATTTTTATTTACCAGTGCATGCGCTGAGAACACCATAAAAATTATGCTTTATGGAGACAGTTTAATGGCTGGTTATGGACTATCTCAAAACGAAAATTTAGCTTCAGAGATTGTGCGCAATTTTGAAGATAGCAATTTTTCAGTAAGTATTATTAATGCTAGTATTTCAGGAAATACTTCTAAAAATGGTTTATCTAGGGTGGACTGGTCTATTGCGGATAAGCCTAACATAGTGGTTGTGTGCCTTGGTGCAAATGATATGTTAAGGGGGCTGAATCCTTTCTTAATAATGGACAACCTTGATTCCATAATCACTAAATTTATGCAAAGTAATACGGTGGTGATAATCGCTGGAATGCAATCACCTGAAAGTATGGGGCCAGATTATAAAATACAATTTGATAAAATTTATCCCAAACTTGCTAAAAAATATGACTTAATCTTTATGCCTTTTCTACTTAAAGATATTGCTTTAGAAAAGAAAAACTTACAGGCAGATTATAAGCATCCCAATGAAAAAGGCATCAAGATAATGGCTAGCAACTTACACCCATACCTTCTTGAGAGTATTACTCGACTTGAGAGATAAGTAAACTTATTTTATTAGAAGTCGCTCAACAACCCTGCCCTCTTCTAGATGAGACTTAAGAATCTCATCAACATCCTCTTCATCTATGTATTGATACCAAATATTGTCAGGATAAACAACAGCAACAGGTCCATTCTCACATCGCCCTAAACAACGAGACTCACTTACACCAAATTGACCTTTTCCCAACGTAGAATTTGCTCGACATTGATCTTTAGCATATCGATAAAGTTCTTTTGCTCCATTTACTGAGCAGCACTGCTTCCCATCATTTCTAACATTGTTACAGAAAAAAATATGATGTTTGTAAAAATTATTCATAACTCAATAGCCTTATTGTAGCAATATTTTTTATCAATACCAGTAATTTTTGCAGCTAGTTTAGCAGCTTTTGATGCTCCCATTTCAGCACAAAGGATTGGCAAAATTTTTCCAAGTTGATTTTTAGCATCAGTTAGATCTGCTTTATTAGCTGAAGAAATCAACAGAACAAATTCACCTTTTTGATGAGCTACATCAATTGTAAGGTATTCAATTAAACTTGGTATTCTGTCAGTAAGAATTGTTTCAAAAGATTTAGTCAACTCTTTAGCAAGACAAACCATTCGCTCACTTCCAAACACTTCTAGCATATCAGTTAAAGTTGCCAAGATTCGCTTAGGTGACTCATAGAAAATAATTGTCTCATTAAAGTCAGCTTTATTTTGAAGATATTTAATTCTTGCTATTTTTTTTGATGGTAGAAATCCGAAAAAAGAAAAACTATTACTTGCCAAGCCAGATACTGAAAGGGCTGTAATTATTGCACTAGGCCCAGGAATAGGTATTACTTCAATCCCTTCTTTTTTTGCATTCGAAACTAAAAAATATCCTGGATCACTTATTAAAGGAGTTCCAGCATCAGTGATAAGTGCTATTGATGCACCAGAATTTAGATCAGAAATAATTGCTTGGGTTTTATCTCGCTCATTGTGCTCATGAAAAGCTATTAGTGGCGTAGAAATCTCAAAGTTTGTAAATAACTTTTTACTATGCCTAGTATCTTCAGCTAAAACCGTATCAACATTTTTCAGAGTCTCTATAGCCCTATAAGTAATGTCATTTAGGTTTCCAATTGGAGTTGCTACAATGAAAAGCTTTCCCATAATATTAAATTATTAAATATGATTACTATTATGCTTTATTAAAAGCTTCTTTTATCAAAACTTATCTATGTCTTTAGTTTAAAAAAAAACAGATTCTGCTTTAAAATATAGACATATCTTTTTTTAAGGTTTCGGCTAACTAGTAGAAGTAAGGAGTATTAATGAAAAAAGTAATTATCTTATTTGTGTTTCTTATATCATCAACTATTTTGAGTTCATGCTCACCAATAGTTCAAGGTGCTGCAGCCGTAACTACCGTTGCAACAATGTCAAATGATCGCCGTTCAATGGGTGAAATCTTGGATGATAAAACTCTTTATATGAATTTAGGGAACATTGTCAGTAATGATCCAAGGCTAAATGACACACATGTTAACTTTAATGTATATAACAAGTCTGTCTTGATAACTGGTGAAGCCCCAACTAAAGAACTTAAAAATTATTTAGAAAAACTGGTTATGCAAAAAGCTCCAAAGATTAATTCGCTAAGTAATGAGATAGCAGTTATGCCAAATAGTAGTTATTTAGCTCGTGCAAAAGATGGGATTATTTCTTTACAGATAGAAGCTCTATTCCTTAATCAAGAGGTATTCCATCCAGCACATGTTTCAGTGCTTACAGAAAGGGGGGCTGTCTACTTAATGGGGTCTGTAACAAAAAGAGAAGCAGAGCAAGCAACTAATGTTGCTAGTAAAGCGAAAAATGTTAAAAAAGTTGTTAAGCTTTTTAATTATCTAGCGTTAAGGCCAGCTGTAGAAATTGAAAAAGAAAACAAGAAAAAAGAAGAACTAGAAAAAAAAGCAGCTCTTGAAAAAAAACAAGCCGAGCTTGAGGCTGCTCAAAATGAGCTACAGCGACAAATCAACGAACTAAACTCAAACTAAAGGTTTTTTATTGGCGCAAATGTTTGTCGATGCTGCCCATCAATTGGCCCGTGCTTTGACAAAGCAACCAGATGTTCTTTTGTGCCATACCCTTTATGTCTTTTAAATCCATACTCAGGAAATTTTAAGTCCAACTCCATCATTTGCAAATCCCTAGTAACCTTTGCAATAACTGATGCAGCAGAGATAACAGGCTCAATCAAGTCCCCTTTAACTATTGCTTTGCAGTTAGCAACATCTGGACATCGATTGCCATCAACAAGAACTTTAAACACCTCATCTTTATTTTGGCTTAAAAGTAGATGCTGTAAGTTATTTATTGCTCTTTTCATCGCAAGCATTGTTGCCTGTAATATATTGATCTGATCAATTTCAATACTGCTAGCTTCCCCTACTGACCAAAAGCACTGATTAGTAATTTGTAAGTAGAAGTCTTCACGTTTTTTTTCTGTTAACTTCTTTGAGTCAGTAAGGCCCTCGATATGAAAATTAGCAGGAAAAATTACTGCTGCAGCAACCACATTCCCAACTAATGGACCTCTTCCAGCTTCATCTACACCAATAATATTTAGCACTCTATATACCTTTAAATCCAATGTCAGTTCTAAAGTAGCTCCCGTCCCAACTAACTGAATTAACAAGCTGGTAAGCTTTTTCTTGAGCCTCTTTAATGTCCAAACCTAACGCAGTTGCACAAAGTACACGTCCACCATTACTGGTAATATTACCTGCGTCTAACTTTGTTCCAGCATGAAATATTTTGGAGCCAGCCTCCTCTAGAGATAGATTAATTATTTCGCCTTTTTTATAAGATTCTGGATATCCTTTAGCAGCCATTACAACTCCCAAAGAAGGCCTTTCATCCCATTCACCCTTTACTGTATCCAAATCTCCTTGAGTGGCAGAAATACATAATCTTGCTAAATTAGATTTTAAACGCATCATTATAGGTTGCGTTTCAGGATCTCCTAACCTACAGTTATACTCAAGAACTTTGGTTATGCCTTTCTTATCAATCATTAACCCTGCATAAAGAAAACCAGTATACGGAATTCCTTCAGCTTTCATTGCCTCAACAGTTGGCTTAATAATTTTTTCCATAACACCATCAAAAACCAAAGGGGTTACTATCGGTGCAGGTGAGTATGCGCCCATACCTCCAGTATTTGGTCCTTTATCGCCATTATCTCTTGATTTATGATCTTGAGAAGTAGCCATTGGAAGTATATTGCTTCCATCAACCATGACTATAAAACTTGCCTCTTCTCCTGTTAAAAACTCTTCTATTACTACTCTTGATCCAGCCTCTCCAAATCGATTTCCTTCAAGCATATCATTGATAGCAAGTATCGCTTCACTTAGGGTATTTGCAATAATTACCCCTTTTCCAGCAGCTAGCCCATCTGCCTTTATAACAATAGGTGTACCCATCTCTTTGACATATTTGATTGCAAGATTAGATTCAGTAAATACTTCATAAAATGCAGTTGGAATATTATTTCTATGCATAAAGTCCTTACTGAATGCTTTTGATCCTTCTAATTGTGATGCTAATTTTGAAGGTCCAAATATTACAAGGCCTTCATCTTGAAAATCATCGACTACCCCCATAACTAAAGGCGCCTCTGGGCCAACAATTGTAATATCTATAAATTCACTTTTAGCAAACGAAATAAGATCAGGGATATTTTCAGAATCTATCTGAATATTTGATATTTTTTTCTCTAAATCAGTACCCGCATTTCCAGGTGCAACAAATACATGCTCCACTTCCTCAAATAAAGAGCATTGCCAAGCTAGAGCATGTTCGCGACCACCAGACCCTATTATTAAAACCTTCATGCCCCATCTCCTTTTAATTTCTAAACTTTAAAACTTAACCCCTCAAACGAAAACTCTTTTAGGCCAAACTTCAGATAAAACATTATTTTCACCAATACCAATAAACTGTTTTTTTTCGTTATAGAGTTTAATTTTTTGCCCAACATCTAAGCCAGAACAGAAAACCTTTCTTCCATGTTTAATATCAAGAGCTTGCTCTGCATCCAAATATAGATTTTTTAGGCTTGGCAGCATTTCATCCGCCCCAAGAAGAAGTGAATCAAGAGAATGTAAACTTTTATTTTTAAGTTTCATTAGGCCCTCAAAAGTCGTTCCTTGTGATATATCAAAATGGGTAAATCCAATTCTTCTTAGCTCAATAACATGTCCACCACACCCTAAGGATTTTCCTATATCCTCAATTAAAGTTCTAATGTAAGTACCCTTTGAACAGGAAACCTCTAAGCTTAAAATTTCTTCCTCAAAGCCTTGGAATTTTATCTCATGAATGCTAACTGTTCTAGCTTCTCTTTCAACCTCAATACCTTTTCTTGCGAATTTATAAAGAGGTGTTCCATTTCTCTTAAGAGCAGAATACATTGGTGGTACTTGGTTAATACTGCCAGCAAAATCTAGCAAAATATTTTTAATAGCCTGCTGATTGATTTCTTTTGTGGATCCAAAATCAACTACCTCGCCGTCAGAGTCTCCTGTATCACTTATTTGACCTAATTTCCCACGAACAAAGTAGCGCTTATCGCCGTTAAGTAAAAACTGTGCAACTTTAGTTGCCTGTCCTAAACAGATTGGCAAGAGTCCACTTGCAAGGGGATCAAGACTCCCCGTATGTCCAGCTTTATTCGCGTCAAACAAACGCTTTACATCCTGCAGGGCAGAATTAGAGCTATAGCCACTTGCTTTATCAAGAAGCAAAACTCCATTGATGTCTCTACCTTTTGGATTACGTTTAGACATTATTAATGTGTTTAAATTTTACTTAAAAGATCTTCCATTCTAGCTCCAGCATTTGGAGCCGTGTCATAAATAAAGTTTAGTGAAGGCGTGTGCCTTAAGTCTAAAGTTTTTGATAAAGATTTTCTAAAAAACCCGCTAGCTTTACTAAGCAAAACTGCAACAGATTTCTGAGAAGACTCTTCAACTGAGAAAAAAACTTTTGCACTAGTTAAATCACGAGTAACAATGACGTCAGTAATAACAACTTCTTGCAGCCTTGGATCTTTCGTTTCTTTCGATAATAAAAGAACAAGTTCACGCTTAATAAGTTCGTTTACTCTTTCGGTTCTAAAACTTATTTGTTGTGCCATTTAGAATTTCTGTCCTATAATGTTCGAGCACGCTCTATTCGCTCAAATACTTCAATTTGGTCTCCTGGCTGAACATCTTTATAGTTTAAAACTCCAATTCCACACTCAGTACCAGATTTAACTTCTTTTACATCATCTTTAAAACGCCTTAAAGATTCTAGCTCACCTTCATAAATTACAACGCTGTCTCGCAAGACGCGAATTGGACTATCTTTTCTTACAACACCCTCTTCAACCATACAGCCAGCAATATCTCCAAACTTAGGTGATCTAAATACATCTTTAACGCCAGCAATTCCAATAATATTTTCGCTTAACTCTGGACTTAATAAACCACCCATAATCGCTTTAATATCATCAATTAAATTATAGATAATACTGTAATACTCAATTTTAACGCCTTCGGCATCTGCAGCCTTCTTAGCAACAGCATCCGCTCTCACATTAAAACCAAGAACAATTGCCTCTGAAGCGCTTGCCAAAGAAATATCTGTGTTGTTAATTGCTCCAACTCCTGAAGAAACAACCTTAACTTTAACCTCATCCGTTGAAAGTTCTTCCAAAGACTCAACTAATGCTTGTGCTGATCCGCGGACATCTGATTTAATGATCACATTAACTGTAGAAATTTCACCATCTTCCATAGTAGCAAAGAAATTATCCATTTTTTCTGATTGCTGCTTTTGAAGCTTAATCTCCCTATCTTTTGACTTTCTATAATCTGCTACTTCTCTTGCCTTTCGCTCACTTCCAACAACAAGAACCTCGGCTCCAGAATCTGGAACGCCTGAAAGGCCAAGAATTTCGACTGGAGTTGATGGGCCTGCTTTATTAATTGGATTACCATTATCATCAATAATTTGCTTAACTTTTCCGTACTCTTGACCCGCAATAACAATATCGCCTTTCTTAAGTGTTCCTGACTGAACAAGTATAGTAGTTACTTTTCCACGTCCCTTATCTAATCGAGCCTCAAGAACAACTCCACTTGCTGGCTTATCAAAAACGGCCTTAATTTCTGACATTTCAGCCGTTAAAGATATGCTTTCTAAAAGCTTATCGATACCATCACCTGTATGAGCTGAAACACCAACCATCAAAACATCACCACCCCATTCATCAGAAATAACATCATGTGTTGATAGAACTTGTTTCACTTTATCAACATCTGCCCCATCTTTATCCATCTTATTAATAGCAACAATAATAGGAACATTTGAAGCCTTAGCATGCTTAATAGATTCAATAGTTTGTGGCATAACACCATCATCAGCGGCAACTACGAGAATTACAATATCAGTTGCAGATGCCCCACGAAGTCGCATTTTTGAAAATGCAGCGTGACCTGGAGTATCAATGAACGTGATTAAGTTTCCATTTTGTTCCACTTGGTATGCACCAATATGTTGAGTAATTCCGCCCGCTTCAGCAGAAGCTACTTTTGACTTACGAATATAATCTAGAAGTGATGTTTTTCCATGATCAACATGGCCCATAATAGTTACTATTGGAGGTCTTGGTGCAGAATCCGAATCATCATAAGCCTCTTGAACCAAAGTATCTTCAACTGTCTCTTCACTACTTGCTACAGGAGTATGTCCCATCTCCTCAACTACAAGCATCGCTGTATCTTGGTCGATTACATCATTGAGAGTCGCCATAACACCCATACCCATCATAACTTTTAATACTTCACCAGCTTTAGTTGTCATCTTCAAAGCTAGTTCAGATATTTTAATATTCTCTGGAATAAAAATTTCATGCTTCACTGGTTCAACTGGCATATGAAAACCATGCTGGGCTTGCTCATCTTGAGTTTTCTGTGAAATATGCGTTCTTTCTTTTTTCTTAAGTTTCCGATTTGGATTATGCCTAGCAACATGGAGTTGTTTTCGATTCGATGCTGGTGATGGAGTAGTTCTTAGTCGTTTAGGGCTCTTCTTTAAGTCATTAGATTTTTCTGCTTCTGACTTTTCCTTCTCTTTTTTAGCCTGCTCTTCCTTCTCAACGACCTCATTTTGTGTTTTTTGAGCCAATAGCTCTTCATTTTTAACTTTTTGCTTGCGAACCACGTCATTTCTTTTCGCATCATGCAGCTCATCTTTTTCTTCAGAAAGTCTCCCAGCCTCTAGAGCTTCTCTAGCTTTTAATATTGCATCATCGTCGACTTGTTCAGTGGGAGTAGCTGCCTGGGGAGCCTCGCGCTTCTTTTTAACCTGAATCTTTACTCCACCGGAAGATGATATATTTGCAGCAGGTTTTGTTGTTTTTCTAGAAACAGAGATACTTGACTTAGTGCTTGAACGCTTACTCAAACTTGACATTAAAATCTGTCTTTCATCTGCAGAGATTACAGATTCAGCTGTTTTTCCTGAAATACCTGCATCAGATAAGATAGATATAACCTGATCTGGTGATTTTTTGAGTAATTTTGATAAACTTTCTACAGTATGTGCCATATTTTTGCCTATATATTCTAGTAATTGATACTTAAAACACCTATATTATTTAGTCAAACCAGCCTTCTTTTTCTCTGGCTGCCATGATAACAGCAGAAGCGCTATCATTCCCAACATCTTGAATTTCCAAAAGTTCAACAATTGATAGCTCAGCTAGAGCATCAACTGTGGTAATTTCAGCATCAACAAGGGCTGTTGCTAGTGAGTCTTCAACACCCTCAACACTGAGTAAGATTTCTGTAGATTCAGCATCTGTTAAGGCCTTAACTAACTGAGCATCCTGAGCTCTTTCTTGAAGTTCACCCACCATATCTGAGTCAAATTCTTCAATCTTAGACAATGCATCTGATTCAGCTTCAGCTATTTCATCAAGATTTGTATAACCTTCATCAATCAAAACAGCTGCTACTTCTGCATCAACACCAAGTTTTTCAGCAAGTTTTTCGCCTGTTTTCTGTAGCTCTTTTGCCTGAATCTCTTCTGCATCACTAATAGACATTACATTAAGTTTCCACCCAGTAAGTCTGCTTGCTAGCTTAATATTTTGACCACCCCTACCAATAGCTAGTGCTAATTGATCTTCCTCAACCGCAATATCCATAAAGCCTTTCTCTTCATCAACTACAATTGAACTGACTTCTGCTGGAGCCATAGCATTAATTACAAACTGCGCAGGGTCTTCATCCCAAAGAATAATGTCCACTCTCTCGCCATTTAATTCATTTGAAACTGCTTGAACACGAGCACCTCTCATACCAATGCATGATCCTATAGGATCTATGCGTTTGTCTTTTGCCTTAACTGCTAGCTTCGAACGAAGCCCAGGATCTCTTGCTCCAGCCTTAATTTCAATTACACCTTCACTAATTTCAGGCACTTCCATAGCAAACAACTCAATCATCATATCGTTAACTGTTCGACTAAGAAAAATTTGTGCTCCACGTGGAGTAGATTTGACTTCTTTAATATAAGCCCTTAAACGATCATTTTTTCTAATTGATTCATTTGGTATTAAGTCGAACTTTGAAATCATGCCGTCAATACCACCCATATCTACAAAAACATTTCCTCTATCAACTCTCTTAACTGTAACCATAACAACTTCACCAACACGCTGAGTATAGTTATCAACAATAACTGTTCTTTCAGCTTCACGGACCTTTTGAATGATTACTTGTTTAGCAACTTGAGCTGCAATTCTTCCAAATTCTAGTGACTCCATAGGCTCTTCAACAAAGGCATC
>CAJQRX010000010.1 GCA_905612405.1 uncultured Candidatus Thioglobus sp.
TCATCAAATTAAGGCAGCCTTTGACCCCTTTTCTCTGCTTAATCCTGGAAAAGCTGTTCCTACTCTTCATAGATGCGCTGAATTGGGTAATATGCATGTTCATCATGGTAACTTACCTCATCCAGAGTTAGAGCGCTTCTGATTATGAATTCAATCTCAGAAATCCAGCAAAAAGTTAGGAATGCTAATCAACTAAGAATTACTAATTATGAGAAGGATTGTGAAGATGAGTTGTTGAATATGTCTTCATATTCTGGAGTTGTTGAGTATTTTCCTGAAGAGTTAGTTATAACACTTAAGGCTGGGACAACTATTGATCAAGTGAATAAGGTTCTATCAAAAAATAATCAAGCCCTAGCATTCTTTTCAGTGAACTCAGAAAAAACTATTGGCTCTCTATTTGCAACATCTGGAGCAGAGTTTTCAGATAGCGTTCTTGGTGTTCAAATAATTAATGGAAAAGGTGAATTGCTTAATTTTGGTGGCCAGGTTATGAAAAATGTAGCTGGCTATGATGTGTCTCGACTTTTAGTTGGATCAATGGGCCGCCTGGCAATAATAACTCAAATTAGTTTGAAAATCTTACCTACTAAGGTTGCAATGCAGTTTCAACAAAGGCCATCAATAAAAAATAAAGAGTCTTCATTAAGATTAGAAATTGAAGCTAAGTTAAAAAAAGTATTTGATCCTTATGGTGTATTTATCTGATGCACGCAGAGTTAAATCACCGTTCAATTTCAGAGCATGATAATAAGAAGGCTGGCCAAATAATTGCATCTTGTGTTCACTGTGGTTTCTGCTTGCCAACTTGTCCAACCTATCAACTCTCAGGAGATGAGCTTGATTCTCCAAGAGGGCGAATTTATTTAATAAAGTCAGCTTTGGAAAATAATTACCATAGTTCTAAATCTCTAAAGCACATTGACCAATGCCTTACATGTCGATCATGTGAAACAACTTGTCCATCTGGCGTTGAGTATGGACAGTTACTTGAGATTGGCCGAGAAATTATGGAGTCAAAGAGATCAAAACTTCAAACTCTTTATCGTTACACGGTTCGCAAGACACTATCAACGCCAATACTATTTAAACCAGTTGGATATTTTTTCCGTCACTCAAAAGTTGTTTCAAAGTCAATTAAACCTAAAAGTGTAAAGTCAACTGTCCTTCTTATGGGCGGTTGTGTTCAGCCAACTTTAGCTCCAAACATTAATCACAGCATTAAAAATATTTTAGCTAAATTAGACATTGAAGTTTTAGAGGCATCACAAAGTGAATGTTGTGGAGCTCTTGATCAGCACATGGGCGTATCTGGTGATGCAATGAAAAAAGTTAAGCGTAATATTGATAAGTGGTCATCACAGCTTAATGATGGAGCTGAGGTCATATTATCAAGTGCAAGTGGATGTGGGGTAATGATAAAAGACTACCCAAAATTGTTTGAAGAGTCAGATCCATATTTTGAAAAGGCTAAAGCTATATCTTTTAAAACTCAAGATATTGCTGAGTTTCTCTCTAGTAAAGACTTGAGTAAACTGCAATTATCAGAATTGAATGTTTCCTATCATGAGCCATGTACTTTGCAGCATGGGCAAAAGTTAAGTGGACTTGTTGAGTCTATTCTTACCCAGTTTGGCTACATTAAAAATTCAATCAAAGATTCTCATATTTGTTGTGGCTCTGCAGGGGCTTATTCAATCTTTGAATCTGAAATATCGAACCAACTAATGGTAAATAAACTTGAAAATTTGAATGTTTTAAATCCAAAAATGATTGTTACTTCGAATATTGGTTGTTTACTACATCTTCAAAAGGGAAGTTCAATCCCTGTGAAGCATTGGGTGGAGTTGTTAGATGTCTAGAGGTAGAAAGCTAAAGAGTAAGATTTATGAAATAGAAATTGAGTCGTTATCACATGAAGGAAGGGGTATTTCTCATAGTGACAACAAAGTTATTTTTACTAGAGGGGCGCTGCCTGGAGAAAAAGTTATTGCATCTCGCACTCTCTCTAGAGCAAAGTTTGAAGAGGCCGATGTTGTCGAAATAATTAAATCATCTCCAGATAGAATTGAGGCAAAGTGTGCTGTATATGGAGTATGTGGTGGCTGTTCATTTCAACATCTTTCATCTGAAAATCAAATTATTGCAAAGCAAAGTTGGCTTCAAAGTGCATTTATTGGCCAAGCTAAGACTGAACCTAAAAACTGGATAGAACCTATGCAAGTTCAAAGCTGGGGGTATCGCCGCAAAGCTCGATTAGGCATTCGCTATGTTGCTAAAAAAGAAAAAGTTCTTGTTGGGTTTAGAGAAAGAAAGTCTTCATTTATAACTGTGATGAGTCGTTGTGAGGTCCTACATCCATCGCTTGGTGACAATCTAGAAATAATTGCGGACTGTATTGGTAAGCTCAGTATTAGGGAGCATATTCCTCAGATTGAAGCTGCAATTGCCGAGTCACATACAATATTAATTTTACGTCACCTCCAGCCTTTAACTGAAGATGATGAAGCTATTCTTAAAGAGTGTGGCGAAACATTATCAATAACTTGGTATACACAAAGTGGAGGCTTAGACACTATCAAGCCTTTGATCGAAGCTGTAACTCTAACTTACTCTATTCCAGATCATAAGATTGAAATGTCATTTTTACCAAATGACTTTACTCAGGTTAACTTTGCACTTAATCAAAAAATGATTAACCTTGCAATTAAATTACTGGAATTGAATGATAAAGATAGTGTGATTGATCTTTTCTGTGGGCTTGGTAACTTTACGCTTCCTATTTCAAAATACGTTGAAAAAATAGTTGGAATAGAGGGCGATAAGGGCTTGGTAGAAAGAGCTAAAGCAAATGCTGATGCTAATGGAATTACTAACGCCTCATTTTATAAGGCAGACCTGTCTGAAGATGTATCAGGCTCTGAATGGTTTAGAGGCCAAAAATACAATAAAGCTTTAATTGACCCTGCTAGAACTGGGGCAATTGAAATTGTTGAGCTTCTTCCAAAATTAAACATTGAGCGATTAGTTTATGTTTCTTGTAATCCATCAACCTTAGCTAGAGACACTGCTCGATTAATTGAATTAGGGTTTACTTTAATGAGTGCTGGCGTGATGGATATGTTTCCACAAACAGCACACGTAGAGTCAATTGCACTTTTTACTCGTAAAAAATGAGTATTAACGTATGATAATATTAGATAAAATTTTAATTTCAATAGGAAAGATAAATGACCTATAAGCGAAATTTGTTGCCAAATATGGCTATGGAAAGACTTGAGCAAAATCCCAAGGCTGTGTTGATTGATGTTAGAACAAGTGCTGAATATAAGTATGTAGGCTATCCAGAAAATTCAATTCTTATTCCTTGGTTTGATGAGCCGGATTTAAAATCTGATCCAGAGGCTTTTTACGAATCAGTTCTGAATGAACTCGGAGACCGAAGTGAAGTACTGAATATTGAACTGATTTTTATATGCAGAAGTGGATTTAGATCAAATGAGGCTTTAAAGTGCCTTCAAAGTAATGGTTTTACTTGTCTTTCACATGTTGCTAGTGGGTTTGAGGGTGACTTGGATGAAAACGATCATCGTGGCAACCTTAATGGTTGGAGGCATGATGGCATGCCTTGGTCTCAAGGCTAAACTATCTCTAGGTTAGCGTAAGAGCTAATCAACCATTTCGTTCCAGCTTTTTGAAAATTAATTTGCAGTCGCATTGAGTCACCACTTCCCTCATAATTTAAAATAGTACCAAGTCCAAATTTTGCGTGCTTAACAACTTGACCTATTGAGTAAATTGAATCTGAAGTTGCAACCATCTTCTTACTAACGATGGTATTTTTTTCATATCCTTGATGAGTGTTTTCACTATTAGGGTTTTTAATATAGTTTAAAAAACTTTTTGGAATTTCATCAAGGAACCTTGATTGCATTGAATAAAAGGATTGCCCATTAATAAAACGTCTACTTGCATAGGTGAGGGTAAGAGACTTCATTGCTCTAGTCATGCCCACATAACAAAGACGCCTTTCTTCATCAGTATTAGGAGTCTCTCCCTCTCGCTGTCTTGAGGGAAATAAATCCTCTTCCAAGCCTACCAAAAAGACTACAGGAAACTCCAATCCCTTTGCTGAATGAACAGTCATAAGTTGAACAGACCCTTGATTACTTTTATTAGACTCACCACTTGAGTCAAGAGTTGCAAGAGCAATAAAGCCCTGAGTTTCATTGAGTTCATTGTCTTCTTCATGGGTATATTTAGTTGCTGCTGTAACTAGTTCACCTAGGTTTGCTTTTTTAGTACCAGCCTTATCAGTCTTATCATTAGCATAGTGTGCCATTAATCCAGATTGAAGTAGAATAGAGTCGACTTTTTCACTAAGCATAAGATTTTTAGTGCTATCACTAATTTCTTCAATTAAATGGATAAACGATTGCAAAGCATTTGCTGCCCTTGCTGGAAGGGTATCAATAATAGCAATAGATGACTGAAAGAGGTCGGTATGGTTTTCAACTGAGTGAGATCTGATTTTTTCAATAGTTGATAGTCCAATCCCACGAGTTGGAAAGTTCACAATCCTCTCAAAAGCAATATTATCAGAAGTGTTTTCAATGAGTCGAACATAACCCATTGCATCTTTTACTTCTGCACGTACAAAAAATGGCAAACCTCCATAGATTTTATAGTTAAGATTTTGCCCTCTAAGTGCTTGTTCAAATTCTCTAGATTGAGCGTTTGATCGATAAAGTATAGCGCATTCATCTAGGTTTCTACCTTGATTAAATTGAGTCTGGATTTCACCAATTACATATTGAGCTTCCTCTGTTTCGGTTCTTGCATTAAATACATTGACAAGATCGCCATCTCCTGACTCTGTCCAGAGGGATTTTTCAAGCCTATTCTGGTTGTTTGTAATTAGGGCATTTGATGCGCTAAGAATATTTCCTGTTGAGCGATAATTTTGCTCAAGCTTGATAACTTGAATTGGTTTAAAGTCACTCTCTATTTTTTGAATATTTTCAATTCTTGCGCCCCTCCAGCCGTAAATTGATTGATCATCATCCCCAACACAGAAAACATGGTTGTCTTGATTATGAAGTATTTTTATAAACTGATATTGAACTCGGTTAGTATCTTGAAATTCATCAACTAAAATATGACAAAATTTATTTTGGTAGTGATCTAAAAGGGATTGATTATTCTTTAAAAGCTCGAAACTTTTAACTAGTAAGCCTGCAAAATCAACCAAGTCATTAGCCTGACAATGCTTCTCATAAAGATCAAAAACTTTAGTGCTTTGCTTTACAAAAAAATTATAACCTGCATCAATTTGATGAGGCAATATGCCTTCATCTTTCTGTTGGTTAATAAACCATTGCACCTTTTTTATAGGAAACTTTGTTTCATCAATACCATTCTCTTTCATCAAGCGTTTAACTATTCGAAACTGATCTTGTGCATCTAAAATTTGAAATGTAGGAGAAAGATTTGCCTCTACAGGATGAGTCCTAAGAAGTCTATGTGCAAGCGAGTGGAAAGTACCAACCCACATCCTGCCAATTGGCCGTCTTAGAAGATCACTCAATCGCTCTTTCATTTCATTTGCAGCTTTATTTGTAAAAGTCACTGCAAGTATGTCGTCAACATCATTTTGTTCTAAAATAGCAACAGTTGCTCTTGATTTAGAGCAACGAGAATTGTGATAAATTTTTGCATTCATAAAACTAACTAATGAAAAAAATTCTAATTATACTCTGGCTAATAACTCCATTTCATGCAAGCCAAGCATTAAGTTTTAACGATATAACAAACTGGGTAAAGCCTTTAATGCCATGGTATGAATCTATTCCAGAACTTTCATTTAGCCTCACAGACACGGAAGGTAAGATCTTTACTGAGAAAAATACTCGCGGAAAATATCTTGTTATTAATTTTTGGGCAACTTGGTGCACTCCTTGTTTAAAAGAAATTCCTGCATTTGTAAAATTTTATGATAAAAACTCTGACCACGTTGAGATCCTCGGGTTAGATTTTGAGCCTGTAGACCTAGAAGTAATTAATGATTATGTGGAGCGATTCTCAATTAACTACCCTATCGTACTTTATAACAAAGATAACGACTCTGAATATTTAAATTTTGGAGAAATTGTAGGCATGCCAACAACCCAAATTTATAGTCCAGAAGGTAAACTACTTCATACTTTTATGGGTGAGATTACAATAGATGATTTGAACGAATTTATAGTACCAACCTCTTAGAGTTACCGCCCTCATCTCGAACCATTCTTGGCACCAAATAACCCGGCAATAAATTTTGAAG
>CAJQRX010000011.1 GCA_905612405.1 uncultured Candidatus Thioglobus sp.
AATCAATCAATTCTATTTTATCAATTGTTGATGAGTTTGTTATAAATGTTGGTGAAAGTGAAGACGAAACATTACATATAATCAAGTCATTGAAGAGCCCTAAAATTCGAATAATAGAGTCTAATTGGAACAATTCAATGCAAGATCGAGGCTACGTTTATGGCCAGCAAAAAATGATTGCACAATTTAATTGTACTGGAGATTGGGCTTTTTATATTGAGTGTGATGAGGTTTATCATGAGAAAGATTTAGAAAGTATTACTATGGCAATGTCACTTCATTTAAATGACCAAAAAGTTGAAGCTCTAGTTTTTGATTTTTATCACTTTTATGGAAATGCCAATAGTATTCTTGATTCACCAGGCTGGTATCGCTCTGAAGCAAGAATCATCAAGAACTCAATTAGATCTTATTCCCCAGACAGTCTATTTTGGCTTGTTTTAGATAAAAATAAAAAAGGAAGATATCCTAATGCAAAGCATGTTGGCGTTCATTGTTACCATTACGGATGGGTCCGATCAGAAGAGGAGATGAATCTTAAGAGTGAAAAAGTGCAAAAGTATTGGGGTAATAAACACGAAAAAATTGACTACTCTAAAATGGATCAATCTATTATTAAAGAGTTTAATGGTTCTCATCCTAAGGCCATTCATGATTGGCTTCCAAAAGATAATGGATTGTTTCAGGCAGATAAAAATTATGTACCAAGTAGGAAGCAAAAAAAACATCAAGCTATGTTGAAGTTTGAAAAGTTTTTTGGTATTAGTTTAAGTAAAAAGCATTTTAAATTGTTTTAATGAGAATTTTAATTGAACTTCCTACTTGGCTTGGTGATACTGTAATGATGACGCCAGCTTTCGAGAATTTAGTAAACAATTATGAAAATCCTAACATCACTATTCTTGGTTCAGCAATATCAGTAGAGGTTTTAAAAAATCATTCAAAAGTTAACAAAGCACTTATTTTAAATAAAAAATATATTAACTTATATAAGAATGCCAGGGCTTTGAAGAAGTTCGATGCATTTTTTTCATTTAGAGGTTCATTTCGATCTCGTGTTCTAAAGTTTTTTATTAGTAGTAAAAAAAAATATCAATATGATCATAAGAAATTTCAAAATCAACACCAAGTAATTAAATATAATAGTTTTATCAATGAATGTTTAAATTTAAATCTTTCTGCAGGTAGGTTGTTTTCAGACAAGAAGTTAAAGTCAAATAAAGCTGATACTAAGCTTATTGTCGGAATAAACCCAGGTGCATCTTATGGAAGTTCAAAGAGATGGTATCCAGACGAATTTGCGAAAGTTGCTTTTGAACTATCTAATAAGTTTAATATTATAATTTTTGGTGGTCCAAATGAAAGAAACTTTGCAAATGACATTGAAAAAATATTAATAAAAAAAGGAATTTTAAATTATCAAAATTTAGCTGGTAAAACAAGTGTAACCGAACTAATTGAAAAAATTTCAAATCTAGATTTATTTATTACTGGAGACAGTGGTCCGATGCATATAGCGGCAAGCTATGAAATTCCTACTGTTTCAATATTTGGCTCTACAAAAGATAATGAAACGTCTCAATGGATGAATACTAAAAGTGTTATTGTCAAAAAGAAATTAGACTGTCAACCATGTATGAAGAGAAATTGTCCACTAATTCATCATAATTGCATGAAGCTTATTAAATCAAAAGAAGTTATTGAAGCAGCTAGATTGATAATATAAATTTTATAATGAAGTTGGTTTTTTGCTAACTCTGCCTAATAAAGTAAGAGTCTAATTTAACTAGCTAAGAATGGATAAGTTTGCTTGATCGATCAAATGACAAATTGTATGACCAATTAAAATATGCATTTCTTGAATTCTTGCAGTATCATCAGAATTTGCAATTAGATTAATATCACATAAATTATTAAACCTTCCTCCACCTTTACCACTAAGTCCAATTGTTTTACAACCAAGAGTTTTAGCAACTGCAATAGCATTTATAGTGTTCTCACTTGTACCACCAGTACTTATAGAAATTACTACATCACCTCTATTTGCTAATGCTTCTATTTGTCTGTCAAATACATGTTCATAGCCAAAATCATTACTAATTGAAGTTATCACTGAAGTATCTGTCGTAAGAGCAATTGCTGCTAAGCCTTTGCGATTAGTTTTATACCTACCAACCAATTCTGCAGCAATATGTTGTGCATCAGCTGCACTTCCACCATTACCAAAAATTAATATTTTATTACCCTTACTTAGGCAACTTATACATAGTTGAGCTGCAGCCTCTAGAGAGTCAGTAATTGACTCCATTGTTGCTTGGCTTGCTTTAATATGCTCATTGAATTCATTTATTATGATAGATTTCATAGCTAATTAGTTTTTTGAATTTGTTTAATAGTGTTGGTTGTGCTTTTGCCTTCTATAAAGTCAACTATTTTTAACTCATCAACTATATCTTGGCCTATAACATTTTTATTTTTATAGTCTCCACCCTTAATAAGAGTGTTAGGTCGAATTGCTTTGATCAATTCATAAGGGGTGTCCTTATCAAACACAACCACATAGTCAACAACTTCAAGAGCAGCAAGAATATAGGCCCTGTCTATTTGAGAATTAATTGGTCTACTTGGACCCTTTAATTTTTTCACAGAAAGATCAGAGTTTATTCCAACAATTAGAATGTCACCATAATTTTTAGAAATTTCTAAATATTTAACGTGCCCCATATGAAGTACATCAAAACAACCATTTGTAAAAATAATTTTCTTCCCTCTTGATTTAAGCTCCGCAGAGATAATAGTAATTTGTTCGATTGATTTAATATGTTTGTTACTTGATGATTTATTTAGGCTTGATTCATATTCAATAATTTCATTTAGTGTGGCAGTGGCACTTCCAATTTTTCCAATAACTACTCCAGCAGCAAGATTTGCAAACTTTACTGCATCATCAATATCTAACTCACATGCTAGAGAAAATCCTAAGGCAGCCAATACTGTATCTCCAGCACCTGTAACATCAAAAACCTCTTTAGCTGGGGTTGAGTGGATACGAAAATCATTATCATAAATTGCGACCCCTCTTTCGCTAAGAGTGATGATTGAAACACTTAATTCGTATTCACTTTTCAATTTCTCTATAGCATCGTAAACACTTTTATCATCTGATATATTTATATTCGTTGCTCCACTTGCTTCTTTGATATTGGGTGTGAGCAAATATGCCCCTTTGTACTTTAAATAGTTCGAACCCTTAGGATCTATAAGAATTTTTTTATTTAATTTATTAGCAATTTTAATTAACGACTGTGTTAGTTTAGTAGATAAAGTACCTTTTCCATAGTCTGATAAAAGAATGACCTCATAATTACTAACCATTTTTTTGAAAGAAGTTAATATTTTTTCTTGCGATTCTATATTAACTTCCTCAGTATTCTCTCTATCGTATCTAATTACTTGTTGATGTGATGAG
>CAJQRX010000012.1 GCA_905612405.1 uncultured Candidatus Thioglobus sp.
TATTGAATTCCAGAAAACTTTAAATTAAGTTTATATGTGCCTTTATTAAATAATCTTTGAACAAATTCACTATCTTCTCTACCCCAAGTTTTAATCTCCTCACTAAATCCATTAACACTAATAATGTCTTCTTTAAAAATAGAATAATTACATCCACGAATACGATTAATATTTTGACTTTTAAATTGACTCATTATTTTCGCTAGTATAGGAATTCTCAGCATATTAATTTTGTTTTTAGCATGTTTTTGAAAAAATACAGGTTTTTTGAATTTTCCTTTACTCAAAATATTAAATGTGAATTTAGGCTGAAGAAGAACCCTACTACCCTGAATATAGAAACCTTTTTGACCAAATTTTTTATGATCTTTAATAAAGTCTTCATGGAGAACTGTATCTCCATCAATCATGATTATGTATTCAAACTTTGACTTAGATATAGCGCGATTTCTTGAATGAGGTATTCTACATCCTTCATCTTTTTGCCAGGAGTGAACAAGAGGAATTGAGGTTTTCTTAGCAAATTCTCTTATTACAATTTCTGTAGATTTTTCACTACCATCGTCAGCTATAATAATTTCATTAGGAACCACTGACTGCTCAAGGGCACTTAATAGAACCATCTTTAATGCTTCAGGCCAATTATAAGTACAGATAATTAAACTACATTTCATATAAATTATAATAAAAAATATAGACCAATTATACATATGGGAAAATGTATATCTCTAAACAAGTAATTCATATTTTTAAGCATTAAAAACTAAATAATTCTGTAACATTTGTTAGTATCTATTTAATCTTAAGGGGTTAAATCTTCAAGTTAAGAATTTATAGTAATATTTTTTGATTAAGCCAATTTATTTTTATATTAAATTATTTTAAAATTATGAGTATAACTGTTTATATTATTGCCTATAACGAAGTAGAAAAAATTAGAGATTGTATCAATAGTGTTTTGTGGGCTGACGAAATTATTTTGGCTGACTCGAATAGTACAGATGGAACAACTGAAATAGCTCAAGAACTTGGAGCTAAAATTTTTCATATTCCGTTTGATGGTTATGGTAAATTACGAAATCAGGCACTTAAACACTGCTCAGGGGACTGGATCTTTAGTCTTGATTCAGATGAAAGATGCACTAAAGAGGTTCGGGATGAAATTCTTAAGTTAGTTCAAAACTCTTCATTGGACATATATCGAATCCCAAGAAAGAATTTTTTCATGGGAAAGTGGATTAAAAGGTCTGGATGGTACCCTAATTTTAGACAACCTCAACTTTTCAGAAATGGCAAAATGACTTATACTTTGGATGCAGTTCATGAAGGATATATAAGTCATAGTAATAAAGAAATTGGCATGATCAACAATAATATATGGCAAATTCCATTTAAAAACACTGAAGAAATAATTCATAAAACAAATCGATATTCTTCCTTAGGGGTTCAAAAACTTCAAAAAAAAGGCTCGAAAGGTGGTGTTCTTACTGCATTTCTTCATGGCCTTTGGTCTTTTCTAAAACACTATATATTTAAACTTGGTTTTTTAGATGGTGGCCCAGGTTTTGTAATAGCTTTTGGAAATTTTGAAGGCACCTTCTATCGTTACATCAAATTATATGAAGCACAACAAAAATGGAAACCACCCTCCACTCATCCATTAAAAAAGTCAACTAAATGATTATTCCTGTAATTTTGTCTGGTGGAAGTGGTTCTAGATTATGGCCAGTATCTCGGACACTTTTTCCAAAACAATTTTTAAGTTTAATTGATACTAAAACTCTTTTTCAAAATACAGTTTTACGATTACCAAAAAATGCTGCTGCTCCAGTAATAGTATGTAATGAAGAGCACCGATTTGTTGTAGCAGAGCAACTTCGTCAAATTAATTATGAAAATAATGGAGTTATTTTAGAGCCATCAGCTAAAAATACTGCACCTGCAGTTGCACTTGCAGCATTAAATGCAATTCAAAATAATGATGATCCAGTCCTTCTTGTTTTGTCTGCGGATCATATCATTCAAAATGTGGAAAAATTTCATGATGCTATTAACTCAGCAAAGATTTTTGCTGATGATGGGAAAATTTCATTACTAGGAGTTCGACCAACCAAAGCTGAGACTGGTTTTGGTTATATTGAGGTTAAAAATTTAAGTTCTAGTAATTCTTATGACATTAAATCATTCAAAGAAAAACCTTCACTAAACATGGCTAGAAAATACTTAGCTTCAGATAAATATTTCTGGAATAGTGGAATTTTTTTATTTAAAGCCTCTGTTTATTTAAATGAACTCCAGAAATATGAGCCAGAAATATATTCAGCTTGTCTTAAATCTTGTAATAGTATTAAAAAAGATTCAGACTTTATACGTATTGATAATAGTTATTTTGATCAATGTCCATCAAAATCTATTGACTATGCAGTTTTGGAAAAAACTAATCTTGGAGTAGTTGTTCCATTGGATGTTAATTGGAGTGATATTGGTTCATGGAGTGGCTTATGGGATGTAAAAACTAAAGACAAAAACGAGAATGTTGTTGAAGGTGATGTAAAGCTTCATAATGTAAATAATTCTTATATTTATAGTACTAATAGGCTTATCTCAGCTATTGATATTTCTGATTTAGTTATAATTGACACTCAAGATGCTTTACTTGTATCTAGTAAAAAATCTGAAAGTATAAAAGAATTTGTTAATCAATTAAGACAAGAAAACAGAAGTGAGGCTAATTCCCACAGAAAAGTTTTTAGGCCTTGGGGATATTTTGATTCTGTTGACTATGGGGAGAACTTTCAAGTGAAACATATTTTTGTGAATCCAAAATCCAAACTTTCACTCCAAAAGCATCAATTTAGAGCCGAGCATTGGGTGGTTATAAAAGGTAAAGCAAAGATTACATGTGGTGAAAAAATTTTTGAACTTAATGAAAATCAATCCACTTATATTTCCAAAGGTGAAATTCATAGGCTAGAAAATGAAACAAATACATCTCTAGAAATTATAGAAATTCAAACTGGGAACTATATAGGAGAAGATGATATTATTCGAATAGAAGATGACTATAAGAGATCTTAATTTATTTAAAAAAACTATCTTTTATCTTCATATTTAGAAAGAAGTTTTAACATAAATAAATGAGGAAGAGTGTGATGAGTTATTGGAATACGAGGGAGTGTTAACTGGTCACTATCAAAATTTACCCTCCCTCGATTCATCGTTGTTGCAGTTAAATAACCTGACTCCGAAACTACTTTAACTGAATCTTCATGAAACTGCCCAAATGGGTAGCAAAAGTCAGTAATTGTAACATCAAAAAAATTCTCTAATTTTTTCTTACATTGATATATTTCTTGCACTAATTGTGGTTTTGTTAGTTTAGTCAAATTAGCATGGGTGTTAGTATGTGCACCAATATCCATACCTAACTCAAGCCACTTTTTAATTTCATTTAATGTCATTAACGGTCTTTGAGTTATCCCATGTGATAAATCCCAACTATTTGTTTCACCGATTCTATCTCCTACTATATAACAAGTTGCACTAAAATTAAATTTACTTAGTATTGGTGCAGCATTTAGCAAATTATTTTTATACCCATCGTCAAAGGTAATACCAACAACTTTACCTATTTTTTTTCCATCAAGATAAGGCTTTAATTCTTTCAAACTGAGTCCCTTATATCCCAACTTATAAAGAATCCACATTTGAAATTTAAATCTTTTTGGTGGGACATGTAAGCTCCTCATGATCGTGGATCTAGGCATTTTCTCAATACTATGATACATTAAGATTGGAATTTTATATTTTTTCACTTTACTTAATTAATCTTTTTAAGCGTTGATTTAATACTGTTAACAAAGGTCTTTTAATTTTTAATTTTTGAGCCAAAGCAATTTTTTTGCTGATGGATAACGCACTATTAGTATTAAAAAAATTAGTAATTATTTTTGAAGCATACTCTTTTTTTCTTGAAGTTGAATACAGCGATACAAAGCGTTTACCTTCAACTAATTTATATTTTCTCAACAAGCTTTCGGATAAAGAAAATGGCTCAATAGTATGTGCTGGTACAATTTTATGAAAGCTAAGCATTAACTTATCTGCCCATTCTAAGCTATCTCTCATATTAGGCATTAAACCAACCATTAGAGAGCCCCAAATTGCAGATTTTCTTGAAAGCTCATAGTGATTACCATCTATTTCAATTTTCTTCCCTTCTAAGTACTTTACGTAAACATGAAATCGATTTCGCTCATAAATTAAACCTTCATTCAAATAAAATAGAGCTTGCTCTGAATTAATTAAATCAAAAAGTGGTAAAGGAGATTTATGAAAATATGTATCTGTATCTAAAAACAAAATTTTATCTCTATGCTTAAGTTTTAACTCATCCATCACAAAAGCTAGACCACGATTTTTAATTCTAAAGTGATATTTACCATTTAAAGACCATTCTTTTTTTTGAGCCACGCTAATTGAAAGAGTTTTTACAGGATAACTATCAAATAACTCAGGTTTTTCAGTTAGCACAATAATTTCAATATCATCATTACAAGAAACCCAATTGAGAAAAGTTAAAAAGCTAAAGATAGCGCCATCATAGTATACTGACTCTTCACCATATACTATATAAAGCAAAACTTTCCTTGGTTTAGTATTAATACTCATAGCATTGATTTGGCATCAATTATTCTTTCAGACTTACACCATTTTTCTATTGATTTAAAGACGACAGCAGGATCAATATTATCTAAGCAATCACTATTTCCATGTTTATCATCGCAGCCAGCTTTACCACATGCAACACATGGCATATCTGCTTGAAAGATTGTAGTCTTTCCATAAGTCTGAATTGGCTTATCTTCAAAAGCTGATGACTCCAATTCATTTGACCAGGGTGACCACATCTTCAAATTTGTTGGGCCAAATATAGCAAAAATTGGTTTCTCTTGACATGCAGCAATATGCATATTTAAAGTGTCCATGCCAACATAGGCATTTGACATTTGACTTAATGCAATATATTCATCAATTGATGTATTACCAATCAAATTAAAAATATTTGGAAGTAAAGGCATATTTTTTTTAATATTAATATCAATTTCACTATTACCGCCAGTAACAATTATTGGCATATCAAGCTGACTTAACAAATACAGTAATTTATTTCTTGACACTTCTGGGAAGATTTTGTAATCGTATTGTGCAGAAGGATGAAAAATTAAAAAAGGGTCAAATATGTTTAATTTTTTTAACTTACCTTCAATGGACTTAAATGATTTAAGTGAGGCTATTGGTGCAGTTTGCTTTTTAATTGGTGAAATGCCAAGAAACTTGAGAGGTTGCAAATTATTAATGAAAATATGTTTTTGGGAATCAAAATAATACCAATTTTTTAGAAATATTTTTTTCCACCAAGATTTTTTAAAACTTCTTTCAATTGCGCTAATTGTATTTTTACTTGCAAATAATGCATATAAAACACTTCTATCACTTGAGGTTAAATTAATACATAAATCGTACTTTCTATAAATTTTTTTAATAATCGAGCTTTCTTGATTCCATCTTGATTTATTTTTAAGTGAGTATGAAAAGGTATAAATATTACGGATCATAGGAATTGTTTTCGCAATAGAAATAGTATCATCATTAACTAATAAATCTATTGCGCTAGGTTTAAGTTGTTTTTGGATTTGACTAATCAAAGAAGAACTTAATAAAACATCCCCATTTGATCGTTGGATAATAATTAAGACAGTATTAATATTCATTTACACTATTACCATAAATATATGCGCTAAATAAAATATACAAATTACTAGTGTAATGCCCTAATAAATATGAATCACTCCACATTATTATTAGAAATAGTAATGGCATTGCAACACCCACTTGATTTACAAATTTATTATTTGAAATCAAGGCTATTTTGAATTGAATAAAAAATAATGATAAAAAACAAAGAAGTCCAAAAACTCCTAATTGTGATAAGACCAATAAATACATATTATGTGGCTGAACAGTTGGATAAAATTCGGGGCTTTTTTTCAAGTTAAGTTTGTAATATTCTTTTGGAAAATCACCAGTTCCAACTCCAAAAATTGGATTTTTAATTATTAATTCAGATGAATTAATAAAATAATTAATTCGCAAACCTAAAGAAGTGTTTGTATTTTCTTCAAAATTACTAATTTCATTATAAACACCAACAACTCTTTCTTTAAAAAGTGGGCTAGTGGAATAGGCTACATAAGATAGTATTGCAACTATCAAAAATGAACTAATGACTGCTTTTAATTTAGAAAGTCTAAAATATTGAAACATTGCAATAACTATCGCAGCAAAAAACATTACTTGTCCAGCCCTTCCACCAGTTATAAACATGTTAATTATCATTAAAATTAATAAAAATGAGTAAATAACAATTTTCAATTTGTCAGCTTTATTACAGTTTAATATTTCATTCAAGATTAAATATATACTAAATGCCAAGAATGGATTATAAGAAACATGACTCATTAAGGGGGTTGGATTTGAACTATTTGCATATTTAAATGGATCTATTAATTCAAACCAAATAAGATAAGATAATGAAACTGAAATCAGCATTGCAATAAAGAAAGCAGCAATATAAAGCTTATTATTGTCTTTCCTAGTGAGTGTTAAAAAAATTGGCAGGACAAACAAAAAAGGTATCATTTTTCGCGTAATTTCGAGCCCCCAAACAGTATCCTCTGTCCAGATAAGTCCAATAATGTGGGCCAAAAAAAATAAAATTGAAGCCAATGCTAACTTATTATCTAAAATACTTTTTAACTTATTAGAATATCCCCCAGAACATAACCATAATATTACAACAAGCCAAATCGCTATATTATTACCTGAAACAGTAAGGGGAAGAAGAAAAAAAGCAGCAATCAGTAAGTACTGATAAACGCGATCTAAGGAACTGGCATAATTAACCATAAAGTGTTGGTACAATTACTGTAGAGTTGATATATATAAACTCATTTTAATGGAATCATAAATGTCTAATAGGGTTATTTTTCTTGATCGTGATGGTGTTATTAATATAGACACTGATTATCTCCATAAGCCTGAAGATTTTATTTTTCTTGACGGGGTATTTGAATCATGTATTTATCTTCAAAACCTTGGTTTTAAAATAATTATCATAACAAATCAGTCTGGTATTGCTAGAGGTTATTACTCTGAAACTGATTATCAAAAACTTACTAAGTGGATGATAGGACGCTTTAATGAAAATAATGTGAATATCTTAGATGTCATTCATTGCCCTCACCTCCCAAATGGAATGTGTGAATGCAGAAAGCCTAAGCCTGGAATGTTTTTTTTAGCAGAAAATAAATATAATATTGATATGAAAAATTCGTGGATGATTGGAGATAGCGAAAAAGATATTCAGGCTGCAAATGCATCAAATATTACAAACACTATTCTAGTAAGAAGTGGTCATAAAATTAATGAAAATTTATCTCAGGCTAAATTTTTAATAGATTCATTAAAAGATATTAAAGGAGTGGTTAAGAATTAAATAATTTTTTACTTCTATTTCTTACTCCCAATTAGATAATTTGCCATATTTACTATATCGCTAGTTTTAATAGTTTTAATTGAGTAATCTTTTTTGTTAATTTTATTTGGATTTACATAAGAATCAGATTCAATAATTTTATTTATACTTGTTATAAGGGTATTTCTATAGCCCGGTGTTGGTCCAAATAAGGTTATTGAAGGAATATTTAAAGCCCAAGCCATATGCGTTGGGCCAGTATCTGGGCCAATTACTAAATCCATTTGAGATATTAAAGATGCTAAAGCGTCTAATGACAACTTGCTAGTAATACTAGACTCAGGTGCGGACTCTTTTAGTAATTCTGCTAAATATTTTTCAGTTTTACTTCCCCAAATAATTATAAAATTTGCATCAATTTTTTTTATTACCTCTTGTAATTTTTCAATTGGATAAACTTTGGCATTATAGGAGGCTCCAAGAACTATCAAAATATTATCATTAATGCTAGAAATGCAATCAAAAAAATACTTTTTGCTAGAGTAAAGAAAAGGCACTTTACTTTGTACATTTTCAGTTTTAGTTTTGATTAATACACTTTCAATAAGGGCAATATTTTTTAAAATAATATTCTTTTCATAAGGAAAGTTAATTTTTTTATTATAAAAAATTGAAGCCAAACTTTCTCTTGCTGAAGCCTTATCAAAACCTGCAGTTAGTTTTGAGGGCACCAAACGAGCAACTAAAGCTGACTTTATCAATCCCTGCATATCAATAACTAGGTCATACTGTTCTAATTTAGAAACTTTTCTCAATTCTTTTAAAAAAGAATAAATAGATTTATTCTTTTTAGCGTTTTTTATATTAACTGTATAAACTTTATTTATATCTGGATTGAACTCCAAAAGATTCTTATAGCTTTTCTCTACTATCCAATCAATCTTAATTGATGGATTATATTTTTTAATATACTGCAATACAATCATTGCATGGATAATATCTCCTAATGCTGAAAGTTTAACTATAGCTATTCTCATAAAAGTATTTTACAACGGCATAAAGCCTTAGCGCTAGATATTAAATTATGCTTTTGATGATATAATTTAAAAATCTTAAATTATGGTTAGAATTGATATAAATGAGATCTCCAAATAAAGATGTAAAAACTACTAACTTCATTCGCAAAATTATTAATGAAGATCTTTCATCTGGTAAGCATGTGGTCATTAAAACTCGCTTTCCACCTGAGCCAAATGGTTACCTTCATATTGGTCATGCAAAATCTATCTGTCTCAACTTTACTACAGCAGAAGATTATGATGGGAGCTGTAACTTAAGATTTGATGATACCAATCCTACTAAAGAAGATATTGAATATGTCAATTCTATAAAAAATGATGTCAAATGGTTGGGATTTAATTGGGATGGTGAAGTTAAATTTAGTTCCACTTACTTTGATATATTTTATAAATCTGCTGAAGAATTAATTTCTAAAGGATTAGCTTATGTTTGTTTTTTAACTAATGATGAAGCTCGTGAATACCGAGGTACTCTTAAAGTATCGGGAGAAAATAGCCCTTATCGTGATACTAGTATTGAAGAGAACTTGAATCTCTTTAAAAAAATGAAAATAGGTGGATTTAAAGAAGGCGAATGCGTCTTAAGAGCTAAAATTGACATGTCTTCAAGCTTTATGTGTATGCGTGATCCTACGCTTTACCGTATCAGATTTGCAACTCATCATCAAACAAATGATGAATGGTGTATTTATCCTATGTATGACTTTGCTCATTGTCTAGGAGACGCTATTGAAGGTATAACTCATTCTTTATGTACTCTAGAATTTCAAGATAATAGAAGAATTTATGATTGGACTTTAGAAAATTTAGATGACTTTAATAATTCTGATCGACCACATCAATTCGAGTTTTCTCGCTTGAATCTAGAGTATGCAACAACATCAAAAAGGAAGTTAAAACTCTTAGTAGACAACAATCATGTCAACAGTTGGAGTGATCCTAGAATGCCAACTATTTCAGGCCTTCGTAGAAGAGGATACACAGCAGCCTCAATAAGAGATTTCTGTGAGCGCATTGGGGTTTCAAAAGTTAATAGCTTGAGTGATATTACAATTTTAGAATCATCAATTAGAGATGATTTAAATAATATTGCCCCCAGATCAATGGCTGTAATTAATCCCATTAAATTAGTAATCGAGAACTACCCTGAAGGAAAAATACAATCCCTTAAAGCGCCAGTTCATCCACAAAATAAAGAAATGGGAACTAGGGAAATTTTCTTTAGTCGTGAAATATATATTGATAAAGAAGACTTTTTAGAGGTGGCACCAAATAATAAGTATAAAAGATTAGCAATAAATAAAGAGGTTCGTCTCAGAAATGCTTATATTATCAAAGCCACTCGTATTGAAAGTGACAAAGACAATAATCTACAAACTGTTTACTGTACTTATGACTCAGATACTCTTGGCAAAAATCCATCCGATGGACGGAAAGTCAAAGGTGTCATTCATTATGTTGAATCTAGTAAGGCTATTAGCGCTGAATTTAGAATATATGATCGCCTTTTTTTAGACTCTAATCCAGCTACATTTGATGATCTATCTTCTTCAATTAATCCTAACTCACTTGAAATCAGAAATGGGTTTATTGAGCCAAGTTTATTTAATGCAAGTGCCGAAAGGGCATATCAATTTGAACGGGAGGGTTACTTTTGCAGAGATAGCGAATGTGATGAACTAGTATTTAATAAAACAGTAGGGCTAAAAGATACCTGGAATCAATAATCCATCTTTTGAAGCCAATCACTCACTCGCTTTACTTCAGAGTACTTAGTTATATCAATCTGAAGAGGTGTAACTGAAACAAAGTTATTAGATATAGCATGAAAATCAGTACCCTCTAAATTATCAGCTTCCCTCCCATTTTCACCAATCCAATAAAGAGATGTATTTTCTTTGTCCTTAATACTTGGCTCAGATTTATGCCTACTACCTAGACGAGTAGCCTTAATGCCTTTAATTTCACTAAGAGGAATATCTGGAACATTAACATTAATAATAGTATTGTAAGATAGTTCAGATTTTTCAATTTGAGCAACCAACCTCTTAGCGATCTCACCTGCTGTCTCAAAGTGATTACCCTCCCAACTAGCCAAAGACATTGCAATTGATGGAAGTCCCAAAAAACGTCCCTCTATAGCCCCAGCAACGGTTCCAGAATAGATAGTATCGTCCCCAAGGTTTGCACCAAAATTAATGCCAGTCACTACCAAATCAATTGACTCCTCTATAAAACCACATAATGCCAAATGAACACAATCCGAAGGCGTAGCGTCTATTGCAAAAATATTTTTCTCAATTTGAATTGGCTTTAATGGCCTTGCAAGAGTTAATGAGCTACTTGCTGCAGACTTATTCTCACTTGGAGCAACAACAATTACTTCTGCAATTTCACTTAGTGATTTTGTAAGTTGTTTTATGCCCTTAGCTTGGTAGCCATCATCATTACTTATAAGAATTCTCATTAACTTATGGTTAAGGCAATCTTATCCTTACTAACACCCACTTTAACAGTTCCACCAGAACTAAGCTTACCAAAAAGAAGCTCATCAGCAAGAGGTTTACGCACCTCTCTTTCAATTAATCTCATCATTGGGCGAGCACCCATCATTGAATCATAGCCATTTTCAGCAAACCATTTTCGAGCTGCATCAGAAACAATCAATGAAACATTTTTTTTCTCAAGAACATCTTCTAGCTCAAAGAGAAATTTATTGACTACAAAAACAACAACTTCTTCATTAAGTTTATTAAAGTAAATAATTTCTGAGAGGCGATTTCTGAATTCTGGTGTAAATATTTTTTTAAGTTCACCTTCATAATCGAGGGAATGATCTTGTTCATTGAATCCTATGGAAGCTCTTTGAACATTTTGAGCTCCAACGTTAGAAGTCATAACTAGTATCACATTACTAAAGTCAACTTCACGACCACTAGCATCAGTAAGCTTTCCATGATCCATAACTTGCAATAGAATATTGAAAATATCTGGATGGGCTTTCTCAATCTCATCCAATAAAAGAACCGCATAAGGATTACTATTTACGGCCTCTGTTAATAAGCCACCTTCATCGTATCCGACATAGCCAGGAGGTGAGCCTATAAGTTTAGAAATAGCATGCCTCTCCATATATTCAGACATATCAAATCTCAATAATTTAACGCCCATAATCCTTGAGAGCTGCTTACAAATTTCAGTTTTACCGACTCCTGTTGGACCAGCAAATAAAAAAGAGCCCATTGGCTGCTCAACTGGAGAAAGTCCAGAGCGAGAAAGTTTTATAGCAGTTGATAAAGATTCAACAGCACTATCTTGACCAAAAACACCCAACTTAAGATCACTCTCTAAACTTTTAAGTAAAGATTTATCATCACTAGTAACTTGGCGAGAAGGAATACGTGCTAATTTAGCAACAATATTTTCGATATCAGGAACGCCAATATTGACTTTTCGTTTTGATTTAGGAAGTATCTGCTGAAGGGCGCCGACCTCATCAATGACATCAATCGCCTTGTCTGGAAGGCGTCTATCTCCAATATGTCGATGCGTTAACTCTGCCGCAGAAACTAAAGATGCAGCTGAATATTTGACCTTGTGATGTGATTGGTAATATTTTTTTAAACCGTGAAGGATTTTGATTGTGTCTTCAACCGAAGGCTCCTCAATATCAACTTTTTGAAAACGCCTTGTAAGGGCATGGTCTTTTTCAAAAATCTTACGATATTCATCATATGTTGTTGATCCAATGCACTTAAGTGAGCCGTCTGCAAGAGCTGGCTTAAGAAGGTTAGATGCATCTAAAGAACCACCAGAAACACTTCCTGCACCAATTAAAGTATGGATTTCATCAATAAAAAGCACTGAATTTTTATCTTTTTCTAAATCTGTAAGTACTGACTTTAATCGCTTTTCAAAATCACCTCTATACTTAGTGCCCGCAATTAGAACTCCAACATCTAGAGAATATATAATTGTATTTTTTAGAATTTCAGGAACCTGCCCATCTACTATTCTCTTAGCGAGGCCTTGTGCAATAGCAGTTTTCCCAACTCCAGCTTGGCCAACAAGTAAAGGATTATTTTTTCGTCGTCTTGATAAAATTTGTACAGTTCTAAGAACTTCTTCCTCCCTCCCAAGAAGAGGGTCAATTTCACCAAGTCTAGCTTTTTCACATAAATTAGTTGTAAAAGATTCAAGAGAAGACGGTTTAGTTTTCTTATCCCCCTCAACTTTTTTTGTTTCTTCAGCTGGGTTGTCAGCTAAATGAGAAGAAATCCCTTCCATAACATCCAACCTGGAAATATTATTTAGTTTAAGCATGTAGACGGCGTGAGATTCTTTTTCAGAAAAAATACTGACAAATACATTCATCGCGTTAACAGAATTTTTTTGAGCAGACTGCGCCTGATAAACACTTCTTTGAAGAACCCTTTGAAATCCTACTGTTGGTACGATATCTATTTCTGCATCTTCAGAAATAATTGGCGTATGTGAGTCAATATATTGATCAAGTTCGGCACGAAGTTCATCAATATTTACACGCTTGCCTCTTAGAAATGCAATTACTTCATCCATATTAAGAAGAGCTAACAATAAATGCTCGACAGTTACAAACTCAAGACGACGATTTCTCGCCTCAGTCATGACCATATTAATCTCTTGCTGCAATCCTTGTTCAATCATAAAATATTGTTTTTATTATTAACTTATTTAGAGTTTAATTTTAACATCACTAGAAGCAATTTAAACTAATAAAAAATTCAAATTAATCCTAAAAATATCTAGACTGACCTTAACCTACTTTCAAAGTCTTCACGATTATGATAACCACCACATAGCTGGCGATAACCACTTAAAGAGGACCTTGCATGAAGTAACCTCCAATTATCAAAAGTTAGAACTTTTCCAGGCTCCAACATAAATTCAAATTGACGAGTTTTATCATTAGCCAGATTGTGAAAAATTTTATAAGCCTTATAAAAAAGACTCATTTGCTCATTCTTTAATCTAAAAGGAGCTCGATCATGATTATTAAAGCTTACTTGAATAACTTTACCATTACTGTCAACTCGAAACAAAGGTCGATGTGCCTCTAAATAGGTATTTGGCTTGATATAACGTCCAGGAATATTAACATTACAAAGAATATTAAAAGCATCGGGATATTCATTGCGCATTTTTTCAGCTATTGCTAAGCCATCTATCAATTGATTCTCACCACCAATAGAGTCTTTTTTTATGCAATGCAATGTTTGAAGACCCGGCGCATCATATACATATGTTCCATCTGTATGTGGCTCAATAGCCAATGATGTAAAAGCAGTGTCATCAGGATTTTCAAGTTTATTATCCCAAACAGAGAATCCTCCAAAAATAGAGTTTCTAATATAAGCTAATTTCTCCATAAGTTCTTTTGTTGCATCAGGATTAACTGGCACTCCATTCACTAAAACAAATCCAACTGTTTTTATATGAGTCAGCCACGTTTTTATACCTCCAGAACACATAATTTCATCATATGATATTTCAGGAAAAATATTGATTTCACTGGGCATATTCCAAAAATTTGAAGAATTCAGCGCGATTGACTGAGGAGAGTTTGGCTCTGCAGTAGATAGAAGTAACTCAAAAGAAAGACGACTTTCAGATTGGTCATCCCATTTAATAAACATATTTTGAGAATCTTCATCGAGCCAAATTTTACTGACAGTATTATTTAGTGGTTTACTAAAAGAATCAATCTGTCGCTGTTTGGTGTCTGGATGCAAATCTTCTTTACTTTCACTATGATCTCTTAACCAAAACCAAGGATAGCTACTTAATGAATTATCGCTCCAATTTACATTCAAGACATCTTTCAATGATTCAATAGATTTAATTATCATTCTTTAATCCTTAACTTAAAATATTTAAACTCATAAAATTTTATCATCCTAGTAGTCTCTTATTTTAAATATTTATACCTCTCTTAATGCAGCCATCAACGGCTGGTCGTGTTCTCTAGAATACTCTATTACCTGCTTAACTTTTGTTTGTGCAACATCATAAGAATACGTCCCACATGCTGCCTCACCATCTATGTGGATTTTAAGCATAATTGCTTCAGCAGCTTGAAACTCTTTTTGGAAGAACCTTCGTAATATATCTACTACAAAGTCCATTGAAGTGTAGTCATCATTTATCAAAAATACTACAAATCGATTTGGTATTTTTAATTTTGACTTTATAGTTTTTAAATTTGTTTGATTCATCTAACTAACGCATAGATTTTTGAATTAATAGAGTTAGTGAAATAATCATCACTAATATCGAAGGCAGAACTGCAATAATAAAAGTATTGAAATCAAAACTCAATGCCATTGCGCTAGCAACCCTTGAAAGCATCTCAAATGATAAGCCAAGTGCAACCCCAAAAAATATTTTTCTTCCCAAGGTTACGTCTCTTGCAGATCCAAATATGAATAGCATTGCCAATAAAATCATTGCAATAAGCGTAACTGGTTTAATTAATCGCTCATATAACTCTATCTCAAAAACTCCTGAACGAAGTTTATTATTAGTATAGAATTTAATCTGCTTAATAAGAGTTAAAGTTGAGAGATTCTTAGGTTCTTTTTCTAAGCTATCAACCAAATCCTGATCAAATGAAACTCTTTTATTATATGTATTACGCAATCTCAAAGAAATATTATCAAAAAAATTTGAGTCATTAATTGAAAAAATTTCACTACCATTCATATCTAGGGAATTACCATCAAATATTGCATTTTCAGATTTAATGACTCTTTCAATCTTATTTGACGAGTTAACTTCGATAACCGTAATCCCACTAAATAATTTTCCATCAATATTTTTTGTAACATTAATAAAATTATCGCCATCTCTGATCCAAAAGCCACCTTGATCAATAGATGTATTCGTATTTCCCATGGCATTAGATCGACCACTTTCAGCAAAATTACTTGAAATTGGAGCCAAGAATTCACCTATAGCAATTAGCACAAATACAAAAATAAGTGCATTTTTTATTACTATTGCTGTAATTTTTAATATTGAAGCACCAGATACTCGAAATACAAGAAGTTGACTTGTTGTCGCTAAATGGCCCATACCTATAACAGAGCCCAATAATATTACTGGTGGAGCTTGACTGTATGCAACCTCAGGCAATTGAAGTAAAATATACTTAAACGCAGACAGGATTGTATAGCCCTCTTTACCAACACTATTCAACTCTGATAGAAAGTTAAAAAAACTATAAATGCTAAGCCAAACTAAAAGCACAACTAATGTGTGGGTCAAAAGCGTTTTAGCAATGTAACGATCTCTAATTTTCATTAAAATATAAAATATTATTAACTGATTTTTTTCATGATACTTCTTTTATGCCTAACTTAAAACAAAATAAGATCTTGATAATTGATTTTGGGTCACAATATACCCAACTCATAGCAAGAAGAGTCAGAGAAATAGGCGTTTACTGCGAATTAGTTCCATATGATATCAGTTCTCATTTTATTGAAAAATTCAACCCTAGTGGTATTATTCTCTCAGGAGGCCCAGATACAGTAAGCCATAATGATTCTTCAAGAGCGCCAAATATTGTATTTGATTTAAATATTCCAATATTAGGAGTATGTTATGGGATGCAAACTATGGCAGTGCAGCTGGGTGGTGAAGCCAGTAGTTCTAAAAAAGCAGAATTTGGATCCGCAAAAATCCGCGCAAGAAATCATTCAAAACTTTTAACTGGTATTTATGATGAAATTAATTCTGAAGGCCATAGCTTGTTAGATGTATGGATGAGTCATGGAATTGAAGTGACAAAAATTCCAAAAGACTTTGAGTTAATTGCATCAACTGATAATTGCCCAATTGCTGGTTTTGCAAATATTAAAAAGAATTACTTTGGCCTTCAATTTCATCCAGAAGTAACCCATACAAAAAAAGGAACTGAAATTTTAGAGCGATTTGTGACAACTATTTGTAAATGCAAAAAAAACTGGACTACAGAGAATATTATTGATAACTTATTAAAAAGTATAAAGAATCAAGTTGGGAATAAAAAAGTCCTTTTAGGCCTATCAGGAGGTGTTGACTCTTCAGTCGTTGCAATTCTGCTCAATCAGGCTATAGGTGATCAGCTGACATGTGTATTTGTAGATAATGGCTTATTAAGACTTAATGAAGGTGATGAAGTAATGAAGACTTTCGCTCAGAACCTTGGTGTGAAGGTTATAAGAGCTGATGCTAAGCAATATTTTTATGATAAGCTCTCTGATGAGAGTGATCCTGAGTTAAAAAGAAAAATTATAGGTCGAGCTTTTATTAAAATATTTGATCACGAAGCGCAAAAATTAAAAGATATCAAATTTTTAGCACAAGGAACTATTTATCCTGATGTCATTGAATCAGCTGGCGCCTCCTCAGGAAAAGCAAAAGTTATTAAGTCTCATCATAATGTTGGTGGATTACCAGATGATATTCGTTTTGAATTAGTTGAGCCGCTTAAAGAGTTATTTAAAGACGAAGTGAGGGCTATTGGAGTAGAGCTTGGACTGCCGAAAAAAATGCTCTACCGACACCCTTTCCCTGGTCCAGGACTTGGAGTTAGAATTCTTGGCCATGTTAAGAAAGAATATGCTGATATTTTAAGACAAGCTGATCATATCTTTATGGAGGAGCTGAATAATCAAGGCCTATATGATAAAGTTGATCAGGCTTTTGCAGTATTTCTTCCAATTAAGTCAGTAGGTGTTACTGGAGATGAAAGAAGGTATGATTTTGTCATCGCCCTTCGAGCTGTTGAGACTATTGATTTTATGACTGCACGCTGGGCAAGACTTCCATATGAATTCTTGGATAAAGTATCCAATCGCATCATGAATGAAATTTCTAGAGTTTCGCGAGTAGTATATGATATTTCAGGAAAACCACCTGCTACTATCGAGTGGGAATAACAAAAAAGTATATTAAAATCAATGACTTAAAAGGGTTTTGTTAGTAAATTTTAAGCACTGCCACTAATCATTAGACTCAAACAATCTATCCTTCCAAATTTACCTGAGAATCTAGGCTTCCATGGCGCTGTAAACGTCCCTTTTTTTCCATACTTGCCATACTTGCCATACTTGCCATACTCTCCGCGAGGACTAAGGTGTTCTTCTCTTTCAGAACAACTTATATCACCACTGTGATTCATAACGATACCATCAAAAAACCAACCTAAATGGTCACCATTCCAACCATAAACATCCATTATCTTCCTAGAATAAAAATCATTCATAGAGCCAGATAAATATGCAACAGCATCTCCATCCCATGTGTATATTGCAAATTCATCATCTACTACAATATATACAACTGCCTCTCCTGATGCGTCTAAAAGTGAAACTTCATTATCATCTGCTAATGTCAACAAACTTGAAGTAAGCAAAAAAATAAGTAATACTATTTGTTGTTTCAAAATATAGTTATTTTGATCTAGGAGTAGATTTAAAAATACTTGAGAAGCATTTTTAAAAGCCTCTTTAAATATAGTCATATCATTAGCCATAGTAGTCAAGGTTAATGTCAAAGTTTGTCAAACTAGTAAAAAAATATAGCCACATGACAAACTTTTTTTAACAACTGAATTTAATAAGTCTAGATGAGAGACTTTAATAATTTTTGCATATCCAGGATTCCTCGCCATTGCTGTTGAGTTGTCTTATCAGTCAAATTATCAATAGTTCTTTCCCAAGCTTTGATATCTAAATCTCCACCTTGGCTAGCAATTAAGTTAAGTTGGCTAAGTAAAAGGGAATACCATAGTTGTTGAGCCTCCTTATCAGACAATTTTTTAATATTACTTTCCCAGACTTCGATATCTATATCTTCACCTAGAGTAGCACTTAAATTAAGTTGTGCTAGATTGTTTGAAACAAATAGATCGTCTAAACCAGCGGCATTTAAGGAAGAACTTGAAAATAAAATTAGAACTAAAACTGGGATTAAATTTATGATTTTCATATTATAGTTATATTTGAACTTAAACTATATTCTACACCTCCATTAATTACACGAGGTAAGACTTGCAAATTTAATATAGTTAGGACAATCAAAATAAATAGAAAAACACAGAAATCTATAAAAAAAGTTGTATCAAAGATGCATCAATACTTTACGACTCAAATGAGGCATGAGTTACAAAATTTAAAGCCATTGAGTGGAGATATGTAAAAACTAGCAATCATTTTCATTAAACTCATTTTTGAATAAGTACTCACCATTTGAGTTAAAGTACTTCATACTTATGTCAGTTATTCCCAATAAAAATCTAGTATCTGGGTCAGTACAAAATTTAGTTTCAACTGTATTAAAAAAAGCTTTTAAAACCGAGCTATCATAGTCAGTGCCTCTGTCTTTATTGTTAATTGTATATATATATGTGAATAAATTTTCACCTTCTAAATAAATTGAAGACTCCCATGTCGTAATGCTATCAACTTGCATTGGTAATGTGCTATTCATTTCAGAGGTAATCTCTAAAAGCATATCATCTACTTCATCTGATAAGGCCGAAGAACTAAAAAAACATAAAGAAACTATAAGAAGAAGAAATAATTTTTTATAAGTCTGAATAATTATCATGATTTATTCCTATTAAAATATTAATTAAAAAACAATATGCATCTGGATAAAAAGGGACATTTAACTTATAAATTAAAAAGGGCTACAATAAACGCAATTAAGACAATTGAAGTAAACATTCCAATAATTGAAAAAATTATGCCAAGAATTCCCCATACTTTTTGACTTTCTTTATTTAGTGCGGCAATACCAAAACCTAATGCAATGGGAGACAATATAAAGCTAATAAAAAATATTCCAATTAGTCCAACTACGAAACTCACAATACCAAATGCCTGGGAATCTGGCGCTTCAGATCGTTCAATTACAACTGTAGTTTCCCTACTAACTCTTTCATTTATATTATTTTGAACAAACATGGCGTTTGATTTTTCTAAACTTTCTCCACAATGACGACATTTAATTGCCTCTTTCTTTATCTCTTCAGCACAATAAGGACAATTTACAAGCATTTCATAAGTATCTTTCTTTAGTGGAGCGATTCTATTATCATAGAATATATCATCTGAATTTGTTGAGTCATCTCTTGAGTGATTATTCATAATATTGGTTTCTTTTGGTAGATATGTGATTCTACCCGTAGATGATTCAATTTAAGATTATATTTAACATATTAACTTTGTTCTCAAAATATTGAGTAAATATGTTTTCAGTTTTTTAGGAGGAGCATAGAAGAGAAATATTTTAAAACCCCATTTGAGGCAATACATTTTAAGCCAATAATAGTTTAAAGGATAAACGATAGTAGCTTGGACTCTTTAAAGAGTCGAAACCTTATTTTATAAAGTTTAAATTTAGATTAATGGGTGGAAATTTCTTCCACCCAGAAATTTAAGAGGATAAGTCTAATATTCTCAAAGAAATATATAAAACATCCTAGTCTGCTTTTACTTCATCTGGCTTAACGCCGACTGTAGCTAAAATTCCACCTAAAATGGCAATAATCGTAAACCACATAGTTAATCCACCACTAACTACTGTTCCAACAACTGAAACAATGATTAGGGCTACTCCAGGTTTTCTATTCTCAGCATTCATTGACATAGCTCCAAGAACGATTATAGCTATTGCTGCCAAAAGGCCAAGCCATCCCATTGCAACAACCATACCTCCAGCAGCTCCACCAGTTACATCACTCACTTCCTCTAAGCTCTCTAAAACACTAGCTGCAGCACCAAAGAAAAGTGTAATGATAGCAGCGAATGTTGCAAGAACACCTGCAATTATTGCAATAATTCCTCCAGATTTTTTCATAAATTACTCCTTAGTTATAAAATATTCTGCTTTAAACGGTACAGAATAAAAATTGTCTGCTTTTCAAAGTTTTATTTCTATCTCTCCTCAAAAAAGCTACCAACAACCGCATGCTGGAATTCCTATAATCTTAGCTACATTCAGCCCTTATTTCTTATCAATCATAAATAGCATCTTTCCTTTTAAAGCCTACCATTAAATCTTAAAAACTTAAAGTATTCTCATTAAAAAATATAAAATTAGAATTGAAAATGCACTATAAACTCATTCTACCTTGACAAATATCGAAAATATCATAGTTTTTTAAAAAAACTAAACCTAAGCTTCATTTATTAATATTAAAATTATTTTTACGATGAAACTTTGCAGCATAATAGCATAGTTAGAATAATAAATCTTTATCTCCAAAGTGACTTTTATATAACTTTATATCATCACTATAAATATCATTAACAAGTTCAATTTCCTCATCGCCAAACATTGACTTATAATTAGGTATCACTCCTTCATCTTTCATTTTTTTTAGATCAGTATCTTTTATTCTTGGAAAATCTCCATCAACCCTTTTAAGTTTGGATAAATCATGTTTTAGTACTTCTCGAATATCATGAACTTTAAATCCACGAGAATTCAAAGAATCAATTGCATTAGAAAAGTGCTCTAAAGAAAAATATTCGTCATACTTATCATAATGAAGAAAATCTGATTGGTTTCTCCAGTGCTCATCTCTGTCAATCTGAGCTTGAGATTTTATTATTAAAAGAAATTCATGAAAGTTAATACTTAATTTTTTCCCAGTCTTATCATTAAACTTAAGCCTTCTCCCAACAAACTTATCTAAAAAACATGATGCAACCCTCGTAAACGGGCAACGAAGTACAACAAATGTATACTTAGCTAGCGCAGCCTCTCTCCTTGAAGATATAAAGGTTTGATTATTTGAATGGATCCACTTTACATCACCAATATCTTTTATAAATCCATTTGCAAATGCAATAGAATACCTTAATGAAGAGCAAGCATTTTTTGGAATAAACGTGCAAATTGCATCTAATGGATATATTGATAATGCATACCTAGAAGAGAAAGTATATAAATCATTTTGACTTATTGGGACATACTCAACTCTAGCATTTTTTAAAAGTCGCTTACTACTCATAATTAAATTTTTTTGTTTAATTAGTAAATTCTACCTTGTACAAATCCAATGTAGAATATTCTTTTAAATAACGATTGAAATCATTAAACTTAACCCTTAATTTAAAATATTGTGATAACTGCTTTCTTAACTGGTTTTTTCCTTGGAATATCCTTAATATTGGCAATTGGTGCACAAAATGCTTTTGTTTTAAGACAGGGCATTCTTGGTAAGCATGTATTTTTTGTTGCTTTATTCTGTGCCCTATCTGACGCTTTACTAATTAGTATTGGTGTCGCAGGAGTTACGTTTTTTGTCGATATTTTAGTTGGACAAATTTCCAACATACTTTATGGTATTTCTGCTCTTTGGCTCAGTGGATATGGAATTATTAGACTTGCATCTGCATTCAAGTCAAATAACTCCTTTATGATTGAAGCGCGCAAACCTCAGAGTCTTCTTCCAACAATAGCAATTTTATCAATATTGACTTTTGCTAATCCACACGTATATCTTGATACAATGATTCTTATTGGGTCTGTATCTCAACAATTTAATGGTGCAAACAAATTTTTATTTGCCTTAGGCGCCTCAACAGCAAGTTTTATTTTTTTCTTTAGTCTTGCTTATGGCTCGAAGTTTTTATCTCCAGTTATGCAACGTAGAAATTCCTGGCAAATACTTGATGTCATAATAGCAGTAATTATGTTTTTAATTGCAGTCAAATTAGCTTATATTGGAAATTGGCTATAAACGTTTAATCCAAAATTATAAATATTACTGAATTGGTAAAATCTAATTATGAATGAAGATGAAAAAAATATGAAAGTGGCAATATCTGAAGCTATTCTAGCTAAAAATGAAGGCGAAATTCCAGTTGGTGCCATCATAATTCAAGATGGAAAAATAATTGCAACAGGTCATAATCAACCAATTTTAGCCAATGATCCAACTGCACATGCTGAGATTCAAGCTATAAGAGCAGCTGGTGAAAAAATAAAAAATTACCGACTAGTCAACTCCACTTTATATGTCACATTAGAGCCTTGCATGATGTGTCTTGGGGCAATTATGCATGCACGTATTGAGCGAGTTATTTTCGGCACTTATGACTCAAAGAATGGAGCTTGTCAATCATACATGGAGTCGATGAATAGCAAAAAATTTAATCATAAGATAAATATTACAGGTGGCATATTGGAGAATGAATGTCATCAATTATTACAATCTTTTTTTAAACTACGAAGAGGAAAAAAACTTCATAATTTATAACCTTTCATAAGAAATTCAATTTTCATTGAGTTAGTTATATAAAATACAAGTTACAAAAAAAACAAATATAGCATGCTAAAAAATAATCAACATAATATATCTAGTCAAAACGAATTTAACTTGCAAGAATTAATCAGCGTTTTATTAAAATCAAAAAAATCTATACTTTTAACTTCGTTAATATTCATGGTTTTTGCTTTTTTCTATGACTCTAGAAAACCTCCTGAATATATATCATCAGCAGTTATTGAAATTGGTCATTATGACTCTCTTGATAAGGACGGCGATGGAACGCTAATTCAAACTGCATCGGCTTTAATAAAAGAATTAAAAATAGCTTTTATTCACAAGCCTAATATCTTTTCAGAAAAACAAGTGGGTAAGAAGGATAAATTTTGGGGAAGACAAGATGATTTATTATTTGAATCAATCGAAGGTAAATTGCTAAAGGTCAGCTTAACTTCACCATCTGAAAAAGATGGTGTAGATGTTCTTAACCATGTAATCTCTTTTGTAGACATTAGTCACAAAGATATCGCAAATAAACAAAATCAATTTTTAGTAGAAAAATTAAAAAATAAAACATCCCTAAAGATTGATCAAACTTTATATGTTTTAGATACAGTGGGTAAGGAAATAAATAATGCAGAAACCTATCTAACTGATGAAATATCTTTAAATATTACTCAAACTTTATTCCAATTAGAGAAAGTGGAAACTGCAATTAACTTTGCAGTAATCTCTTCGAAAAATAAAATGTCTTCAGATATTAATCAAATTATATTTGACTTAGATACAATAACTAAGGAAGTAAACTTTGAGGTAAGCTCAATTGCAGATAATATATCTGCAGATATTCATAAATTGAATTTTCTCTTACCAAATATTGATAAAAAGATTCTTTTATTAAACTCAATTCTCAAAGATGATGAGTCCAACTTGCAGTTATTAAGAGCCAAACCATCATTACTTATCGAAAGAACTGCACAAAACCCTTCATTAGAAGGAGTAATTTATAGCTATAGAACTAAGCTTCTTGAATTTGAAGTTGAAAAGTCTAATGTTATAGCTGAACTAGAGCTTTTAAAAAAGTCTCTAGATCAGATATCAAATATATCTGAATCAGAGCCGTTTCCAACTAGTAATGATAAGCTAGATAAATTACTAGAAGAAAAAAGTTTTCTCGTCATGAAACTAGATAAATTGAATGCAGAAAAATTAAATAATGAGTCAAACTCTAATAAAAATATCGTTTTTAATGGTATATCCGTGTTTAACTTACTTCAAGAAAAAAACAGCCTTGAGGCCAAACTAGCAGAAATAAATGCAGATAAAATCGATAATACAAATAAAAGCTTCAATGGAACTACTATATTTCATTTACTTCAAAAACAATCTCTTACTAAAGCAAACCTTTTACAGCTAAGAATTAAATTAGAGAAGGACCTAAAGTTGTTATCAGCAAGTCAACCTACTGAAACTATATTGGTTGGTAAAATTCAAACCATAGAGGTTGCTAAAAATATTACAATAATTCCTTTTAGTTTTTTTCTAGGTTTATTATTAAGTATTTCAACAGTTTTACTTATAAATAGTCTTAGATCGGTTCCTAAAGATACTAAATAGATTTAAGAAACTTATACAGAATACATACCTCCATTGACATGAAGCGTTTGAGCAGTAATATAAGCCCCACTATCGCCCGCAAGAAATAAAACTGCTTGTGCAATCTCACTAGTTGTCCCTAATCTTCCCATAGGAATTTGAGCAGCTAGTGCTATTTTTTGTTCTTCTGGAAGATTGTCAGTCATGTCTGTCTCAATGAAGCCTGGAGCTATTGCATTAACTGTAATACCCCTAACGCCAACTTCTCTAGCTAATGATTTTGTAAATCCCATAATTCCAGCTTTTGCAGCAGCATAGTTTGATTGTCCAGCATTTCCCATAGCACCAACAACTGAAGTAATAGAAATAATTCTTCCAGATCGTTTTTTTATCATGCCTCTTAAAACAGATTTTGACATTTTATAAACTGAAGTAAGATTGGTATTAATAATATCACTCCACTCATCTTCCTTCATTCTAACAAGAATATTATCGCGAGTTATTCCGGCGTTATTAATCAGTATATCTACAGAGCCATAATCTTTAGTAACGTTTTTTAAAAGATCAGATATTTGATCATTATCAGTTACATTAAGCTTCATACCTTTACCAAGAATATTATTTTCAGCAAATATTTTGGAAATTCCTACAGCACCCTCGTCACTCGTTGCTGTTCCTATAACAGTTGCTCCAGCCTCCCCTAACGTCAACGCAATTGATTTACCAATTCCCCTGCTTGCACCAGTTACAAGGATTAATTTTTCCTTAAGCATTTGATATTTCCTCAATAGTAGTTTTTAATGTATTTAAGTCTATTATAGCCGAACCACTAAGGGACTTATCAATACGCCTTGTCAATCCAGTTAATACTTTTCCAGGTCCCGTCTCAATTATTTTTTCTACACCTGAAGCTTTCATTTTTTGAACTATTGAAGTCCAGAGAACTGGCTTATAAAGCTGTTCAACTAATTTAGATTTCATCTCTTCAATATTATTCGAATTATTGGCATCAACATTATGTAAAACTTTTTCACTTCCCATTTGAAAACTAATATTATCAAATGAATGTTTAAAATCCATTGCAGCATCTTTCATAAGTGAACAGTGAGATGGTACGCTTACTGGAAGCAGTAATGCCCGTTTTGCTCCAGCCTCTTTCATTAACTCACATGCACTGGTTACTGCTTTTTTTTCACCAGCGATAACAACTTGACCTGGTGAATTAAAGTTCACAGCTTCAACCACGCCCAATTTATTAGCAATAGAGCATATTTCAACAACTTTTACGTCATCAAGCCCCAATATAGCAGCCATAGAGCCTGAACCACTTGGCACTGCTGCTTGCATTACTTGAGCCCTTTTTCTGACTAATTTTACTGCTTCAAAAAAGCTTAAAGATCCAGAAGCTACAAGAGCCGTATATTCGCCTAGGCTGTGCCCAGCAATAGAGATAGGCGTTAAACTAACTTCACTTGCTAAAACTTTATATGTTGCGTAACCTGCGGTAAGCATCACTGGCTGAGTATTTTCTGTAAGGTTTAATAACTCTTGATCTTCATTAATGATCTTCCACAGATCTACATTAATGGCATCACTTGCTTCTTGAAAAATCTCATTGACAACTGAGAAATTATTGCGCAAATCAGATAACATACCTAAAGATTGAGAGCCTTGACCTGGAAAAACGATTGAATATTTCATGATAAGACTAATTATAAATGAGATTAATAACAAAAAAGCGCCAGAAGGCGCTTTTTAAAATAAGTAAAGATAGATTACTAAGCTGTTTGGATTGAAACGTATTGACGATTGAATTTGCCCTTCTTTTCAAACTGAACTTTTCCATCAGCAACTGCAAACAAAGTATCGTCTTTACCCTTTTTAACATTAGTGCCTGGGTGAAATTTAGTTCCTCTTTGACGAACTAGAATGTTTCCAGCTAATACAACTTGGCCACCAAAACGCTTTACACCTAGTCTTTTAGATTCCGAATCTCTACCATTATTAGTACTACCGCCTGCTTTTTTATGTGCCATAGATTACTCCTTATGCCTTAATTTTATCGATTTGAATTTCAGTAAAGAGCTGTCGATGCCCCTGTTGCTTCATAGAGTGCTTACGACGTCTGAATTTTAAAATGTGTACTTTTTTGCCTTTACCTTGAGAAATTACTTTAGCTTCAACGCTAGCTTTAGCAACTAATGGAGAGCCAACTTGAACCTTGTCACCATCTGCGACCATTAAGACCTCATCAAAGGTTACTTTCTTTCCAGGCTCAACTTCAAGTTTCTCAATCTTCAGAGTCTCACCTTCAGAAACTCTGTATTGTTTTCCACCTGTTTTAATGACTGCGTACATAACAAATCCTAATCTGATTGCTAAAAAGGGATGAATTATACTTGAACGTTGCTCTTAATGAAAGCACTGTTAACGAAATAAGTTATAATTCTCTGTTTTAAATCAGCAGAGACAAAACATGATTATTTTAGAGACAAATATGGGCGAAATTCACATCAATGTTGACGCGGAAAAAGCGCCAATTACAGCTAAGAACTTCACCGATTATGTAGAGGATGGATTTTTTGATGGGACTATCTTTCATAGAGTTATTCCTAATTTTATGGTTCAAGGTGGAGGCATGACTGAAGATATGCAGCAAAAACCAACTAAAGCCAACATTGAAAATGAAGCTAAAAACGGCCTAAAGAATGTTAAATATAGCGTCGCAATGGCTAGGACAGCAGCCCCCCACTCAGCGAGTTCACAGTTTTTTATTAATGCTAATGACAACCAATTTTTAGATTTTCCAGGCCAAGATGGCTGGGGTTATTGCGTTTTTGGTGAAGTTGTTGCAGGTAAAGATGTTGTTGACAAAATCGAAAAAGTTGAAACTTTAAACTTAGGTGGTCATGCTGATGTTCCTGGTGAGGCTGTTATTATTATTAAAGCATCTATTAAATAGTAATTTATGGGCCAGATTAAGTTCTGGCTAATAAAAATATGTCAACTTCATTAATCATCTCAGATCTTCACCTTACAAACGTTGAGGATAATAAGGTTAATTTTTTTAATACATTTTGTAAGAATCATGCATCGAAAGTAGATCAGTTATTTATTTTAGGGGACTTATTTAATACCTGGCTAGGAGATGATGTTTCAATTACAAGTCACAATGCTATTATTTCCTCATTAAAACAACTAACAAAAGAAACTAAGGTCTTTGTAATGGTTGGAAACCGAGATTTTCTGTTATCACATAAATTTGAAGCTGAAACTGGCTGCAAATTAATCAATGAGCCTTACGAACTTGAGCACAATGCCAAAAAATTTCTTCTTATTCATGGGGATAGTCTTTGTACTGATGACATTAACTATCAAAAATTAAAAAAAATTCTTAGAAATTCACTGATTCAATTTATTTTTCTGCATTTACCAAAAAATATTCGCCTGAAATTAACGGGACAACTCCGCAAAAAAAGTATTGAAGCTCAGAGCTATAAATCTTCAAAAATTATGGATGTAAACCAAAAAGCTACTGACCTTCTAATGTCAAAGTATCCAGGTTATGATTTAATTCATGGACATACACATCGTCAAAACACTCACACTATGAAAAAATATACACGACATGTCCTAGGTGATTGGTCTCAAAACAAAGGTAATGCTATCAAATTAAATGAAGGCCTAGAGTGGCTTGAAATTAACTGAAAGCTCAAAAAGATTAATTGAGCTTACTTTTAACTTTACTTTATCTTCAATATTAATTTTTGATTTGAATTTTATCTGAGTCATCATCGCAAGAGATGGAATATTTATTAAGGCCTTCTCGCCATTAACTTCAACAATAACGCCCTCCCCTTGCCAATCATTATTTTGCTTCAAATAGAGACACTTAAAATGCTCAATACTTTGACGGCTTGCTTTGCTTACTTTTGGCATCGAAGAGTTGATTGACTTAATTCTTTCTTTGATAGCCTTATCGTCCAAAGTTGGGAGTTTATTAAGAAATCTTACTAATTGCTGCTGAACTAATAAATCAAGGTAGCGCCTCATTGGACTAGTTACTCTTGCGTAAGCAGAAAGACCTAGGCCTGAATGCTCAGAAGGCTTAACTGTAATCTTAGATCTTTTAAAGCCTCTAGAGGCTTCAAATGCTTTTGCAATAGTTAGATTTTGAATATTTTCAATAATATCTTTGCTAAAATTCCCGGTATCTTGAGTTAAATAAGGCATTGAAATACCATTTTCAATGGAAAATTGCGCAATTGTACGCCCAGCAATAACCATCATTTCAGCCACTAAATCTCTACTGTTGCTATCTTCTTGAGGCCTAATAAAAACCTTCTGTGCTTTAACTTTAACGTCAACATTTGGCAGGTTTAATTTGATTGCACCATTATCATTCCTAAAGGCTTTATGAAAAATAGCAATATCATTTAACTTGGATAAAACTTCATTTTCATTAATCACTTTATCTGCATACTCATAACTCATATTTGTAACTTTTATTTCACTCAAGTGTATTTCAATATCGTTTATTTCAGAACCATCGAGCCTTAAACCAATCGAAATTGCGTTTGAACTTCCACTTCCACCTAGAGAGCAAGAACGTGATAATTCTGGGGGCAGCATATGAAAAATTTGATCAGGGAGATATAAATTTGACGCTCTTTTTTGGGCAAAAATATCAAGCTCACTATCAATTTCCACATAACTTGCAACATCTGCAATGTGAACCCAAAACTTATCCCCATCGATGCTAATTGCGTCATCTGCATCACTAGAGTCGCTGTTATCTATGGCAAGACAGGTTAAATGAGTTAGATCTTTTCTAGTGAATTCTGTTGATTTAACTTTGATCTCTTCATCCAAATATATTTTATGTCTCTGAGGATAGGGATTCGTAAATTCAGACCAATACTTAAGCTCGACAAGAAGCTTGTGAGCATTTTCTGGAGTATTCTCAATAGATAAAGCATTCATTGCCTTACTATGCTTTGATTGATTTAGAGCGACCTGCTCGATTTCATGGATCCAAATAATGTCATCATTATCAAATACATTGTTATTTAAGTTGGCTATGCAGCTTTCTAAACTTTCTACTGCCAAAGCTTTTTCATTTCTTTGTGTTTCAATTAATTTAACTTGCTCTAAAGGGCGAAGTACTAAAGAATCTTTAGACCAATAGAAATATAAACCGTCTTCAGACATTAAATAAACGCACCAAGCATTTTGGCTAGTAAAGTCATCATAAATCCACTCGGTTATTTCTTGAAGTGATAGTGACTCTTCTTCAAGATCATTGAGGATAATCATATCAGCTTGATTGCATTGGTCAGATACGTTTGAGAACTCTGGATGAATATAACGAAAGTCTTTTTCTCTCACTTTTTGTGATGATCCATCAGAAAAACTAACTTCGTACTTGTGGGTAGTTGAGGCAACAATCTTTGCAGGCTTACCTTTGTATGCAACGAGTGCACCAATTATTGACAAGAATTACTCCAATGTAAAGAATTTAAATACTCAAAAATAGAGTTTATTTTAGAGCTTTGTCTGCTTTTCTTTAATATGTTTACTAATTAGTAATACAGTAATAACTATTAGTATCACAGTCAGACCAAGAGCTCCAAATACTTTAAAGTTTACCCATTCTGCTTCAGCTTGTTGAGCAGCTAAACATAAACTCTCAATCGGCATTTGATTGCAATCTAAAGGTTTTAATTCTATTTTTTGACCAATTAGATTTGCACTTTCCATAAATTGCTCCTTTAAAGCAACTGCTGGGATGACATAAATATAAGCATTTACAAAAGCTATCCCCATAAAACCAAAACCCCAAATCCATGATAGACGACTCCAAATAACTCTAGGAAGCTCAAGCTCTTTACCCATCATTCTTTCAAGCAATGTCTTACTTCCAACCCAGTTACTTCCAATCATTACAAGTGCAAATATTACGTAAGTGACACTCACCTTCCACATTAAGTATTTTACATCTCCTGTAAAAAGAGAAATTCCACCAAAAACTATCAACAAAACAAAAGTAAGCACCTGAGAGGTCACAAACTTTCCGGTTGATAATCTTGTGTAGATGATTTGAGCAAGCGTTGATGCGATCATTGCGATTATTGCAACATGCAAGTCATAGACTTTATAAGCTATAAAGAATATAAAAATTGGGCCAAAATCTAATAGAAACTTCATTTAGTTACTCCGAATGCTCTTTTGAGCAAAAAATTTTACCATTTTTAATAATCGCATCTGACTCTGGAACGTGGGTATTGCAAACAGAACATGCAAGCATTTTTTGTCCGGCTTCAGTCTTTACATATTTAGATGAATTAGGATTAATAAACTTTTTAAAAAGAGAAATACCAACCCAGCCCAAAAGTAATACTAATATTAGTTTAATCAAAGGAACAGCCTCAAGAAATTTGAATCGATAAAAAGATAAATTTTACATAAATAATTTATCTTTCTGGGTTAAAGGTTAAATAGTGCCATTAATATTTACTATTTGACAGCTTTTCTTAATGAATAATTGATAAAAAAATATTATCGATAGTATATAATTTCTCGTTCTTAATACCTCTTAGCCCGGATGGTGAAATTGGTAGACACACAGGACTTAAAATCCTGCGCCTTTAACGGGCGTGCCGGTTCGATTCCGGCTCCGGGCACCATCTACTTGATCCTACCTAAACTTCTCCTAAATAAACCACCTATAGAAAATTCTTTTTAGTAGTTCAAAATTAACTATAAAAAATATAAAATAATGGTAATATCATAATCGTTTTCAACTATATGACTGTTCTTATGGGTGAAAAAGTAGAAGACTAAAAAATGTTTTTCTTGAAAAGGATAGCTTTAAACTGTTCTTTATTTTATGGTCACCTTAAAATATATAATTAAATTTTTGATTAGCTCTTTTCATACTAAATAAAATTCATCTATATCTAATTCATAATATGATTTGAAGTGATATTAGAAACATTCATTTAATTATGTATGGTATATTTCATTTATATTATGTAAATTTCAGTTGGATTAGGCTCAATTTAGCCTCTATCCAGGGCTCTAAATAGGTAGTATAGATAAAACCCATAAGCTTAATATAACGTAATTATTTAGTAACTAAAACTGACGGTCACAAGCCGCCTTTTTGTATTTTTTTTGTTTAAAAAGTGTCTATTTATGAGTAAAGATAAAACAAGTAAAGAGCCAAAGTTGAAAAGCATGGAAGAACCGCTAGTAAAGTTTAAAAATGTACAAAAAAGTTATGATGGAGAAATACTTGTTGTTAAAGATTTCAACTTAGACGTCGCACCTGGTGAGTTTGTTACAATGCTAGGGCCATCTGGCTCTGGAAAAACAACCTGCCTAATGATGCTTGCGGGCTTTGAACCAACAACTAATGGCACAATCTATTTAAAAGGAAAACCAATTAATAACGTACCTCCTCACAAACGAGGTATTGGTATGGTATTTCAAAACTACGCCCTCTTCCCACACATGACGGTTGCTGAAAATTTATCGTTCCCGCTTGAAGTTCGTAAAATGGGTAAGACTGAAAGAGAAGCAAAAGTTAATCGTGCTCTTGATATGGTTCAGCTCGGTGAATTTGGTCAAAGACGGCCAATGCAGTTATCAGGTGGTCAGCAGCAAAGAGTTGCTGTTGCAAGATCTCTTGTATTTGATCCTGATTTAGTTTTAATGGACGAACCTTTAGGTGCACTTGATAAAAACTTAAGAGAGCAAATGCAGTATGAAATCAAGCACCTTCACGAAAGTCTTGGATTAACTGTCGTCTATGTAACACATGACCAAACTGAAGCGCTGACAATGTCGAATCGTATTGCAGTTTTTAATGATGGCGTGGTTCTTCAATGTTCTTCCCCAGAAGATCTTTATGAAAAACCTGAAAACTCATTTGTTGCAAACTTCATTGGTGAAAATAATCGCCTAATGGGAACTGTTGAAGCCATCAAAGGAAATATAGCCACAGTAAAGACAGACTCTGGAGATGTTGTTGTTGCCACTAAGGTTAATGTTGGCAAGGTTGGAGATCGCGCCACATTATCATTAAGGCCAGAGCGCATAATAGTTGCGCCAAAAAAAGGTAAAACTCCAAACACTTATTCAGCCAAGGTAGAGGAACTCATCTATCATGGTGACCATATTCGCACGCGCTTTAGTGTGTGTGGACACGACGATTTTATCGTCAAAATTCCTAATTCAATCGATAATGTTGACCTCAAAAAAGGTAAACAAGTTGATATTGGTTGGATGTCGGAAGATTGTCTAGCTCTAGATGGTTAGAGATTAGACTTAACTTTAGGAGAAATATATGAAAAATGTAATAACAAAAACTCTTGTTGCGGGTGCTATTTCAACAGCGATGTTGGCTGGTGCAGTCCAAGCAGAAGTAACTTTGGTTTCTTGGGGTGGTGGCTATTCAGCTTCACAACAAAAAGCTTACGTTGACACTTACTCAAGTGGAGATGTAAATATGATCAGTTACAACGGTGGTTTGGGTGAGGTTCGTGCTCAAGTTGAATCTGGTAGTGTTCAGTGGGATATCGTTGACGTACTTGCGTCTGATGCTCGTATTGGTTGTGATGAGGGTCTTTTCGAAGAGCTAGATCGCAGCATGTTCCTACCTTCGCCTGATGGCGTATCAATGGATGATGATACTATGGTACCTGTCCCAAATGATTGCGTAGTTCCGCAAATTTGGTGGTCATACGTACCTTTCCACAAGGCTGATACTTTCTCAGGTGATCAACCATCAACTATGCAAGACTTCTTTGATGTAGAAAAGTTCCCAGGCAAGCGTGGTATTCACACTTGGGCTAGTGCTATAACAGAGATGGCATTGTATGCTGACGGTGTTGCTATTGATGATATCTATGATGTATTAAGTACTCAAGCAGGACAAGATCGTGCTTTCGCTAAACTTGACACAATCAAAGATCACGTAGTATTTTGGTCTTCAGGTGCTAAGCCACTAGATCTAATTAATTCTGGTGAAGTTTCTATGTCACTAGCTTATAACGGTCGTATTGGTGGTGCTGTTCTTAATGATGGCGCTGACTATGTTACTGTATGGGATGGACAAGTACTTGAAGAGGAATGGTTAGTTCTTCTTAAAGGTGCTCCAAACCGTGCTGCAGCTATGCACTTCTTAGTTCATGCTTCTAGTTCTCAAGCACAAGCAGATCAAGCTAAATGGATCAACTACGGTCCTATGCGTACATCTGGTCTTGATATTATGCAAGCAGGCGAGCCATGGTTCAATACTGGTGTGACTATCATGGAGCATATGCCTAATACTGATGAGCATATGGCTGGTGGTATTCTTGCTAATCCTGAATGGTGGGCAGATAATGGTCAAGCGGTAAATGATCGTTATGCAGCTTGGATGGCTCAATAAGTAGCTGACCAAAAAACGAGTTTTATTAATCTCGTTTAATAAAACAGGTCGGTTTTTATAACGACCTGTTTTTATTTCTTAAAAACTAACAAGCAAGTTATAGATTTAATAAATACTTTATGAGTGATACTTCGATAACAAATTCTCAAGAGCTATTACTAACGAACGATGGCGTCCCTCTTAAAGTAAGCTTACGCAAATCTTTACGTAGAACAAAAATTCGCTCTTTTCTGTTAATTCTACCCCCACTATTATTCCTATTATTAATGTTTGTAACGCCTATAGGCTCGCTTCTATCAAGAAGTGTTGATGACATCGCCATTAATAAAGTATTTCCACAAACATTTGCTCAGTACGAGTTATGGGAAGATAAGTCCCAACTCCCTAGTGAAGAAATGTTTGCCGCAGTTGTAAACGATATTAGAGTCACAATCAAAGTTAAAGATGATGAAGGAATTGATATTGGTAAGAATTTACTTGGTAGATCTGGTACTCGGATGACTTATGAGTACTCTGGATGGAAAAGTTTAATATCAAAGACAATTAAATCAGCTTTAAAAGTTGATAAAAAATCAAAAGAAGAAGTAAAGCCCTTTATATGGGAAGCGCCTTTCAAAGATAAGATGATTAAAAGAGACAAGCGTTGGGCTAAAGTTGAATTCTGGCAATCATTAGGCGCTATGAAAGATCCCTATACAATGGGTTATTATCTTAATGCTGTTGACTTAAAGTTTGATGCTAATAAAAATATTATTCAGAAGGAAGAGTATTTAAAAATTTATAATACAATTTGGATTAGAACTCTCCAAGTGAGCTTAATGGTGACTATTTTCTGTTTACTGCTTGCCTATCCAGTTGCTTATTTACTAGCAACACTTCCAATGAAAACATCAAATCTACTAATGATATGCGTATTGATGCCATTTTGGACATCGCTCCTAGTAAGAATTGTTGCTTGGATGATTATGCTTCAACAAAATGGTGTTGTTAATGACACTTTAATGTACATCCTACCTTGCTTTGAGGGAATGGTGAACCTGCCATTTTTTGGTGCTACCAATATTGATCTTTGTTTTAGTGATGAAGATCGACTACCTATGATGTACAACTTTACTGGAACCATTATTGTAATGACGCAGGTACTTCTGCCATTTATGATTTTGCCAATCTATAGTGTTATGAAAGGTATTCCACCAAGCTATATGAAGGCAGCTCAAAATCTGGGCGCCACTCCTACTCGAGCCTTTATTCGTGTTTATATGCCACAATCAGTTCCAGGTATTGGTGCTGGATGCATATTAGTATTTATTGTTGCTATTGGCTACTACATCACTCCAGAATTGGTTGGCGGAAAAGATGGAATAATGATTGGTAACTTTGTTGCGCGTGAAATGCAGCGAACATTGAATTGGGGTCTTGCCGCTGCTATGGGAGCAATTCTTCTAGCTGCAGTTTTGGTTCTATATTGGGCATATGATAGACTCATTGGCCTTGATAACTTAAAAATGGGTTAGTAATGAAATTTCCTGCTTACACAACACCTCGAGAAAAACTTTGGCACTATTCTTATAGAATATTTTGTGGTCTTGTACTATTTTTCCTAGTTGCGCCGCTCATTGTTGTTATTCCACTATCATTTACTAATTCAGTTTTCCTCCAATTTGGCCCCGAAATGAAATTCTTTAGCTTTGAGACTTGGTCTTTTAACTTTGATGGCTATGGAACTCGTTGGTACAAAGAAATGTTTGGTATTTGTTCTGAAAATTCAGGAACAACAGTGTGCACAGACAGATGGATGATTGGCTTTAAAAATAGTGCTATCATTGCAATTTTTGCCACTTTCTTTGCAAGTGTCTTAGGCACATTAGCTGCTCTTGGTTTGTCTAATAGACATATGCCGTTTAATCGATTAATAATGGCGCTCATGATTTCTCCAATGATCGTCCCGCTCATCATTACTGCAGCTGGAATGTTTTTCTTTTTTGCTAAAGTTAACCTAGTTGCAACATTACCAGGGCTTATTATTGCCCATACTATTTTAGGAATACCATTTGTTGTCATAACAGTCTCTGCCTCACTATCTGGATTTGATAATAACTTGCTGCGCGCTGCTTCTAGCTTAGGCGGAACACCGTTAAGAAATTTTTTCAAAATTCAAGCGCCTCTAATTGCTCCAGGTGTTATTGCAGGTGGTCTATTTGCATTTATTACCTCGTTTGATGAGGTCGTTATTGTTCTTTTTGTTGGTGGCCCTGATCAATACACACTGCCAAGACAGATGTGGTCAGGAATTCGTAATGAGATAAGTCCGACGATTCTAGCTGCTGCTACTCTTCTCGTTATTTTCTCTATTGTCTTGCTTTCCACACTTGAATGGCTTCGCCGTCGATCTGAGAAAATTCGCGGTATTACTCCCCACTAAAGCTTTTAATTTTTATCCCGTTGTTGATTCTTAATGTATAGTCTCATTAATGAAAAAAAACACTTCTTCTAAAAAGAATAAACAATCTTTAGTTTTTATTTCGTGCCTATTAATTACTTTTTGTATGGGCTCTATTCATGCATTTAGCACCCTAATAGAAAGTATTGAATTGCAAATTAATGCGGGAAGAATGGCATCAAGTCTTATCTATTCAACTGGGCTAATCTGCGTTACAGTTGCTGTTTTTTTTGGGCACACTATATACCGCAAGCTTTCTCCATCAATCATCATAGCTTTGATTGCAGCCCTCCCTTTAATTGGCGTCCTGATAACAAGTTCAAACAGCTGGATTGGGTGGATAGTTGGCTATGGTTTTTTCTTTGGATTTGCAAGTGGCTTAGGCTATGGTTTTTCACTTTACGCAGTATCCTCTATAACCTCAAATAATAAACTGGGCTTAGCACTTGGAGCTATAACAGCATCCTATGCATTTGGCGCAGTTATTTTCTCTATGCTCTATCCATTACTATTTAGTTATTTTGACTTTTCAACTGGTTATTTGATTGGCGTCATGGCCTTATCAGCACTAGTTATTATTGGCTTATTTATTTTTCGATTAGCAAATAAAAGCCTGGTTACAGAGACTAAACCCATTAGTAAAAATCCCAGTTTTAATGCAAAAATTATTAAGCTATGGTTCATTTTTTTCTTGGGAGTTTTTGCTGGCCTTATGACAATAGGACATGCAGTGCCAATTATTAATGCATCAGGGGGCTCACCCACCATTGCAATAACTGCTATCTCACTAATGGCTTTTGGAAGTGGAATTGCAGGCATATATGCTGGTTGGCTTGCAGATCGATTTGGCTGTAAGCGTCCTATTTTAGTATTATTAATTATTAATTCTATCGCCCTCTTAAGTCTTTTAATATTTACAAGTATTAACCTTTTACTAATTTTATTAGTTCTTATCGCTTCTCTTTATGGAGCATTAATTGCAATTTACCCAACTCTAGTAAATCAAATATTTGGACCTGATTACTCGACATGGGCCTACGGAAGAATTTTTACTTCCTGGGGATTTGCAGGATTAGTTTCACCTTCTCTTGCTGGCTGGTTATTTGATCAATACAGCAACTACAATTCATCACTACTTATTGCATTTATTTTATCCGTTATTGCTGGTTTAATGATTTGGAGTTTTAAATATGAGTTAAATAATTCATCACAATAACTATTAAAGAGTTCTCCAAAAAAATACCCATCCATAATATAATTAAACTTATTAACTATTACGATTATTTATCATGAAAAAACATATTATTTCAACTATCAAGGCGCCTGCTGCGGTGGGCACATATTCACAAGCTGTTGCTGTTACAGGAGGAACTACGATCTATCTTTCAGGTCAAATTCCCTTAGTTCCTGAAACAATGGAAGTAGTTGAAGGCGGCATTGAAGAGCAAATTCATCAAGTGTTTAAGAATTTATCAGCCATGTGTCAAGAATCAAAAGGCAACTTAAGTGATATAGTTAAACTTAATATTTTCTTAACGGACCTAAGTAATTTTGCTACATTAAATGAAATTATGGCCACCTACTTTACGGAGCCTTATCCAGCGAGAGCAGCTATTGGTGTAAACGAACTCCCAAAAGGAGTGAGCGTTGAAATGGATGGCGTAATGGTCACAAATTCAGACTCCTACAGTTTCTAATTTTATGCCTTCACTCTCTGATCCAATTATTTCGATTAGTGGATTAGGACAGAAAACTTCGGACAGATTAAATCAGCTAGGGATTCATACGCTTGAGCATTTACTGTTTCACTTGCCGAGTCGTTATCAAGATAAAACAACCATTACCCCACTGTCTAGTGCAAGCGTTGAAGATGAAATTCTAATTGAAGTATCTATTGATAGAATTGAAGTTATTCCTTCAAGGCAAAGGCAGCTTCTTTGTTACTTATCAGATAATCAAAATCAAAGGGTTATATTGCGATTTTTTCATTTTACACAGTACCAGAAACAAGCTCTTGTTCGCGGCGAGACCATCCAGTGCTTTGGTGAAATAAAAATCGGTCGTCAAGGCCTTGAAATGCATCATCCTGAATATCGAATTATTTCTCAAGATCAAAAACCGCTTCTTGAGTCAACCTTAACACCGGTTTATCCTCTTTGCGCTGGTGTTAGTCAAAATAAAATGAAACAATGGGTAAACAATGCTTTAGACGTCTTAAAAGCTAGCGTTATTGATGATTATTTTGAAAAGATAACACAAAGCGCCATGCCAAGCTTAAAAGACTCTTTATTCTTGCTTCATCACCCTAATAAAGATGAGGATCTATCAAAAATTGAATCCTTTAAACACATTTCTCAGCAGAGATTAATTATTGAAGAACTTGCGGCCCATCAATTGAGTCTTTTGAAAATTAAAGAAGCAAGAAAAAGTAAAGAATCAAAAACCTTTTCTATTAAAAGCACATTGAGCAATAAACTTATAAGCTCCCTAGAGTTTGATTTAACTTCCGCTCAATCACGTTGCATTAGCCAAATTAATGAAGATCTATCGACCTCTGAGCCTATGCATAGATTACTTCAAGGTGATGTAGGCTCTGGAAAAACAATCGTAGCAGTATTTGCACTTATTCAGGCAGCGGAAAATAACTTCCAAACTGCAGTAATGGCTCCCACTGAAATTCTAGCTCGTCAGCATCTGCAAAATTTTAGTAATTACCTAAGCCCCCTTGGTATTCAAATTGCTTTTCTATCAGGCTCACAAAATACTCAAGAAAGAAAAGAGAATTTAAGCCTTATAGAAAATGGACAAGCAAAAGTTATTATTGGAACACATGCGCTATTTCAAGAAAATGTTTACTTTGAGGACCTTGCATTAGTGATCATTGATGAGCAGCACAAATTTGGAGTTCATCAGAGGCTGTCTCTTTCTAAGAAAGCAAGCTTAACCCCTCATCAGCTAGTCATGACCGCTACGCCAATTCCGAGATCATTAACAATGAGCGCTTATGCTGACTTAGATACTTCAGTTATTGATGAATTGCCACCAGGCCGTCAAAAAATTGAAACTGTTGCACTTAGTAATGCCCGAAGAGATGAATTAATTACCAAAATTAAACAAATTTCAAAGGAAGGACGTCAAATTTATTGGGTGTGTACTTTAATTGAAGAATCTGAGGTTCTTCGTGCTGAGTCAGCTGAAAAAACATTTACATACCTCACAGATAATCTTAAAGATCTAAAAGTGGTGATGATTCATGGACGCTTAACAAAGTCAGAAAAAGAAATTATTATGTCAGACTTTTCAACAGGAAAAACCAACCTTCTTGTCGCTACAACTGTAATTGAGGTTGGGGTTAATGTTCCTAATGCAAGCCTTATGATTGTTGAGAATGCAGAGCGCCTTGGGCTAGCTCAACTTCATCAGTTAAGGGGCCGGGTTGGCAGAGGGTCTGAAAAAAGTGCTTGTGTTTTATTATATCAATCACCCCTAAGCCAAACAGCCAAAGAAAGACTTGATATTCTTCGTCAGAGTAACGATGGATTTTTGATTGCTCAAAAAGACCTCGAGCTGCGTGGTCCGGGTGAAATTTTAGGGACACAGCAAACTGGAATTGCATCAATGAAAATTGCAAATATTGTTAGAGATGCTTACCTACTTAAGCAGGTGGGATACTATTCATCAAAAATGCTAGAAGCAGAGCATAATAGTCAAAATGCTTTAATGACTCGCTGGATTGATGAAGAAAAAACTCACTATTTCGATGCCTAATGATTTCTAGAACTCATTAAAATTCAGGATTCTTGTAAAATACTTAATCTATGTTCAATCCAGACAAGTTTCAGTGGCGAATTTTTAATCCTCAAGAAGGCGTGCCTGAGCACGTCTGTAACTGGCTGCTAGATGGTCAATCATTAACCACTAAACTTAGAGATAAATATCAAGACTTCAAAGTTAATGTCCTCTCTCAAGAACAGGATAACCCCTATGATTGTGAATTAAAACTACTTGAAGCTCATAGTAATCAAACTTTTATTGTTAGGGAAGTAGAGCTTATAGGGTCCCAAATACCGGTTGTTATTGCTCGCTCATTAATTCCTCTCTCAGAGGATACGAATGAAATTTTGAAAATTGGAGCTAAGCCATTAGGAGAAATTTTATTTAATGATCCAGAGATTAAACGTGGCCATCTTGAAGTAGGAAGCTTTAATGAATCATGGGCTAGACGCTCAACTTTTAAAATTGGGAAAACCAAATTACTCGTTTCTGAAATTTTTTTGGAGTCACTTTATGCGTGATAATTTATTTGATAATAATATTGATATAGCTGATTTTCGTTTCGATGAAGACGTAGTTAAGGTGTTTGATGATATGGTTAGAAGATCTGTTCCTGGATATGACTCTATGATTCAAATGGTTGGACTGGTTGCCAGAATGTATGGCCAAGATAATACTAACTATTATGACCTTGGCTCTTCGACAGGAGCAATATCACTTGCAATAGCGCTCAATAATAAAAATAAAAATAATCAATTTATTGCAATTGATAACTCAGCTGAAATGGTAAAGAAATGTCAAACAAACCTATCCAATAAAATTGATAACTTGCAAGTTCTTTGTTCAGATATTACTGACGCTGAAATTAATAATGCATCAATTGTTGTATTGAACTTAACCCTTCAATTTATTAATGTTGGTTCAAGAGTAGCGCTCCTTAAAAAAATATATGATGGACTAAATCCTGGAGGCGTATTAATAATTAGTGAAAAGATACACTTTGAAGATTCTGAAACACAAGATCATATTACAAAGCTCCACTTAGATTTCAAAAGAGAAAATGGCTATAGTGAACTTGAAATTGCCAATAAACGCCAAGCTATTGAAAATGTAATGATTACTGAAACTAAAAAAGCTCATATTGATCGCCTTAAGGATTGTGGCTTTATCGAGACGAGCTGCTACTTTCAGTGCCTCAACTTTGTATCATTTTTATCTGTAAAATAAACATCGTTTAAATTGCTTTAAATTAGGTTTTTCTATGTTGCTAATGATCGACAACTACGACTCATTTACTTATAACTTGGTTCAGTATTTTGGTGAACTTGGTCAAGAAGTTGTCGTCTATAGAAATGATGAAATCTCTATTAATGAGATTGAAAGTTTAAACCCTAACTACATCGTAATATCACCTGGTCCATGCACTCCAAATGAAGCTGGAATTTCTTTAGAATTAATCAAAAAGTTTGCTGGAAAGTTTCCTATACTAGGAGTATGTCTAGGCTTTCAGGCAATTGTTCAATCATTTGGTGGAAACATTATTGGTGCCCAAAAAATTATGCATGGTAAAGTTTCACCAATTCATCACACCTCTAAGAGCGTTTTTAAAGGCCTTAAAAATCCTCTTAACGCAACTCGATACCACTCATTAGTAGCAGAAAAGACAACCTTGCCAGATTGCTTTGAGGTAACAGCTTGGACCAATACAGAATCAGGAGATGTTGAAGAAATAATGGGTGTTCGTCATAACTCTTTCCCAATTGAAGGTGTTCAATTTCATCCCGAATCCATTCTCACAGAACATGGACATCAAATGCTAAATACTTTTTTACAGGACAATCAATAATCATGGAATTAATTCAATTTTTACAAGGTGAACTTTTACTCACTGGAACCTTACTTGCTCTTATTATTCTTCTTATAGTAAATCTCTACGGAGACAAATTTAAAAAATATGCAGTAGTTGACACTAATGCCGCAGTTTCTTTGATGGATGATGATGAGCTAATAATTTTAGATGTACGAGAAGAAAAAGAGCGCTCTGCTGGATTTATTAGTAATGATATTAATATTCCCATGAGCCAAGTTAAAAATAAAATGGACTCACTTGATAAATCAAAAAATATTCTTATCTATTGTAAAAGTGGCACCCGATCTGATCAAATTTCAGGCTTACTTTCTAGGAATAAATTTGAAAATGTATCTAGCCTAAAAGGTGGCTTTAATGCTTGGAAAAAAGCTGAATTACCAATTCAATTGCTAGTTAAAGCCAAAAAATTAGCTTCAAAAAAGATCAAAAGATAATTAATATGAAAACATCTTTAGCTATTATTGGAGCTGGCGCATGGGGAAGCGCACTTGCAATTGCTCTTAGTGATAAATTTGTTCAAATTTTTCTAATTACAAAAGATAAAGCAAACACAAAGAGACTTGGTAATCAGCATGAAGCATTATCCGTCCCGTTTAATACTAACATTTCTATAAGTAGCAGCTTTGAGGTGATTGAAGGCTCAGAGGCTGTTCTTATTGCAACTCCAAGCTCTTCATTTAATAGCGTACTTAAAAACCTTAGCCCTCAAGTGAAAAAAATGCCTATTGCCTGGGTGACAAAGGGCTTTGATCCAGATAATGGAAAACTTCTTCATGAATCTTTTAGTCAAAAATTTCCTGATCATCATCCCTGCGTAATATCTGGCCCAACTTTTGCTGCTGAAATCGCTGAAAAAAAACCTGCAGCTATAGTTGTAGCATCTAAAGATAAAACGACAAGAGATTTTTGGGCTGAAACAATACAAACTAGAAATTTACGAACTTATACAAATTCTGATATTGTTGGCGTACAAGTTGGTGGCTCTGTAAAAAATATTCTAGCAATTGCTGCTGGGATTGCAAATGGACTTGGTTTTGGTGCAAATACACAAGCCGCTCTTATTACTAGAGGTTTAGCAGAAATGACTCGACTTGGCGAAGCTCTAGGTGCAGATAAAGCTACTTTCCAAGGCCTCTCTGGAATGGGTGATTTAGTTCTCACCTGCTCAGATGATTTATCTAGAAACCGTCGCTTTGGTAAAGAGCTAGCTAATAATATATCTACTGATAAAGCTCTAAAAAATATCAACGCTACAGTTGAGGGCTTTAAAGCTTTAAAACTAGTAATTATGATTGCAAATAATCATCAAATCGAAATGCCTATTTGCGAACAAGTTCTTGCAGTGACTGAAGGAAGGACAACTCCAAAGGATGCTGTTAATGAGCTGCTTTTAAGAAAGCCTAGCAAAGAGTAAGCCAATTCAAATAAAACCATTAAGGCATGCCTAAAAAATGAGCCTAAATAACAGAAAAATTTCTAGCACTGAAAATATTCAGAAGCAAGACTTACGTCTATTGCTTCGATTAGCGCCTTTTTTAAGGCCCTATAAAAAAACTGCCTTAATTGCCATTATTGCGCTCATTTTTAGTTCATTAGCATTTTTATTATTTGGACAAGGTATTAAATTATTTATAGACGAGGGGATTTATACGATTGATAGTAAAGCAATGCTACTAATTGCACTAGTTTTAATCACTATGGTGATAGCAACCTTCATACGCTTTTACTTCGTCTCATGGATTGGTGAAAGAGTCAGTAATGATGTTCGCCTAGCAGTATTTAATCACTTGCTTACTCTTCACCCTCATTATTTTGAAATAAACCGAAGCGGGGAAATAAATGCGCGATTGACAACTGACACCACTTTGCTTCAATCTATTTTTGGTTTCTCAATATCAATGGCCCTAAGTAGTGTCCTTCTATTTTTTGGGGGACTGACAATGATGATTATTACCAATTTAAAACTTGCTCTTATTGTTCTTTTTAGCGTCCCCATTATTCTCCTGCCTATGGCGATCTATGGTCGTCGATTAAGATCACTTTCAAGAAAGAGTCAAGACACAGTAGCAGATATTGGAACCTATGCTGGAGAAATAGTACAAAACATTAAAGTTGTTCAAAGCTTTACCCGTGAACCTGAAGAATCACATGCATTTAGCGCTGAAGTTGAAAAAGCTTTTGCAGTAGCAAAAAAACGAATAATGCAGAGCTCCTTACTAATTGCAGCAGCAATGATTCTAGTTTTTACGGGCCTAGGATCTATGATATGGGCTGGCGCTAAAGATGTTGCAAATGGGCAAATCACAGCAGGTGAACTGGCTGCATTTGTTTTTTATGCAATCATGGTTGCAAGGTCCGTCGCTGTTATTTCTGAAATTTATGGGCAGCTCCAAAGGGCTGCTGGCGCAACGGAACGGCTGCTTGAATTGTTAGCAGAAAAATCACAGATTTTTGCACCAGTCACTCCAAAAAAATTAAACAATGGCGCCCTCTCACTAAGCTTTAACAATGTTCACTTTAGCTATCCATCAAGACCAGAACAGTCAGCCCTTGAAGAGCTTACTTTTAAAGTTAAAGAAGGTGAGACAGTAGCTATTGTTGGTCTCTCTGGTGCAGGCAAGACAACTATTTTTGAGCTACTTCAAAGATTTTATGATCCGTCTAAAGGCATTATTAAAGTTAGTAATACTAACCTTATTGATCTAGATCCTAAAGCTCTTCGATCAAGTATTGGAGTAGTACCGCAACAACCAACATTATTCTCAGCTGATGTCACTCATAATATTGGATATGGCAATCCGACTGCAAATAAAAATCAAATCAGGGATGCTGCAAAGGAGGCTTATGCGTTAGAATTTATAGAGCAGCTTCCAGATGGCTTTGATAGCTATCTTGGTGAACAAGGTGTTCGCTTATCAGGTGGCCAGCGCCAACGCATAGCAATAGCAAGAGCAATACTCAAAGACCCATCGATTCTTCTTCTAGATGAAGCTACCAGCGCTCTAGATGCAGACAGTGAACAAAAAGTTCAGGATGCTTTAAAAGTCTTAATGAAGGGAAGAACTACTTTAATAATTGCTCATAGGCTTGCAACAATTATGCATGCAGATCGTATTTTACTAATCGATAAGGGTCGATTAATTGCTGAAGGTAATCATCAAGATTTATTATCCAGCTCGGAGCTCTACAAGAAGCTTTGTGAGCTACAATTTAACTTCTAGCAAAGTCATTTAATTAGAAGATTTATTGGCACATTAAAGACTTGTTATTATTTTTAAAATTAGAAAGATAAGACTTTGTATTTACTGGATAATAGTATTAAATTTCAACTGTAAATTGATTAATTAATGGTCAATAAGTATAGAAATATCAAAAAAAATCTAAAAAGCTTCTGTCTTTTAGTCACCCTATTTTCAGTAAGTACCCTTGTCTCTTCAGCATCACTTTCATCTTTTAAACCTAGTTTTGACTCCATTGAAAATACTGTTGTAAGAAAAGAAGTTTTTTTTAATTATCTTCTTCCAGCAATACATCAAAAAAATGCTGAGATAACTAAACTAAGAAATTCTATATTAAATAATGAATTGAGTATCAATGAGCTCGAAAAATTAGCATCAAAGTATCGCGTCAAAAATCCAGCTACTCAAGAAGAGTTATTAAAAGTAATTGATATTCTTCCGCCTTCTCTTGTGCTTGCTCAAGCTGCAAATGAGTCAAATTGGGGAAGATCAAGATTTGCCAAAGAATTTAATAATTATTTTGGAATCTGGTGTTTTTCTAAAGGCTGCGGAATCATTCCTAAAGAAAGAGCTATGAACGCAACACATGAGGTTGCGAGTTTTAATTCTTTACAAGAAAATGTTGATTACTATATGTTTAATATTAATCGAAGCTATGCCTATGAAGAACTTCGATTAATAAGAGAAAAGCAGCGCAATGATATGATGCCTATCAAAGGAATCGTTCTAGCAGAAGGTCTAGGTAATTACGCATTTCCTGGTAATGAATATATTGATTCAATTAAATCAGTTATCCAATATAACCAACTTGGTCGTCATGACTATATAAACTAAGTCAAAAATAATTTTGGTATAAAAAAACCCGCAAGTAGCAGGTTTTTTTGAAATAGATTTTGTTTGCAAAATTAACGTTTTGAGTACTGTTCACTCTTACGCGCCTTCTTCCTACCAACTTTCTTACGCTCAACTACACGTGCATCACGTGTCACTAGTCCAGCACTTCGTAATCCAGGACGAGTCGCCTCATCATAAGCCATCAAGGCCCTAGTAACTCCAAGTCTAATAGCACCAGCTTGGCCTGTATCACCACCACCTTTAACCATGATAGTAAAATCAAACTTGTTATGCATTTCAACAACATCCAAAGGTTGGTTTATAATCATTGAAGATGTCTCTCTACCGAAATATTCAGCCATTGGCTTTTTATTAACTGTAAAAACACCCTTACCTTTTGTCATGTAAACACGAGCAACTGATGTCTTTCTTCTTCCAGTTGCGTAAAAAACTTCTTTATCTGCCATAATAATATGCCTTAAATATCCAATACTTGTGGTTGTTGAGATTGATGGGTATGTTCACTACCAGCAAAAACCTTCATTTTTCTAAACATTTCTCTGCCTAATGGACCTTTTGGCAACATTCCTTTAACTGCTTTTTGAATAACTTCCTCAGGCTTTTTAGCAAGAAGATCTTTAAATGGAACTGATTTCAAATTACCAACATAGCCAGTATGGTGATGATACATTTTGTCATTATATTTGTTTCCAGTTACGGTTATTTTTGCCGCATTAACGATAACAATATAATCCCCTGTATCAACGTGAGGAGTAAATTCAGGCTTATGCTTACCACGAAGACGAGATGCAACTTCGGTTGCCAGACGCCCAAGGGTCTTACCGTCTGCATCTACTAAAAACCACTCTCTTTTTACTTCTTCAGCTTTCGCACTAAATGTTTTCATAACTCGCTTCTATATGTCGGATCAGAATAATCGGACTATTATAATCACTTTTTATTCTTGATGTAAGTTTTCATATGGCAATAGTGCTAATTATTCAAGAATAAATAGACACTTTACTTTGATTTTATTTTGCTGTTAAGTCAAGGTCTTTTTTGTAGAGTTCAGATTCAACATCCATTAAACCTAATAAAGTATGAAATAAGCTATCATGAGATTGAGGTAGTTGTGCTTTTTCTTTGATAGACTCTATGTCAAATATTCTTGATATTGATTCATCAAACCACATAAACGCTGGAATTTTAATCTGCTCATCTGGCGCCATAAAATAAGGCATTCCGTGCAGATATAGTCCATTCTCCCCAAGAGATTCGCCATGATCACTGATATAGAGCATTGCAGTATCAGAATTAACTGAGTTAGCCTTTAAAACAGCAATCACCTTTGAAAGAAAATAATCAGTATATAAGATGGTGTTGTCGTAGGCATTTATTATCTCCTCATCTGTGCACTCGTTTAATTGACTTGTTTTACAAGTCGGCATAAAAACTTCAAATTCTGGTGGGTATCTTTTGAAGTAGGCTGGCCCATGACTTCCCATAGTATGCAAAACTATTAATATATCATTATTATTTTGTTCATCAATATAGTTTTGAATATCTGTCAACATTCCCTCATCTCTGCATTCAGGATTACATATAGAATTTAGTTTAGATGACCGATAGTCTTCATAAGGAACTCTCTCTGCTACCCCTTTTGAATCAGAATTGTTATCAAGCCAAAGGACGCTTGCATCTGCCCTACTTATTAAATCAAGAGAATTACTCATATTCTTACCACTAGTATGATTGTAATTCTCCCTATCAAGCAAAGAGAACATACATGGAACAGACCAAGCAGTATCCGTTCCGCAAGAAACCATCTCCTTAAAGGAAATAATTTCTTCTTGCTCTAAAAAAGGGTTTGTTTTACGTTCATACCCATTTAATGACATGTGATCACTTCTAGCAGTTTCACCAACTATAAGAATTACTAATCTTCTTTGTGCTGACTTTTTATTAATCTTTGCATCAAGACCAATCTCAACAAAAGGCTTAGTAGAAGTAGCTATTTTTGAATTAGTGAACTTCGCTAAAGAATATAAATAATACGTTGGAATAACATAAGTTCTGAGGTGTTTATTTTCTCTAAAAAAAGATGAGTAATGCTTGCTAAAAGATAGAATAATGACTGAACTTACGATCACTAGAATTAGAAAAACTTTTACCCTCTGCAAAAATTGTGCGACATGAGGGACATATTGAGGTTTAATCTTTCCAAGAATTTTAGAAGCAAACTCTGTTTCAAGTTTAGATTGTGTTTTGCTAAGCTTAACTTTCCAAACTGCTGTAGAGGGCAATAAGCCAAGGATTAAAAGATAAAAAAATGACTTAAAATTGACTAAGTCAAGAAATTCATTTGAGTCAGTTTCAAAGGTATTAGTTATCATATTATGGTCAAAAACAATGCCATAATTATTTGTACTATAGCCCACCAATGAAGAAGTTAATAACAATAGGATTAAAATTGGTTTTGTTGTTTTTATATAGCAAACCAGAAGCAGCAAGGAAGCCAAAAAAGTAAATAATAATAAAAATAAAGACCCTAAAAAAAACAAGTTCTCAGAAAGTGGATAAACCAGCAATGTTTTTTCGAAAAATGTAAAATTACCAGTTAAAGTTAAAAAACCTGCAATTAGCAAAACTAGATTAATCTGCGATAATTGATAAGGAAAAAGTTTCATTTGTTGTATTTAAAAAAATATTGTTATATTATCCATTAGATTAAAAAGGAAATCATGCTTAACTCACATATCCACTTAGATTTTGATAATGTTAACTCCCCTTCTAGTGCTACAACAGGTGTTATTGTTCCTTCAACTGGAAAAGATAACTGGGATAGCGTAATTGCATGCTGCTCAGCTGACAATAGTAGTCATTTTGCACTTGGAATTCACCCATGGTTTATTGAAAACCACCAAATGATAGACTTGTATGATCTTGAGGTTCTAATTGAGGAAAAAAAGCCAGTTGCCATTGGTGAGTGCGGCCTTGATTATATTAAAGTTAAAGATCAAAATACGCAGAGATTTATGTTTGATGAACAGATATCTTTAGCAACTCGCTTTGATCTGCCTTTAATTATTCACTCAGTCCAGGCAACTGAAGATGTTACTGACTTACTTAGGTCGCACTCTAAATCTAGAGGAGTAATCCATGCCTATTCAGGCAGCGTTCAGCAGGCTGAAAATCTACTTAAAATAAATTTTTCGTTTGGTTTTGGAAATGCGCTAACCAATCCACTGGCTTATAAACTTCATGATATTGTTAAGTTTTTACCAATTGAGTCTATAGTGATTGAGACTGATGATCATAAAAATCCTGATGAGTTAATTCAAGTAGCTGAAAGGGTTGCAAGAATTAAAAAGCTCACTGTTGATGAGGTAATTGATCAATGTGACCAAAATACACGTAATATTTTTAATATAGACTAATGGCAGGAAGTTGTGCTCGCACTGAAATATTAGTTGGCCAGTTAGGCTTGGCTCAATTAGCAGAGTCACATGTTGTTATTGCTGGATTAGGTGGAGTTGGAGGCGCCTGCGCTGAATCACTCTGCAGAGCAGGAATTGGAGAATTAACTCTAATTGATTATGATACTATTTCAAATACGGATCTTAATCGCCAGGTAATTGCTCTGCATTCAACTTTAGGTGGCTCAAAAGTAAAAGTTCTTGCACAAAGACTCAAAGATATCAATCCAGATACTATAGTCAATGAAAAAAATCTTTTTATTGATATTAATGAAGCAGAATCAATAGCCAAAAATGAAGATTTAAATTTTGTTGCCGATTGCATCGATGCAATTGCTTGTAAGACAAATTTAATAGATGCTTGTAATCGGTCAGGAAAGCCAATTATTTCTAGTATGGGAGCTGGGGGAAGACTTGATCCAACCAAGGTTACAATTTCTAGAATGGATAAAACAGAATATTGTGGTCTTGCTAGGGAGCTAAGAAGACAACTTAGAAGTAAACATGCATCTTTAAAATTTCCAGTTGTTCATTCGACAGAAGTTCAAATAAAAGCCCTCCCACATGAAGATTTAGATGAAAATGAATTGTGCCCACCTGGAAGACCAAGAGCTATCAATGGAGCCATATCATATATGCCTAATATTTTTGGATTAATGATGGCAGGACACATCATCCAAACTATATTAAAATCATAATTATTAAACTATTGAAAATATTATGGTAAGGACTGAAAGCCCAATTTGTGATTTCGATCTACCAGCAATTAAATTTGAACTTAAGGGAGTTGATGGTAAGCTTTATGACCTAAATAGCCTCAAAGGTCCTAATGGTTTGTTAGTAATGTTTATCTGTAACCATTGCCCTTACGTCAAATCAATCATTAATCAAATAATTCTAGATACAAAAGAGCTTGCTGAATTAGGCATAAATAGTGTCGCTATTATGTCAAATGACCCTAATGAATATAAAGAAGATTCGTTTGAAAATATGAAAAAAATTTCATCTGATTTAAATTTCTCTTTTCCATATCTACTTGATGAAACGCAGGAAGTTGCAAAAGCATTTGGAGCAGTATGTACTCCAGATTTTTTTGGGTATGACAAAAATTTAGGGCTTCAATATCGTGGAAGACTTAACGAATCCAGAAAAGAATCAGTTGAGGGTGCAAAAAGAGAATTATTTGAAGCAATGAAAGAAATTGCAATTTCAGGAAATGGTCCTCGCCACCAAACTCCCTCAATAGGCTGCTCCATTAAATGGTTTTAATTTATTTTTATTAACTTCATCTTGTTGATAAATACCGCTTGTAGATGTAGAATTTCAAATTAAGGTATAATACGCACCTTTTTACTCCCCCCACTTCACATGTCTGAACATGAACCAAGCGTAAATTTTAAAAGTTTTGGCCTTTCCGATGCCTTAATCAAGGTGCTTGATGAAGTTGGTTATGAAACACCCTCAGCAATTCAAGAGCAGTGCATACCGTATTTACTAAATGGCCATGATGTTATTGGTCAAGCGCAAACTGGTACTGGTAAAACAGCAGCATTTTCACTTCCATTAATTGATAGAATTGATATCAGCACTAATCAAGTTCAGCTTTTAGTATTAGCGCCTACTAGAGAACTTGCAATTCAAGTTTCAGAAGCTATTCAAACATATGCAAGGCATCTTAAGGGACTTCATGTACTTCCAATTTATGGTGGGCAGTCTTATGATATTCAGTTAAGACCATTAAAGAGAGGAGTTCATGTTGTTGTAGGTACTCCTGGAAGAGTAATGGACCACATAAAAAAAGGCACTCTCAAGCTAAACTCATTAAAAGCACTTGTACTTGATGAGGCTGATGAAATGCTAAGAATGGGCTTTATTGATGATGTTAAGTGGGTAATGGAAAAGCTTCCAAAAGAGCGTCAAATTGCACTTTTTTCAGCAACAATGCCCGACGTAATAAGAAGGGTTGCTGAAAAATTCTTAAACGATCCAAAAATAGTTAAGATAAAAACAAAAACTGCTACAGCACAAACAATTAGCCAAAGTTATTGGTTGGTTAGTGGCGTTAATAAACTAGATGCATTAACTCGAATTTTAGAAGTTGAATCATTTGATGCTCTTTTAATATTCGTAAGAACAAAAACAGCAACAGTGGATTTAGCAGAAAAATTATCTGCAAGAGGTTTTTCAGCTGAAGCAATTAATGGAGATATTGCTCAAAATCAAAGAGAGCGAACAATCCAGCAACTTAAAAAAGGGAAAATTGATATTCTAATTGCTACAGATGTCGCCGCAAGAGGATTAGATGTTGAGCGAATTTCTCATGTCGTAAATTATGACATTCCTCAAGACCCAGAGTCTTATGTTCACAGAATTGGCAGAACAGGTAGAGCAGGAAGAGAAGGAAAAGCAATACTGTTTGTAGCGCCAAGAGAAAGAAGGATGCTTCAGACAATCGAAAGAATTACTCGTCAACCAATCACACCAATGCAGCTTCCTTCTGCCAAAATCATTAATGAGCAAAGAGTAACAAACTTTAAACAAAGAATAAGTGATACTCTTAATAATCAAGAGCTGGGAATCTTTGAAGAATTAATCCTAAGTTTCCAAAAAGAGCATGAAGTTGATGCCTTTAAGATAGCATCAGCACTGGCACTTATGGCGCAAGGAACAGAGCCATTACTTCTTAGTGAAAAAGAGTTAAGTCAAGGCTCATTCAAAGAAGGCAGTAAAGCTAAAATTTCTATTTCAGTTCATGCAGATCCTTTAAAAAATAATCCTTCAATTAAAATGCGAAGGTACAGACTAGCTGTAGGTCGTAAAGACAATATTAAGCCAGGTAATGTATTAGGTGCAATAGCAAATGAGGCTGAAATTAGTAGTGAATTTATAGGCGCAATTCAGATATTTCAAGACTTTACCACAATTGATCTGCCCGATGAAATGACAAAAGAAACACTTGCAATTTTGAAAAAAACTAGAGTGTTTGATAAAAAACTTAATATTGAAGAGTTGTCAGACAAAAATAACACAACTGCCCCTCATCAAAAAAGTGATGATTTTAAAAGAGACTCCTCGAGAAGAGGTGGTGAAAGAAAGTTTGAAAGGAAACCTAGGGGTAAGGGTGGAGATAGACCTAATAGACATAAAGATAAGAAATTCTCACGAGGCAAGCCAAAAAGAAAAGATTAATTGTTGGTAATTACTCGTAAATAGACCTATTTAATATAAAAATATAGGTTAAAATCTCAGTGCTGGTTAAAATACAGCTAATTTAATAGTGTGTTGTTGCTTCGTAGTAAGTCGGTTTCACAGTAATTTGGGTTGGTTGCGTCTTTTCCATGTTTTATTTATTTTTAGGAGACGGAATGTCTACAACAACAGGACGCGTTAAATGGTTTGACGCAAAAAAAGGTTTTGGTTTTATTGAGCAAGAGAGTGGTGATGATGTGTTCGTTCACTTCAGAGCAATCCAAGGTGATGGTTACAAATCACTAGAAGAAGGTCAAGAAGTTGAATTTGAACTTGAAGACGGTGCTAAAGGACCTCAAGCTGCTAACGTAGTACCAAAATAATTTAAGAATTATTTAATAAAAAACCCGGCCTAAGTGCCGGGTTTTTTATTGCCTGATTTAAATCAAATTACTACAATTTAAGCCTTTATCATCTAATTTTTTACAACAAAATAATATCTCTTTCAATTAATAGTATTTGTTACATATATAATTATTACAAAAAGAGAATCTATGAAAACATTCTATTGGTACGATTATGAAACTTTTGGATTATCACCAAAAGTTCAAAGAATTGCTCAGTTCGCTGGCATTAGAACTGATGAAAATCTTAATGTTCTTGAAGAGCATATGTTTTACTGCAAACCAACTCATGACTGCTTACCAGCGCCTGAAGCATGTGCAGTCACAGGCATAACTCCTCAATTATGTGAGAAAAATGGCTTAATAGAGCATGAGTTTATTAAAAAGATACATCATGAATTTTCAAAACCTGAAACATGCATTGTCGGCTATAACTCAATAGCATTTGATGATGAATTTACAAGGCATACTCTATATAGAAATTTCATTGATCCATATTCTTGGCATTGGCAAAATGGCAATGCAAGATGGGACATTCTCAACGTTGCACGCTTCTGTTATGCGCACAAAGAAGAAGGAAGTCTGAAGTGGGTAAAAAATGATAAAAATAGACCAATTTTCAAGTTAGATACACTTGCACCTGCAAATAACATCGAGCATACGAATGCACATGATGCTATGGCTGATGTTAGAGCCACAATTGGAATTGCATCTATTATTAAAAAAACTCAGCCCAAGTTTTTTGATTATGCACTTAGCTTGAATGATAAAAAAGAAGTTAGCAGGCAGGTTCGCATGCTTCATCCAATGCTTTTGACAAACTCTCCCTTTGGCTATAAATCATCTTTTACTCGCCTAGTAACAGCAATATGTCATCACCCTGAGTATTCAGATCGTGCAATCGTCTTTAATCTTAATCAGGATCCAGAAATTATAATGGAACTTGAGATTGACGAATTAAAAAAACTCACATTTTCTAGAAAGGTAGATCTTCCAAAAGGCGTTAACAAACTGGAACTTAATGAACTAGTTTTTAATAAAAGCCCAATGTTTGTATGCAGCCCAAATTCAACTAGCTTTAAATTATCTCCTATGCTTGTTGAAAAGTTTCAATTAAATATGGAGAATTGTTTAAAAAATCTGCTATATATCCAGAATAATATAAAAAAAATTGAAGAGAAGGTTCAATCAGTTTATAAAAAAGAAGGTGAAAGGAAGCCAAGTAATGATGTTGATCAATCTCTATATGATGGCTTTATAAGTAATAATGATAGAACTATATGCAATCAAATTCAAAATCTTTCAGAAGAGGAAATTAAACACTTTAAGCCAGATTTTGAAGATCAGAAGCTCACAAAATTATTCTTAAACTTTAAAGCTAGAAATTATCCTCAGTTATTGAATGAATTTGAGCAAGAGCAGTGGTTTGAAATTGTTCAGTCTAGAGTACAAAATGGTGAAAACGGTTTTTTATCGATAGATAGCTTTGAGCGCAGTATATTTAACTTAAAAGAAAGTTCACCTGAGAAACATAGTTTATGTAGAGATCTTGAGAACTATGCCCAGTCATTTTTATAATCAAAATAGCTTACTATTGAAAAATAAGCAAAGTTTAAGTATAATATTCGAGCTTAGTTTAAAGGAAAAAGCTCCAAATGAACGCAGAAACTAGAAGTGAAATGTTTGCTCGGCTTTTAAAGCAGATTCCAAACCCGACAACTGAACTGAACTACTCAACATCATTTGAATTATTGGTGGCTGTGACATTATCAGCGCAAGCAACTGATAAAAGTGTAAATCAAGTTACTGACATCTTATTCCCTCTTGCAAATACTCCTGAAAGTATTTTTGATTTAGGTGAAGATACACTAAGAGACACAATCAAGTCGATTGGCTTATTTAATTCAAAAGCAAAACATATTATCCAAACTTGCAGAATACTAATAGACAAATATAGCTCAAATGTTCCTGAAACTCGTAAAGAATTAGAGGCGCTTCCTGGTGTGGGCCGAAAGACAGCAAATGTAGTTCTTAATACAGCATTTGGACAACCAACTATTGCTGTTGATACTCATATATATAGAGTTGCAAACAGAACAGCAATTGCTTCAGGAAAAACAGTTCTAGAAGTTGAAAAGAAATTAATTAAATTCATACCTGATGAATTTAAGGTTCCAGCTCATCATTTAATGATTCTTCATGGAAGATATGTTTGTAAAGCAAGATCGCCACATTGCAAAGAATGTAAGCTACTAGACTTATGTGAATACGAAGAGAAGAATCTTTAAAACATAAAGAAGCAAAGTGTTCTCACAAGATAGATCCAAACAAAGAAAATTTCTAGCCAACTCATGGCAAAAACATGTCACTGCTCAAACACTAAAGCCACTTGAGCTTCAGCTTGCATTAATAGTCCAGAAACACCCAGAGTATCATGCGCTAATTAATGATATAAATTTAGAATATTTCCCAGAGCAAGGAAAAACAAACCCGTTTCTGCACATAAATCTTCATTTAGCTCTTCAAGATCAGCTCGCACTGCATCAACCAATTGGAATTAACGATATATACAAAAAACTAATTGTAATTCATAGTGATATCCACAAAGTTGAGCATATGATGATGGAATGCATAGCTGAAATGATATTCAACTCCCAAAAAAATAACACTACTTTAGATCAAGATAATTATTTAGTCAATCTTAAAAATCTAATCAAAAACTGATTTACTATTACTCTATGTCCAATTAGCAAAGTTTTTGAGTAGTTGCAGCCCATCACTTTGAGATTTTTCTGGATGGAATTGAACTGCAAAGAGCTTATCGATTGCAATTGCAGATGTAAAAGTATGTCCATAATCCGTCGTACCAGCAACACACTCTTTATCGAGCTCTTCTACATAGTAACTATGAACACTATAAAAACGACTGTTATTTTCAATTTTATGCCACAGTGGGTGGTTCTTTACTTGCTTTACTCTATTCCATCCCATATGTGGTATTTTAAGTTCACTATTTTGAAATTTTATGACTTTTCCTGGAACTAATGAAAGTCCTTGAGTTGTATTATTTTCTTCACTATAGTCAAATAATAATTGTAATCCAAGACATATCCCAAGAAATGGTTTTGATTTAGATGCTAATTTAATTTCATCGATAAGTTCATTTGAAGCAAGAGCGCTCATACATGAACCCATTGCTCCTTGTCCTGGAAACACAACACGATCAGAATCTCTTATGACTTTAGGATTATTAGTAAGAAGGCACTTATCATTTGGTGCTATATGCTCAATAGCCTTTTGAACAGAACTTACGTTTCCCATTCCGTAGTCAACAATTGCAATTGTTTGCATATTGCTCTTCCTAATTATCTTCTAAAGTGAACCCTTAGTCGAAGGGATTGTATTTGCTTGCCTCTCATCTGGAGTCACAGCCATTCGAAGCGCTCTTCCAAAAGCTTTAAAAACAGTTTCTGCTTGGTGATGCGAATTTATACCTTTCATATTATCAATATGCAGAGTAACTAAGGCATGATTTACAAAACCTTGGAAGAATTCTCTAATTAAATCTAAATCAAATGTACCCACCCTATCTCTAGTAAATTTAACCCCGAGATCGAGCCCAGGTCGGCCAGACAAATCTATAACTACCCTCGATAAAGCCTCATCTAAAGGAACATAGGCATGACCATAACGTGTCAATCCTTTTTTATCACCTACAGCATCAAAGAATGCTTGTCCAAAAGTTATTCCAACGTCCTCAACCGTATGATGATCATCTATTTCATTATCACCATCACATTTAATTGAAATGTCCATTAATCCATGGCGAGCAATTTGATCTAGCATGTGATCCAGAAATGGAACGCCTGTTTCAATCTTAGCTTTTCCACTTCCATATAGCTCAAGACTAATGGCAATATCAGTTTCATTTGTCTTGCGTTCTTTAGTAATCATAATTCGATTTTATCTTAAGCAATATAGTCTCTGATGAGTATTTCAGCTATTTGAACACTATTAAGAGCAGCACCTTTTCGAATATTATCTGACACAACCCATAAATTAAGGCCTTTTTCATGGCTAATATCTTCCCTAATTCGGCTTACATAGGTAGCATCAGTATTAGTAGCCTCTGAAAAAGGAGTTGCATATCCACCATCTTTTCTTTCGTCCATAACAATAACGCCTTCTGCTTTTTCAAGTAGATTTCGAGCATCAATAGCAGTAATTTTTTCTTTAGTCTCTATATGAACAGCTTCTGAATGGCCATATACAACTGGAATTCTAACGGCAGTAGGGTTAACAAGAAGGTTCTCATCCTCAAATATCTTTTGAGTTTCCCAAACCATTTTCATTTCCTCTCTTGTGTATCCATTATCTTGAAATGTATCAATATGTGGAATAGCATTAAAAGCAATTTGTTTGGTATAAACCTCTACTTCTACATCATTACCATTTAATAAATTAGCAGTTTGATTAGTAAGTTCAGTAATAGCCTCTTTTCCACTTCCAGAGACAGCTTGGTATGTTGCAACATTGATTCTAGAGATTCCTACAGCATCATATATCGGTTTTAAAGCAACTAACATCTGAATCGTTGAACAGTTTGGATTGGCAATAATATTTCGATTAGTATAATCAGCGATTGCATGTGGATTAACCTCTGGAACAACTAGCGGAATGTCATCATCCCTTCTAAAATGAGATGTGTTATCGATAACAATACAGCCTTGTGCTGCAGCTAGAGGTACATATTTTTCTGAAATGTCGCCGCCAGCAGAAAATATACCTATTTGAACTTTAGAAAAGTCAAAAGTATCCAGATCTTCAACAGTCCATGACTTTCCTTGGCATGAAACTTTACTTCCAGCTGAGCGTTTGGATGCTAGTGGGTACAAATTCTCAATAGGAAATTTTCTTTGATCTAAAATTGAGATAAGCGTCTCCCCAACCGCTCCAGTTGCGCCAACGATAGCAACACTATATTTTTTACTCATAATATTTCAAGGTACTAAAAAAACTATAGATTATACGAAGGACTGGGACTAATATTCATAAATATATTCAATAACTTAGGATATTTATTTCATTCATTCAAAAAAATATTTTTATTTTCACTAAATTAAGGAAGGCGCCATGGCAAAATGCCATCATTAAATGACGCTGTATAAAGTTCAAACCAAGTCTCACGATCCATCTTAACTTTCAAAGCATCAGAAATTTTTGCTATCCTTTCAAGGTTATTTGTACCCATTATAGGACAAATTTTTGCTGGATGGGCCAATATCCATGCAACAGCAACAGCCGCCATATCAACATTTTGATTAGCTGCAATTTTTGCTAATGCCTTGCCAAGTAATCCATTATTACTCATTAATTTCCCGCCTCCAAGCGGTGACCAAGCCATTACAGTAGTTTTTTGCTCCTGATGAAAAGCAAGATCTCCATTTGTAAATGCTTGAGTTGCAGCCAAAGATAGCTCAATTTGATTTGTTATCAACGGGCATTTCATGCTTGACTGCAACAAACTATAATCCCAAGGCTTAAAGTTTGAAACGCCCACTTCCTTTACTTTTCCAGACAACACAAGATCATCTAACGCCTTTCCAGTCTCCAGATGATCCATATAAGGATCTTGACGATGAATTAATAATAAGTCTAAATAATCTGTAGACATATTCTTCAAGGATGCATCAACAGAGCTAAAGATGTGCTCTCTTGAGGTGTCATAATGACTAAAAGTTGCATTAGAATATTTATCAGAGGGATTTACTATGCCACATTTTGATACAATTTCAATCTTATGTCTTAAGGATGGGGTTGCTTTAAGGACACTTCCAAATAAGCCTTCGGCAGTATACAAACCATACACTGCAGCTTGATCAAACGTTGTAATTCCTTGATCTAAGCATAAATTAACTTTGGTATTAATATGTTTGGTTGATGTATTAGCATCATTCGCTAATCGCCACATTCCGTAAATGATTCTACTAAAACTCAAAGAACTAGAAAAATTTAACCGCTCCATACTTACTCCAAATAATAATTAGATTAAACAGAATTATCGACTTCAATATATTGATGTTGCAGTTTAAACTGAGAACAAAGATGATTGCATAGAGCCTGCACTCCATATCGTTCTGTCGCATGGTGGCCAGCTGAAATAAATGTAATGTTATTCTCCTTAGCAACTGCAGGAGTCTGTTCAGATACCTCCCCGCTCAAATACAAATCAACATTAAGGCTGATTGCAGCCTCAATAAAACCTTGGGCAGCACCAGTACACCAAGCAATTTTTTTAATCTCACCACTCTGTTTACCAAATATTTGAGGCACCCTATCTAGTTTTTCTTCAATCAATTTTGAAAAATCACTTAAATTAGTTCTCAGTTCACCTTGCCATAGCAAGCCCCCTTGGACAGGCTCCATATTTTTTACGCCCAAACGCCTTCCCAGCTCAACATTATTTCCAACCTCACAGTGGTCATCAAGAGGAAGATGAAAACCAAAAAGATTTATATTATGTTTAAGCAATAAGGCAATCTTAGCTCTCTTTGCGCCAGTTATTATTTTTGACTCGTTATCCCAAAAAACACCATGATGAACAAAAATAGCATCCGCTTTTTCTTCAATAGCTCTCTCGATAAGCTCTAAATTAGCGCTGACACCACTTACAATTTTAGTGATATTTAATGAACCTTCAATTTGAAGTCCATTAGGGCAATAGTCCTTAAATTTATCAACATCAAGATAGGTGTCACAGTAATTTTTTAACTCTTCACGGTTAACCATAGAATTCCTTGATACATTCTAGAAGAACATTATTCTCTTTTGCCTCACCAACGCTTATGCGTACGAAGTTTTCTAATTGCGTGCTTATTGCAAAACCCTTTATAAGAATCCTACTATCCTTTAATGATTCCAATAAAAGTTTTGCATTTTCAGCCTTTATTAAAAGAAAGTTAGCTTGAGATGGATAAACAGTAAGGCTTTGGATTAAAGAAAGCTCGTCATAAAGTCGTCTCCTTTCATTAATAATTATTTTAGCGTTACTCACAATGCGCTGCCTATCTTTAAGTAGAAAATTTGCACTCACCTGAGTCAAAATGTTTATATTGTATGGAAGTCGTAATTTATTTAGTTGCTCAATAGTCTCTTGACTACCAACTAACAAACCAAGCCTTAAGCCTGCAAAACCAATTTTAGAAATAGTTCGGAGTACTACTAGGTTTGAAAAGTTTTTAATTTCAGCCAAAAAACTCTTCTCTGAATATGCATAGTAAGCCTCATCAAGAACAACTAAGGCGTCAGTAGAACGAATAATTTCTTTAATAACATCGTAATCAAAAGAATTACCAGTTGGATTATTTGGGTACGCTATAAAAATTAACTTTGGCTTTTTACTTTGAATAGCCAAAAGAGTAGATTTTAAATCAATCTCAAAGTTCTCATCAAGTGGCATTCCATGATAATTTAACTGTGCAAACTTGGAAACCAACTCGTACATTACGAAACTTGGTTCAAAGCTCATTATCAATTCACCACTACTGCAGGCTAGAGACAATAGTTGAATTAACTCATCAGAGCCATTTCCAAGAAGCACACCAAAATCTTTTGGAATATCCATTAAGCTTCTTAAGGTTGCCTGGAGTTCGTTGGCATTTGCATCTGGATAGCGATTTACTTCTGAATACGATATATACTCTAAAAATTCATCTTTTAATTCTTCAGGAACACCAAACGGACTTTCCATTGCATCCATCTTCAACATATTCTTTGCAGAAGGAACATGATAAGCATTGATATTTCTAATATCAGTTCTTAGCCATTGATCAATAAAAGTCATAATTGTTTTGGAAAAGTTCTATTTGGATGATACTGCATTTTACCAACCTTTTTTGCGCTTAATAAAGATTGGTAAGTATAGTCAAGCGCCTTTTCACAGGCATCTTCTACTGGAACATCAAGTGCCACTAAAGCTGCAATAGAACTTGATAATGTGCAGCCAGAGCCATGATATTGGCCTACCAATTTCTTATAGGTAAATTTTCTTATTAAATTAGAGTCGTGATATAAGCGATGCTCGACTTGAATTTCAGAGCTATCAGAAGTCGTTAAAAGTACCCAAGGGCAATTTAAACTTGATATTGCTGACTCTTCATTAAGTCCAGGAGCAAGGGCATTTAATTCTGCTAAATTAGGTGTTAGAATTAAGCACAGAGGAATAAGTTCTTTCTTCATTGCATCAATCATCTCATTACTGCTTAAGATATGTTCTGTGCTTGAACTTATTATTGGATCAAGAATGATATTCACTCCAGACCTGTCACGTAGTAATTTTGAAATAACTTTAACTTGGTAAGGTGAGCCTAGCAGTCCTATTTTGACTGTATTAAAACTAATATCTTCATCAATTAACTTAAATTGCAACTCTAAAAGGCTACTTTTTGTTGGCTCAAGAGATAGTACTCGCTGAGTATTTTGAGCAGTAAGCGTAGTAATAATTGGAAGCGGGGTAACGCCAAATTGATTAATAGTTTCAATATCTGCTGAAACTCCTGCTGCTCCAGATGGGTCTAACCCTGAGAACAATAAAACTGAATCGGCTTCAAGCCTAACCATATTTATTATTGAGATTCTTTTTGAATTAGATAATCAATTACTTCAAAAATTTTCTCTGCACTTCCAGCACTAGTTCCATTAACCATATACTTACCATTTACAATAAAAGCTGGGACTCCAGGAATACGATATTTGTATGTGTTAGCCTTTGCTTTATTAACAGCAATCTTTAATGGAAATGAGTTATAAACCTTATTTGCCTTTTCTTCATCTACTCCATTAAAAGCTAGCCAAGCAACAAAATCTTGTTGCGTTTTAAATTGTAATTTTTGAATATGAATTGCATTAAATAGAGCTCCGTGTAATCGATCTACTTCACCTAACTCTTCAAGAATATAATAGAAACTCGCTCCATATTCCCAACCTGGAAAGACTGCCGGCTGAAGAATAAATTGAGCAGAGCTGTCCATTGTTTTTAACCAATTATCAAGTAGAGGGTGAACAGAGAAGCAATGAGGACAAAAATACCAAAAAAGCTCTCTAACTTCTACTTGATTACCCGTCTCAGTTTCTATTGCTTTATCTAAGACAATATAATTTTTACCAGCAACAAATTCAGCTTGGGTAGTGTTTGTAAAAAACACAAAAACTGAAAGAATGATCAGTGAAGATAATGCAGTTATTTTTTTCATAGTTTGTACTCATTAATCAAAAAGTTTATTTATATTATACTGGTTTAAGTCAAATTCCTTGCTAGATTGGAACCTCTTCCAAAGATCCAAATAAGAAATTCTTTCCTGAGGATGTATGCCATTTGGATTAAGCTCCGCAAGAGGTGCTAGAACAAACGCATACTTTAAAATATCACGTCGAGGAATATTTAATTTATCGTCAATGACGTCATCATATAAAACAAGATCTAAATCTATTATTCTAGAAGAGAACTTTGGCAAGGTACGATCCCTACCTAAGGTATTTTCAATATCATGCAAAATAATTACAACATCATTAATATTTTTATCTGTCTCAACATTAACACCAATATTATAAAAATTACTCCCAATGAAGCCCTCAGAAGGGCTCTCAAAAAGTGATGACATAGTAATTTCTGTAAAGTTAGATTCAAGACTATCCAATGCTAAACGAATATTTTTTCGTCTATCTTGATTTGAGCCAATGTTAAAGTGCAGTAAGCTCATTAGCCGCTTATCCTTTCAATAATTACACCAACACCTTCAGCTCCAGTAATTGCCTCACCTTTATTTAGTTTTAATTTAACCCAACTAACCTCAAACTCATTAAGGATAATTTGGCAAATTTTCTCTGCCAAGGTTTCAACAAGTTGAAATTCAGACTCTTTCACAAAACTTATAATACGCTTACATATATTCTTATAGTTTAAAGCTTGATCAATATGATCAGTAGCTGCTGCTTTAGCAATATCTGAAGACATCTCTATATCTAATATTATGTCTTGGCGAATTTTTCTTTCCCAATCATAGATACCTATAACTGTATCTATCTTAAGTCCTTTAACAAAAACAATATCCATATTTAATCTACCCTAAAAAAAACTATCATCATACCTTTGAGAAATCCTTTGATTACTACAATAAAATGTTTTCATTGATATAATTTGTAAATAGTCCTAAAATTCATTAAGATAAAAAATGGGAGAACTGTGTGTTTTACTTTTTAATTGCTAGCTATTTACTAGGCTCCATCTCAAGTGCTATTATTATTTGCAAGATTTTGGGGCTTCCTGATCCAAGAACTCAAGGTTCTAAGAATCCTGGCGCAACAAATGTTCTTAGAATTGGTGGTAAAAAAGTAGCTGCATTTGTTCTATTATTTGATGGTTTAAAGGGTGCTTTACCAGTAATTCTAGCTACTTATTTCTTTGCTGTTAATATATTTGAATTAACCATCATTTTACTTTGTGCATTTCTTGGACATATATTTCCAATTTTTTATGGCTTTAAAGGAGGAAAAGGTGTAGCAACTTACCTTGGGGGATTAATAGGTTTAAGCTTTTTTTTAGGATTAGCATTTGCAATTATCTGGCTTACCGTTGCTAAAATAGTAAAAATTTCATCTATTGCAGCATTAACTGCCACATTACTTTCTCCCATTTATTTTTACTTTATTACTAGCGACTTAAAGGGCACTCTAGTAATTTTTCTCATGTCTCTTTTTATTTGCTTTACTCATCGCGCAAATATTAAAAGAATTATGAGTGGAGATGAGGACATTGTTAGGTCTTAGCCCATTATTAATAGGAGTTTTAGTGGCTTTAAAAGATTTAAACTATTCTGTTTCAATGCATATTCCCGACCTTAATCCTATAGATAAAGGAAATCTTTAATATAAATTTAATACTTTTTTGCATTTTTCCTTCTTCTGAGAATACTCAGTCTCTTATTAATACTCAGTTGATGCTCACTTTTCAAAACAAATAAGTTACCTCTAGAAAAAGATTGGTTGATCCATTATTTGGCTGAGCATTTTAAATTCTTTCATAAACTATTTTTTTCCAGTCATAATTTTTGAACAATGAATTAATCACTATTATTTTTTGATTATCTAAATCAATCAAAATATTTTGACCAGCAAATCCACTCATACCTAATATTTTACTATCTTCCATTCCAATGATATCAAAATAAAATTGGCCGCCATATCTTTTTGAATAGGTGGCAATATCATCAGGTTTTGGGTTGTCATTGTCGTTCTTATCGATTCTTCTATCATAAACTGTTTTTAAATACTTACCAACACAAGTATCATTATTCCAATCATCCATTATTGCTTTTGCAATTCTAAGATAATCATATCTTGTTGCATAAAAACTATATCTTACTGTCGACTCATGTCCATAACTAGCCTTTCGTGTTAATTCAAAGTAAACACTATTTTTAACTTTTGCATTTTCATTAAAAACACTATGTAATAATTTTTCCCAATCATTTCCTGATTTATAAATTACATAATTCATTAAAATATGAGTGGTTAAGGCGCTATAGTTATATACAGAGTCTGATTTTTGAGTATTCTGTAAATTCGATTCGACTATTGTTTCTAGTGAAGTCATATTTAAATTTACACCACTACTCTTCCACTGATTATCTACTTGTGGGTGGAGTCTTTCACCAATATATTTTTGATCTCCTGCTCTCATATTTAAGAGATTAATTAATACTTGATCTTCATATAAAGTATTATCAAGTAAGTCCCAATCTAATATTTCATCAACACTACTGATATATCCTTTACAAATTGCATGCCCTGTAACATAAGATACTAAACTTTTACCTATTGAATGAGAGGGTAACAAATCATCAATTATTTTAGGTGGTATATCAGACTCATCTATTACAATTTTATTATCTTCAAATAATAAATAACTAATTAGTCCAGTTTTGTTATTATTTTTTAATTCTTTTAAAATATTCTTATCTTTTTGAAGATTTGATTCAAATTTATAATAATTATGAGCACCTTTAACTTCATGCATCTCGTAAATAAATTGTTGGAATGATTCAGGGTAATGCCCTGGGATATACCAAGTATTAGTATTTTTTTGTGCTAATACTGAAACAGATAAAAAGACAAGTAATGGTATTAATAATTTGCTCATATATTGATTGTAAATCAACTTGGACTGAAGTCCAAATTTCTTGAGATATATAAGGGGTAATTATGAATTATTGACTAATATTTTTTTAAATATTCTATATTTTTCATATTTCCCAAACAACAGTAGGCTCATTATCTTCATCTATATCATCATTTTCTGTCAAGGTAAATTGGAAAATCTTAATGGGCTTCCAAGCATCAAACTCTAGTTCTCCATAATTCTGACTTGCAAAATCTTCTAGTTCAACTTGTATTTCCATATCTTCTTCTAGGGTTTTGAATACTTCTTCTAGATCCAGAGCATCAACAATGAGAGGCACATCTGCTTCTTCAATAGCATCTCCTCCACTACTCAATTTTAAGATAACTCCATACTTTGCCATACTTACTCCTCCTAACTAAAAACCTCTCCTAACAAAAATACTATTGGCTCACTAATTCATTCATGGGTTACTTTTTGCAGATCATCTAGGTCGTAACCAAAGGAATCTACCCGAGCTACCAAGTTTGAGTAGTCTTGTTGGGAAATCGTTGGCGTTCGCGCCATAATCCATACATAGTCTCGACTGTTTCTCCCAATAATGGTTTGTTGGTAGTTATCATCTAAATATACAATTCTATAATCTGCCTTTATTGGCCATACAAACTGCATATCCCAAATCGCGTTAGTGCGCTTATCTTTAACAAATCCACGGGGTCGATAAATCTTAGTTGGACCGTTCAAACTACCTTTATTAAAAGTGAAGGTTGTTGCAATTGTTCCATCATTATCACGCTGATAGGTTTCAATGGAATTGTATGCATCCCTTTCAAGAAACGTTGGGATAGTGGCAATTACGTACCAATCGCCCATGAACCGATCAAGATCAACATAGTCCACAACTGGCATAGGCTTGAGTGAGCTACCACCTAACATTTGGTTACTAGAACACCCAATTAAACTAAGAGAAATTAATAAGATTAGAAGTAGTTTTTTCATTCTATTATTTTATATCAACTTTAACTTAAGTTGTACATTCGAGTTTTCGCTATTACACCGTTTCTTAATCTATTGATCATCGACTGCATATTTTTTGAGAAGTTCCATTGGAATTATTTCCAATGCTCTTATATGCGTACTTTGTAAATTCAGTCTTGGTGCCATACCACTTTTTTCTGCTTCTAACCAACGCTCAGCACATACGCACCAACTATCGCCTAATTCCAAGCCTTCAAAGCCATAATCCGGCATAGGAGTAGATAAATCATTACCTTGGGATTTTGTGTAGTCTAAAAATTCCTGCGAAGTTTCAATACAAACTGTATGAGAACCAAGGTCATCTTTACAGGTATTACAATTACCATCTCGGTAGAATCCAGTTACTGGGTCCAAACCACAGATTTCTAATTTTTCACCAAATACGTTAATTGATTCGTCCATTGTTATAAATATTCCTTTAATGTTAAGTGTCTGTAAGTGTACTAAATTACTCTGTCTTGATACTCACTTCCCTACTAAATCGCATAGGTACAACATATCTTTAATCGACATTTTTTTAAAAAAGGTCAGAACTGACTCACATTTAATTGAGTAGTTTTTTCATTCTATTATTTTATATCAACTTAAACTAAAGTCCAAATTTCGTTTGATGTGTGAGGGAGGGAGGGGGTTAATTACTGACCGAGTTCAGCAGCCAGTTCTGCTTCAAAAGCCGCGATTTCATCTTCTACTGATTGCTGCTCAGTATCAACAGTATCGGTTTCTGCTGCCTTAGCAGCTTCTTCAGCAAGTTCCACTGCCAGTTCGGCTTCAAATGCTGCGATTTCATCTTCTGCTGATTGCTCAGTATCAACAGTGTCGGTTTCTGCTGCCTTAGCAGCTTTTTCTGCCTTAGTACCAATTTTCTCCACACCTACATATACTGCCCTGCTACCAGAGAAACCCTTTGAGTATTTGTGAGTGAAAAAAGCTCTGTAGGCTTCACCTTCAAATTCGAAGAAATACGATTGTATCTCACAGCCATAGTTTCCAAAGATTCCACTTTGTTCTTTAACTGATGGTCTTCTAAATGTTCCATCACCGTTACCAAAGAATATATTATTAATTTGATTATTACACTCAAACGTATGATGTTCATCTCTAAAGGCATAAAAATCCATATAACCATCTTGATTTATATCAAAGTTGTACAAAGCCGTTGTTGCGCCAGGGTCAATTTCATGGGTATCAGAAACTGTAAACTTACCATTATCATTTCTAAAGAAAATCATTTCTCCAACTGGCTTGCACTGAGATGGCCTGTGATAAACTTTTTCTGATGCTAATTTTTTGCAAAGTTGGTTTTCTTTCCAGGTAGCTGTATCAAAGTCGCCATCACCGTCCATGTCGAACTGATGAGAACGATAGGATTCACTGATTAACTTAAATCTTTCACTCGTTTTATATCCAGGCACTGCCCACCCTTTCTTTTTTTGTTCCCAGCCTTGCCAGCTTTTAAATAGCTCCTCTTTATCTGGCTTTTTGCTGGAAATATACTTGTCTAACAGTTTTAATTGTATTCTGCCGTTGATATAAGTCACTTCTGACCAACACCAATCTAAATACCCCTTGCTACAGTTATGAAATAAGATTCCGCCTTTTTTGTTAGGATAAACAGAGAGTGATGTTTTAGATGTGTGAAGGCTTGGAGGATTACTCTGATAAATGCATTCCAAGGTTTTCCCGTTGCAAACCCCAACCCCTCCACCTTGATGACTACCACCCCATGATATATCGATGAATTCATCATAGCCATCATCATCTAAATCCCCAGCTACGAAGTCATGGGAGTATAGTGGTTTGCCAAATTTTGAATAGCTTTCTGTCTCAAAGTCATAGATGAAGTTTACCTCTCTCCATGATGAATCCTGACTCCTACCATCTTCAAGCATTCCTGCAATTACTAATTCAGTTAAGCCATCTTGATTAACATCTGTCAAGACCATTCGAAGAGTAGAAGTTGGTATTTCTACAATTGGGTTTTTAATGACTTGTACAGAATTTGAGCCAAGTTCTTCTGTAATAACTTCAATGGTTGCAATCTCCATTTGACCAGGTCGATCTGTTTTCTCATTTGTCTCTACTTGAATATTTTCAGCTTTACCAACTATTTCAAGATTTCCATTTTTATTAACTCGATGGATAAGCAAGCCTGATGTTTGCCATACATTTTTGACCCAATGTCCAACTTCGATTTTAAGCTTAGTATCTAGTACAGCAATGATTGAGCACTTATTGGGACTCTTACGATAAAAATTTTTATCGAGGTCTTTACAACTTGATGATGTCTCAGTATCCACAAAAGATTCATATTTAACAGCTTTTATTGAAGACCCTGAATTAGAAATAGATGAAGATGAAGATGATTGTTCATTACCACCATCACAGTTGTATACAAAATATGAACCATCCGCAGAAATACTTTTCACTGGTTCACTGCCATCAGGACAGGAACCTGCAAAACTTTGCACTGAAAAGAAAGATAGAATTAAAAGTAAGAGTAGTTTTTTCATACTAAGATTGTATATCAACTTGGACTAAAGTCCAAATTTCGTTTGATATATGTGAAAAAAGACTGGTTTTTTAATACACATTTAATACACATATACTTAAAAACCCTATTGGAGTAGTATCTTTAGGGGTGCTAAATTACTCTGTCTTAATACTAACTCCTCGACTTAAAAGTTTATTAGCTATTAAGGCTAACATCACAATCATAATGCAAGGCACTAAAAAAGCCTTCCATAATTCCACGGACCCAATACCTAAAAATCCCATTCTAAAGGCATCCATCATATAATATATTGGATTAAAAATTGATATGTTCCTCCAGAAGTTTGGCAATATATCAATACTATAAAACATACCACCAAGATAAGTTAGGGGCAGTAATACAAAATTTGGAACGATTGAAATATCATCAAAAGTCTTAGCAAAAACCGCATTGATAAAGCCAGCTAAAGCAAACATTACTGATGTTATAAGGAAGGTAATAGCAATAACTATAAAACTATTAATTTGAATTTTAACAAAAAATGATATTGTAAAGGTTACTGCTAGACCAATAGTTAGGCCTCTACAAACACCGCCACTAACAAACCCCAATAAAATCACCCAATTAGGAGTAGTAGAAACCAGTAATTCTTCAAAGCTATTATTATATTTGGTCATAAAGAATGAGGAAACTGTATTGGCATAAGACTGCATAATTACTGTCATAAGGATAATTCCAGGAACAATGAAATCTAGATAATTAACACCCTGCATTTGACCAATTCTACTCCCCATTAAACCACCGAATATTAGTAAATATAAAGAGGTTGTTATAATTGGCGGGATTATCGTTTGAATCCAAATTCGCACAAATCTAAGTATTTCTTTTGTAACAATTGTTTTATAAGCAATCCACATAATAATATTTAACTAGTAATTGATAAAAATAAAGCTTCTAAGCGATTTTGTGAGCTACGAAGATGCGAAACGTTAATATTTTGAGCTGACAGACTTAAAACTACATCTGAAATTGAAGTATTTTCTCCTTGTGCAACCTGCAAAGTAGTATCATCTAATATTTCACAATCACAATTGGCAATAGAAATATTATTTGTCAATTTTTCGACAGTATCTAGAATTATTACCTGTCTCTTTGCCTTTAGAAGCAGCTTCTTCATATTAGTTTGTTCAACTAGAACACCATCATTGAGAATTGCGATATTTCTACATAAAGATTCTGCTTCTTCTAAATAATGAGTGGTTAAGATAATTGTAATTCCTTCATTATTAAGTTGAGTTAAATAATCCCACATTGATTTGCGAATTTCAACGTCAACGCCTGCAGTTGGTTCGTCTAAAATCAATATACTTGGCTTATGAATCAATGCTCGTGCAAGCATCAGTCGCCTTTTCATTCCCCCAGATAGTGATTGGGCAACGTCAAAACGTCTATCCCATAACTCCATCTTTTTTAAAAGGACTTCAGCTTGAATTTTAGCCTCTACTCGAGAAATTCCAAAGTATCCAGCTTGGTTTATAAGAATCTCCATATTAGGTTCATGGGGATTAAAGTTAAACTCCTGAGGCATTAATCCAATCATTTTTTTTACTTCATTTATATGTTTATTTTGATCTAACCCATTTATTTTTACCTCTCCAGAGGTACTTTTTAATAAACCTGAAATAATTCCAATTGCAGTAGTCTTGCCAGCACCATTGGAGCCTAAAAGTGCAAAGAAGTCACCTTTTTCAACCCTTAAATTTACGCCTTTCAATGCCTTAAGATTATTGGAATATGTTTTGGTTAAATTTTCTGTAGAAAGCGCTAAAGTCATAAAAATATCTTACTTAAATTATAAAAAAATAATTTAGTTATTATATAAAAATAAATTAGTTTTGACATCTAAATTTATTTTCATATTTATCGCACTTGGCAAGCTAAATTTGGGATAATTACAGGCTTAAAATACAAAGCTATTTAATAGTCTATATGCCAACCCAAAAAAATGTTGAGTTACCCGATATAGGTGATTTTGACTCCGTTGATGTTATTGAAGTTTTAGTGAAAGTTGGTGATATTGTCAATGAAAATGACAGCCTCATTACTCTCGAAACTGACAAAGCTACAATGGAAATCCCTGCGCCCTTTTCAGGAAAGGTAGCTAGTCTTGAAGTAAAAGTTGGTGATAAGATAGCTAAAGGTGAACTCATTCTTACTCTTGAGAGTGATTCTGAAATAGCAGAAGACACTTCTAATCAAACAGCTGCTCCAAGCAATTCAAAAACAACTAATAGTTCAAACCATAAGTCAAGCGTTACACAAAAAAATGTTGAGTTACCCGATATAGGTGATTTTGACTCCGTTGATGTTATTGAAGTTTTAGTGAAAGTTGGTGATATTGTCAATGAAAATGACAGCCTCATTACTCTCGAAACTGACAAAGCTACAATGGAAATCCCTGCGCCCTTTTCAGGAAAGGTAGCTAGTCTTGAAGTAAAAGTTGGTGATAAGATAGCTAAAGGTGAACTCATTCTTACTCTTGAGAGTGATTCTGAAATAGCAGAAGACACTTCTAATCAAACAGCTGCTCCAAGCAATTCAAAAACAACTAATAGTTCAAATATTGAGATTAAAAAGCCAAGTACTCCAACTCCAATAACTGAAAGCCCTCAAGAAGAAATTTCTTTAAATACTGATTCAAATTCTCATGCCTCGCCCTCAATAAGGAAGTTAGCAAGAGAGCTTGGAGTTAGCTTATCAAAAATAAAGGGTACTGGTAAAAAAGGTAGAGTCCTGGAGGAAGATTTAAAGTCTTTTGTAAAGCAAATAGTTATTCATGGAGATACTGTAAATGAAGTGGAAATAGTTCCTTTATCCAGAATTAAGAAACTATCTGGAAAACACCTCTCAAATAGCTGGAGCTCAATACCTCATGTAACTCAATTTGATGAAGTTAATATTGAGCAATTAGAGAAATTTCGCAAGCATCAAAAAGAAAGAAATATTAAATTAAGCCCCCTAGTTTTCATTATGAAAGCTGTTGTTCAAGTTTTGAAGCGTCATCCAAACTTCAATGCCTCACTTGATGAAACGGGTGAAAATTTAATAGTAAAAAAATACTTTAATCTTGGGATTGCAGTTGATACTCCAAATGGATTACTTGTTCCTGTTGTGAAAGATGTTGGCAAAAAATCATTAGTTGAACTTGCTGAAGAGCTCGCTGACATTTCTTCAAGAGCTAGAGAAGGTCAATTACAGGCAAGTGAAATGAAAGGTGCAGGTTTTACGATTTCAAGTTTAGGTGGAATCGGTGGGACTCAATTTACACCAATTATTAATTCGCCTGAAGTAGCAATTTTAGGAGTCTCTAGAACTCAAATAAAGCCAGTTTGGAACGGGAGTTCTTTTGAACCTACAGCAATGATTCCACTAGCACTTTCATATGATCACAGGGTTATAGATGGGGCTGAAGGTGCAAAATTTATGGCTGAACTAAATCAAGTTCTTAGCAATATTATGGAGATGTTATTATGATTAAAACTAAAGTTTTAGTTATTGGGTCTGGTCCAGGTGGATACACGGCTGCGTTTCGTGCTGCCGACTTAGGGAATGAAGTTACCCTAGTTGAAAGTCATGAAACTCTTGGCGGGGTTTGTTTAAATGTGGGCTGTATTCCTTCTAAAACTCTTCTCCATACTGCTGAAGTAATTAATGAAGCTAAGCATGCAAGTGAACTTGGAATTACCTTTGCAAGTCCTAAAATTGATCTTGATGGTGTTAGGAAAAATAAAGAAGATATAGTAAGTAAACTTACTGGAGGTATTCAGGCTCTTGCCAAAGCGAGAAAAGTAAACGTAATTCAAGGCTATGCAAAATTTCTTTCGAAGAATCAAGTATCGCTTGATGGCACTGATGAAGTCATTGAGTTTGAACAATGTATTATTGCGACAGGCTCAAGAGTAACGAAATTTCCAATGTTCCCATTCGAGGACAAGCGAGTAATGGACTCCACAGATGCGCTCATGTTAGATGACATACCTAAAAGAATGCTCATTGTTGGTGGAGGTATTATCGGTCTAGAAATGGCTACAATTTACGATGCTCTTGGAAGTGAAATCACTATTGTTGAGCTTGGTGGTCAAATTATTCCTGTGGCAGACAAAGATATTGTTAATCCTTTATATAAAAAAATAAAAAAGACTTACGCAAATGTCTTTTTAAATACTAAAGTTACCAAAATGACTGCAGCAAAAAAAGGAATAAAAGTTGAATTTGAAGGTAAAGATGCGCCCGAATCAGATACATTTGACAAAGTTTTAGTTGCTGTTGGTCGGACTCCTAATGGTCTATTAATTGACGCGGAAAAAGCTGGCGTTAATATTGATGAAAGTGGATTCATTTTTACAAATAATCAAATGAAAACTAATGTTGATAACATATTTGCTATAGGAGATATTGTAGGTCAGCCAATGCTAGCTCATAAAGCGACACATGAAGCTAAAGTTGCAGCAGAAGTAATTAGTGGCCAAAAAACTGGATTTGATGCTCTTACAATTCCCTCAGTTGCTTACACAGATCCAGAAGTAGCGTGGACTGGAAAAACTGAAAAAGAACTCATCGAGGCTGGAATTAAATTTGATAAGGGTGTATTTCCATGGGCCGCATCTGGCAGAAGCTTAAGTATAGGTAGAAGTGAAGGAGTATCAAAGGGTTTATTTGATTCTGAATCAGGCAAAATTCTAGGTATGGGTATTTGTGGAAATCATGCTGGTGACTTAATTTCTGAGGCTAGTTTAGCAATTGAAATGGGCTGTGATATGAGCGATATAGCCTTAACAATTCATGCACATCCTACACTTTCAGAAACTACTGCTTTCGCAGCTGAAATGGCTGAAGGTACAATTACTGACTTGATGCCGCCACGAAAGAAAAAATAGGTGAAATATGGATATTAAACAAGCTAGAAAAAATGTTATTGAACAGCAAGTAAGGCCTTGGGGTGGTCTCAATGTGAGAGCAAATCAAGCATTAACAGATATCCCACGTGAAAACTTTGTTCCAGAAGAATATCAAAAGCTAGTATTTGCTGATATTGAAATACCTCTTAATAAGACTGACAAAATGCTTTCACCTAAAATTGAAGGTAGGATTCTTGACAGTCTTGACCTAAAAGGTCATGAAAATGTTTTAGAAATTGGAACTGGAAGTGGTTACTTCACTTCCGTACTATCTTCACTATCTAATTCAGTTACAAGTATTGAAGCTAATAAAGACTTACATACTCTAGCAAAAAGTAAGATTAATAAACTTAAGCTAAATAATATAACTCTTAAACATGAAAGCTTTCTTACTTCTAATTTTGAGCATGGGCAGTTTGATGCAATCGTTCTAGGATGTGCTCTTCCTGAAATTAACAAAGACTTAAAAAAACTTCTCAATTTAGGTGGGAAATTATTTGCAGTTGTTGGTGAAAAAAATCAAATGCATGCAACTCTTGTTACCCGTTTAAATGATAATGAATGGCACTCCAAATCTCTTTTTGAAACTTATTTAGACATCATGAAAGGTTCTGAGCCATCTGTCAAATTTACCTTTTAAATTGAACTAGCTAGATATGCTTAATTCCTTATTGAATTTCTTAATTAAAAAACCAGCCTGGTCTTTAGTTCTGTTTTTATTTGTTATTGGAGCAACATTACTTCAAATTCAAAATTTCTCACTTGACGCCTCTTCAGAATCATTATCGTTAGATGGTGATAATAATCTAGAACTTTATTTTGATACCCAAAAAACTTTTGGCTCTGATGAATCATTAGTAATTAGTTATACGGTGAATGAAGAAACTATACTTGAACCTAATCAAATATCTCTCCTTCGCTCCTTAAGAGATGACTTGCTCAACATTGAAGGTATTAATTCAGTAATATCAATACTTGATGTTTCTCTATTTCAATCCCCTCCTCTTTCCCTTATTGAGCTTGCGAGTGATGTTTATACAATTGATAATGGGAAGGCAGATCTGTCTTATATTGAAGATGAATTTAAAAATAGTCCACTTTATGCCAACAATCTAGTTAGCGCAGACTTAAAAACTACAGCTCTACTAATACCACTTTCTTCAGATAATCCTGAAATATTGATTAATGATGAAACTTTGAAAGCATTAATCGAAAATATTCGCTTGATAATGAATGAGTATCGAAATGAAGCAAGTTTATTCTTGGGTGGAGTTCCAATGATAAGAAATGATGCAATTGGATATATCAAAAGTGATCTAATAGTATTCAGTCTTGCAGTTGTTTTGGTCATGTCATCAATGCTTGCATTATTTTTTCGCAAAATAAGATGGGTTCTTGTTCCAATATCAATTAGCATTATTGGTGCTCTATTTATGACAGGAATAATAAGCGCTATTGGTTGGAAAGTCACTGTAATTTCAGCGAATTTTTTCTCACTTCTTCTTGTGATGACTCTCTCTGTTACTATTCATTTAGTGGTTCGTTATAGGGAAATATGGAACAAGAATCCTGATGCAAAATCTTCAGATGTAACTAAGCAAACTTTAACAGAAATGATAAAGCCATGCGCCTATACAGTTATTACAACTATAGCTGCATTTGCTTCCTTGACTGCCAGTAATGTGAAACCTGTAATTGACTTTGGCTTAATGATGAGCATAGGTGTGACGATAGCTTTTGTTCTATCTTTTGTAGTTTTTGCAATATTTATGACACTTTTGCCAAAACCTAAAATTGCTGATCACCCAGACCAATTCTTAGTTCTACAAAAATTTGCACACACCACTGATAAGTCTGGGAAGAAAATAATAGCAACTCTGACTATAGCTATTATTATTTCCTTAATTGGTATAAGTAAACTTTCGGTAGAAAATAGCTTTATAAACTATTTTAAAAAGGATACAGAAATTTATCAAGGACTTAACTTTATTGATAAAGAGCTCGGGGGCACGATACCATTAGAAATTGTTTTTAATGGTATGGCTAATGCTTATTGGGCTGATTCGAACTTAAGAGATGACTTTCATGAAGTTCATAAGTATCTCGATGGTATACCTAGTATTGGAAAAGTTTTATCAATTGACACATTTATGCAGGTACTTAAAGGATCAAATAATGGCAAGGCTCCTAATGGATTTTTATTAGTTTTAGGTAAAAATAATATGCCTGAATTCGCTAAATCTCAGGTTTTAAAGCCTCATATATCAGATGCTACTGACCAAATAAGGATAGTTGCAAGAATTAAAGAAACAACGACTGGACTGAATAGAAATCAATTAATTAATGACATCAATAATGAGTTAATTGAAGAATTTAACTTTAGCCAAGAAGATTTTTATTTCACAGGCACATTTTCACTATACAACAATCTTCTTCAGAGTTTATTTAAATCTCAAATCAAAACTATAATTAGTGTCTTTATAATCATTTTTATACTTTTTTTGTTCATATTCAGGTCAGCAGCTATAGCTCTTATAGCGGTATTACCAAATATAATTCCATCACTAGTAATCCTAGGTGTTATGGGTTTGATGAATATACCATTAGATATAATGACAATCACTATAGCTGCTATTGCTATTGGAATAGGTATTGATAATGCAGTGCACTATATCAGCAGGTTTCAAGTTGAGATATTAAAGGATGGTGATTACTTGACTTCAATGTACAGGACTCATGAATCTATTGGTATCTCAATGTTTTATACTGCTGCAACTGTTGCACTTGGTTTCTTAGTCCTAATATTATCACACTTTATCCCAAGTATTTATTTTGGTATTTTTATGGCGATTGCTATGTTGAGCGCTGTAATAGTTAATCTCACATTGCTTCCTAAATTGCTAATAATTTTTAAACCTGCAATGAATAATCAGAGGCTTATAAAATAAAAAACCCCACCTCGAATAAGAGAGTGGGGTTAGTCTACTATTAAAAGGAGAAATAAGTTAAATATAGTAGTTTTTAACTTACGCGAGATTATATACAAAAATTAATTTAGAATTTTTTATTTTGTATCTTTTTTTATCAATAAATTATGACAAACAATTATCAATTTGATGTTCTTATAATAGGCTCTGGAGCTGCAGGTTTGATGAGCGCAATTCAGCTCTCTGAAAAACTCTCAATTGCTGTAATAGCAAAAGATAAGGTCTTAGAAGGCTCTTCTTATTACGCACAAGGTGGCATATCTGCAGTGCTTGATCCTGAAGATAATTTTGAGTCACATATTTTAGACACAATAAATACCGGCTTTAACTTAGGCAGTGAGGAAAGTATTAGGTTTATGGTAGAGCAAGCTCCTTTAGCAATTTCAGACCTTGAAAATGCAGGTGTAAAATTCTCACATATTAATAATAACTATGATCTAACTACTGAAGGTGGTCATAGCTCAAAAAGAGTAGCACATGTTGCTGATAAAACTGGTCAATCAATCCAGGTTAACTTACTAGCAAAAGTTAAACAAAAAAATAATATTACACTTTTTGAGCAATATGTAGCTGTGGATCTTCTTGTAAATGAAGGAAACTGCAACGGAGCTTATGTTTTCAATAAAAATACCAAAGAGGTTGGTACTTTTTCCTCCCATAAAACTATATTAGCAACTGGAGGAGCATCAAAATCTTACCTTTACACTTCAAACCCAGACACCTCAACTGGTGATGGAATTGCCATGGCTTATAGGGCTGGTTGTCATATCACCAATATGGAATTTACACAATTTCACCCAACGTGTCTTTTTCATCCGCATGCTAAATCATTTTTAATCTCTGAAGCGTTAAGAGGTGAAGGAGCAAAACTTCTTCTACCAGATGGAAAAGAATTCATGCATAAGTACGATAGCAGACTTGAACTTGCTCCTAGAGATATTGTCGCAAGAGCTATCGATAATGAGATGAAGGTTAATGGATATGACTGTGTTTATCTTGATATCTCATTCAAAGATGCCAACTGGATCAAGTCACGCTTCCCAACTATTACCAAGCGATGTCATGAACTAGGTATTGATATATGTAATGAAGCTTTGCCAGTTGTCCCAGCTGCTCATTACACCTGCGGCGGTATTGATACAAATTTAGATGCGCAGAGCAATATCAGTAACCTATATGCTATTGGTGAAGTAGCTCATACTGGGGTCCATGGCGCCAATAGACTGGCAAGTAATTCTTTACTTGAATGCATCGTTTTTGCTAAATCTTGTGCCAAGGATATTAATGAGAGTGTCTTTGAAGAAATATTCCCTGCTATTGCAGAGTGGGACGCTTCTAGAGTGGCCCCTTCTAAAGAGAAGGTAGTTCTTTCCCACTTATGGAGCGAAATCAGACTCATTATGTGGAATTTTGTAGGCATTGTGCGAAGTGATAATCGGCTAAATTCAGCCAATTTAAAAATTCAACAAATTAACAAAGAGGTTGATGAGTATTACCGAGTCTATACCGTAACTGATGACCTAATAGAACTAAGAAACTTAGCTCAAACGTCAAAAATTATTGTAGAATCAGCACTCTCTAGAAAAGAAAGTAGAGGCTTACACTATAACCAAGATTATCCAAATCAACTTAAAAAAATACATAATACTGTTATGATTAAATCATGATATTAGATATTTTAAAGTATCCTGATCAACGCTTAAGGACTGTTGCAAAAGAGGTTGATATTGTTAATACTGAGATCAAGAAACAAGTCATAGATATGTTTGAAACTATGTATGATGCTCCTGGAATAGGCTTAGCTGCAACTCAAGTAAATTTTCATCAACGTATCATAGTCATTGATATTTCGACTGATTGTAACCAACCGCTATGTCTAATAAATCCAAAAATAATTGAAAAAAATGGAGAAATTGAATGGGAGGAAGGATGCCTTTCAGTTCCAAATTATTATGAAAGTGTTAAAAGAGCCAATGAGATAAAAGTTAGTGCGCTTAATGAGCTTGGTCAGCTAAGTGAAATTAATGCAAGTGAAATGCTGGCAGTTTGCATACAACATGAAATGGACCACTTAAATGGCATATTATTTGTAGATCATTTGTCCAAGTTGAAACAAAAACGTCTAAAAAAGAAAGCAGAAAAAAATACCTTAAAATTTTAATTTTATGAATATTGGCCCTTACTCTCTTCCATCTCAAGTTTTACTTGCGCCAATGGCAGGTACAAGTGATAAACCCTTCAGAATGATATGCAGAGCACAGGGTGCTGGCCTAACAACTTCTGAGATGGTTGTGATGCAGCACCATCTTCTTAATTCAAATAAATCGAAACATCGTCTAGACTTTACGTCAGAAAAATCTCCTATTAGTATTCAAATAGCAGGTTCAGAGGCTGAAGAATTAGCTGAATCAGCCAGAAAAGCTGTTGATTTTGGAGCAGATATCATAGATATCAATATGGGCTGTCCTGCAAAAAAGGTCTGCAATAAAGCTGCTGGTTCAGCCTTAATGCAAAATGAAAAACTTGTCGAAGACATTATTAAATCTGTCGTTAATGCGGTTGATATTCCTGTTACTCTTAAAATGCGAACAGGATGGAATGATGAAAATAAAAATGCCCCTGTTATTGCAAAAATTGCTGAAGATTTTGGCATACAAATGCTGGCAATTCATGGCAGAACTAGGTCTCAAAAATATAATGGTGAAGCAGAATTTGATACAGTTAAAAAAATTACCAAGATGGTATCAATTCCTGTTGTTGCAAACGGTGATATCATCTCTCCAGAAAAAGCTAAAGATATATTAGAATTCACTGGTGCAGATGCAGTTATGCTTGGTCGAGCAACCCAAGGAAATCCTTGGCTTGTTGGTCAGGTGAACCATTTCTTAAAAACTGGAAACAAAGCAGAAGAGACCTCTTTAGATAAAAAAATCCCACTTATCTTAAGTCATATTCTTCAAATTCATGAGTTTTATGGACATAAAATGGGTACACAGCTATCCAGGAAGCATATTTTTTGGTATTCTATGCACCTTGACCAAGAAAAAGCAACAGCATTTTGGCCAAACATTAATAGAGTGATTGATCACTCTGAACAATATTCAATTTTTCATGATTTTTTGTATTCAATATGACACAAAGGGGTTTACAGGATTGTATCAAAGATAATCTCGAGAAGTACTTCGCAGATTTGAATGGTGAAACATCAAATGGAGTTTTTAAGATGGTTACCCAGCAAACAGAGTCAGCTACTATTAAGTTTGTTCTAGATAAAGTCAATCAAAATCAAAGTGAAGCTGCCAGAATTCTTGGTATAAATAGAGCAACCCTAAAGAAAAAAGTAAGTCTTTATAACTTGTAAGAGTTTATGATCGGTCCCTTAAAATATCTACATTCGAATCCTTAAACATGGCCATTAAGCGAGCTTTAATTAGCGTTTCTGATAAAACTGGAGTCATTGAATTTGCTCTAGGCATTTCTTCACTAGATATTGAAATTATTTCCACCGGTGGAACTGCAAAACTTCTAAGAGATAATAATATCACTGTAATTGAAGTATCTGACTACACAGGCTATCCAGAAATGATGTCGGGTCGAGTTAAGACCCTCAACCCCATGATACATGGTGGAATTTTGGCTCGAAGAGGTAAAGATGATGAGGTAATGTCAGAAAATAATATCAGTCCAATTGACTTAGTTGTCGTAAATTTATACCCGTTTCAACAAACTATTTCAAACCCAAATTGTACCCATGAAGATGCAATTGAAAATATTGATATTGGTGGGCCTGCAATGCTTCGCTCCAGTGCCAAAAATCATGAATCAGTAACTGTTATAGTCGATAGCTCCGATTATCAATTAATTTTAAATGAATTAAATAAAAATGGGAATACTACATTTGAAACCAGAAAAGCTCTTGCTCTCAAAACCTTTGAACACACTGCAAAATATGATGGGGCTATAGCAAATTATTTAGGTCGTGAAAAAGATGGATTTTCAAATACCTTAAATTTGCAATATATAAAATCACAAACAATGCGCTATGGAGAAAACCCTCATCAAAATGCTGCGTTCTACAAGGAAGCTAATCTTGCTGAGGCTTCTGTTTCTTCCAGCAACCAAATTCAAGGAAAACCTCTTTCCTTTAATAATCTGGCAGATGCTGATGCAGCATTAGAGTGCGTTCGAGATTTTGAAGAGCCGAGCTGCGTTATTATTAAACATGCTAATCCATGCGGAGTAGCAACAAGAGAAAATATTCACTCGGCTTATCTTAGCGCCTATCAAACAGATCCAACATCTGCATTTGGTGGAATTATTGCGTTTAATCGTGAGCTAAATGAAGAGACTGCTCAATCTATTACTAAGCAACAATTTGTTGAAGTAATAATAGCTCCAAAAATCAGCTCTAAAGCCAAATCCATACTATCTAAAAAAGAAAACATTAGAGTTCTTGAGTGTGGTGATCTTCAAAAGGCTAAACAATCTTTTGACTATAAGAAAATATCAGGAGGCCTTCTTATTCAGGATAAAGATTTGGCAACTTTGAAATCTTCTGACCTTAAATGCGTATCTTTAATTCAGCCCACTAGCCTGCAAATGCTTGATTTATTATTTGCGTGGAAAGTTGCTAAGTATGTAAAGTCTAATGCCATTGTTTTCGCAAAGAATCAAATGACTATCGGTATTGGAGCAGGACAGATGTCAAGAATCTACTCTGCCAAAATTGCTGGAATTAAAGCTGCAGATGAAAACCTTGAAGTTATAGGCTCAGTAATGGCATCAGACGCTTTTTTTCCTTTCCGTGATGGCATTGACGCTGCTGCAGAAGCTGGTATTAGTGCAATTATTCATCCAGGTGGCTCATTAAGAGATGATGAGGTTATAACTGCTGCTAATGAACATGGTATAGCGATGGTATTTACTGGCATTCGTCACTTTAAACATTAAAACAAACTAGGAAAGCAATTATGATTAAGACTACAGGTGAGCTAATCACCAAAGCTCAAAATAAAATCAATTGTGTTGATGTAATTTCAGCTAAAACTTTATATGATGAAGCTAATCATGCTGTAATTATTGATGTCAGAGAATCAAGTAGTTATGAGAATTCACATCTCAAAGAATCTATTAATATTCCAAGAGGTCTATTAGAAATGAAGATTGAAAAGCATTGTGAAAATTCTGAAATTATCATTTTGACACACTGTGCTGGAGGTGGACGCGCTTCATTGGCAGCTTTGACACTTCACAATATGGGCTATTCGAATGTTCACGCCATTACTGCAACTTTTGACGAGATAAAGGATGTGTTTGACTGAATGAATTCTTATCTATAAAAATATACCAATTAAACGTACGCTTAAATATTTAGTACCTTAGTGATAAGCAGCTCAATCCTCCATCAAGCTTTTTATATTCTGAAACATCTACCTCAAGTATCTTGAATCCTGCATTACAAATTTTTGCCTTTGCTAAAGGGTAGCCCAGTGGGATGATTACAGTATCATTTACCCATATACAATTTGCAGCATAACTCTCTTCAACTGGAATTTCAATAAAGTCATACTGCGCAAAAATTGGGTCATTGATAAATTCACCACAAATAATTAACTTGTTATTCTCGAGATAAGAAAGGCCAGTCTTGAGGTGAAGGACATCGTTTAACTCTACGGTTGACCCCGTTAAACCATATTTTTTCAGTAACGTGATTGTTTGCTTAGCACCATGAATGTTAGTTCGATCTGATAAACCAATATAATAGTGACTTCCCACCATCATAATATCTCCAGCTTCTATTGTTCCTGGTGCCTCAATATATTCAATATTCATAAATTCTGTTTTTAATACAGAATCTATTTGACTCACCTCATTTCTTCTAGTTGGAGCTCCTGGGCGAGTAATTATTACGCACTTTGGAGTTACTAGAGCGACGTCTTCAATAAATGTTGAGTCAGGATATTCTTCACAAGGCTCAAGTATTTTAACTTTAAGACCACATAATTTTAGGGCCTCTATATAAGACTCATGCTGAATAATAGCTTTATCATAATTTGGTAATCCTAGATCCTTTGAATCGCTTAATCCACTAATGAGACTCTTTCCAGGAACTCTAACAATCGCATTAGAAAACATAATTTAAACCTTAAAATAAAAAATTACTTACTTGAGAATGCCTTGGACCAGCTGAACCCAGTAGCTACTTCCAAGAGGAAGAATCTCATCATTAAAATCATACTCTGTATTATGAAGCATACAGCCACCTTCAGGGCCATTCTCAGGAACCAGTCCATTACCGATCCAGATATAAGCGCCCTCTGAGGCATTCAACAAAAAAGAAAAATCTTCAGAGCCCATACTTGGCTGCTCATTTCTCAAAACATTATTACTTCCTACAATCTCTGCTGCAGCAGTTGCACAAAGCTCAGCATGTTTTGGAGTATTAACTGTTGCTGGATAATTTGGCGTTGAACTGAAAGTTGCTGTCGCACCCATTGAGTGACTTATGCCTTCAACAATTTTTTTAATTTTTGCCTTTACTTCATTTCCTACATCTGTTGAAAAGTATCTTAAAGAGCCAGTTAAGTTCATGTCATTTGGAATAACATTAGAGACGAAGCCTGCATCAACCATTGTAATACTTACGACAGCAGAATCTAGAGGTGCAACATTTCTTGAAACTACACTTTGAAGCGCAGTAATAATTTGAGCCCCAATTACCACAGGGTCAACGCACTGATCTGGCATTGCTGCATGACCACCTTTGCCTTTGATAGAAATTTTAAGTGTTTCATTAGCAGCCATCACAGCTGCATCATGAACTGCAAATTGTCCTTCAGCCATACCTGGCCAGTTATGCATTCCATAAACAGCTTCACATGGAAACTTTTCAAATATACCCTCTTCAACCATCACACGGCCACCACCGCCGCCTTCTTCAGCTGGTTGAAAAATAAAATGAACTGTTCCTGAAAAATTATTATTTTCTTTTAAGTGAACTGCAGCCCCAAGTAACATTGTTGAGTGTCCATCATGTCCGCAAGCATGCATTTTGCCATCATGAACTGATTTATGACTAAAATCATTTTTTTCCTGAATAGGAAGAGCATCCATATCTGCTCGAAGACCAATAACGCGTCCTTCTTTTTTTCCATGAATAGTAGCTACTATTCCTGTAACTGCCAGGCCACGATGCATTTCAATGTCATTGGCCTCTAGAACTGAAGCTATATAATCACTAGTGAGCTCTTCCTTAAAGCTAAGCTCTGGATGTTTATGAATATGATGACGCCACGTCACCATATTTTTATGTAACTCTGATTGGTGTTTAATAATAGACATGCTTTATTAGCTCCTTAGACACTCATTCGTTGAGTCAAAAGGTGACTCTTCTATCACTATAGCTTTATATTTTTCGCCCAATATTTCAATTTCAAGCTCTGTTCCAAGTACTGAAAGCTCAAGCCTTACAAGCCCTAATGCAAGTGACTTATCACAGCGCCATCCAAATCCTCCAGATGTAGCCCTTCCAACAATCTTACCATCTTTATAGATTGCCTCTGAGCCACGGGCATCAGCATCAACAACTCCTAAAACCTCCAGAGTGACAAATCCATTAATAGGGCCACGATCCTGCCACTCTTTAAGAGCAGATTTACCTATAAAGTCATTTTCTTTATCAAGCTTTACAAAGCGATCAAGGCCAGACTCAAAGGCAGAGTATTCAATTGACATCTCTCTTGGAATTAATCGGTAAGATTTTTCAAGACGCATGCTATCCATTGCACGAATACCAAATGGTTTAATGTCAAACTCAGCTCCAGCCTCCATAAGTTGGTCAAATATATAATTCTGCATCTCAATTGGATGATGAAGTTCCCAGCCCAGCTCACCAACAAAGTTAACTCTAAGCGCTTGAGCCGATGCATAGCCTACATTAATTTTTTTACCTGTTAACCACTTAAAGTTATCATTTGATAAATCAGTATCAGTTAGCTTTTGAAGGACATCACGAGACCTTGGGCCAGCTAAAACAAGAACGCCAGTTTGTGTTGTAACTCGCTGGATATTGACACTTCCATCTTTTGGTGCAAGCTTAAAAAGATAGTCATGATCGTGAGTTTCAAATGCACCTGCTGAAACTAAATAATAACTTTGAGGACCAGTTTTATAGACTGTAAATTCTGCTCTTACCCCACCATTTAAAGATAGCATATGAACTAGACTAATTCTGCCTATAGCTTTAGGCATCTTATTTGCAAAAATATATTCTAGCCATTCCTCAGCACCAGGACCTTTAACTACACATTTTGCAAAAGCAGACATATCTAATAGTCCAACTTTATCATTAACATGTTTGCATTCATTTCCCACATGTTCAAAATAATTAGAACGCCTAAATGAATTTTTTTCTACAATTCGCCCATCCTCTAAAGCTGTTGCATGGTTTTTATTCATCAATACTTTTGTTGGATCTTCTTGATTTAACTCCTCTGCAGTGAGAGAATAATCAGCGCTAGGCATGAACCAATTTGGACGCTCCCATCCATAGACTGTTCCAAATACTGCCCCTAAAGCTTTCATACGGTCATAGCAAGGCGCAGTTTTTAACGGCCTAGCACCACTTCTCTCTTCATCAGGATAGTGAGTTGTAAAAACATTTGCATAAGCCTCTTCATTTTTTTCTTTCAAATATCCGCGAGTCGCATAAGGACCAAAACGACGAGGATCTACGCCCATCATGTCAACTGTAGGCTCTCCATCCACAATCCATTCAGCCAACTGCCAGCCAGCTCCTCCGGCCGCAGTTATTCCAAAGCTATGACCTTCATTTAGCCAAAAGTTTTTTAACCCTGGAGCAGGACCAACAATTGGATTTCCATCAGGAGTGTATGCAATTGCGCCGTTATAAATATCCTTAATTCCTACTTCTCCAAAAGCAGGAACACGGTTTATACAGCGGTCAATATGTGGCATTATGCGATCAAGCTCACCATTAAATAACTCATATTGACAGTCATCTTTAGGGCCATCAACATAACATACAGGCGCACCTTTTTCATAGATTCCTAAAATCATCCCGCCAGCCTCTTCACGCAAATAATAGGCTGCATCAGATTCTCGTAGAACAGGCATTTCAGGGAGTCCTTGTTTTTTTCTTTCTAAAATTTCTGGATGAGGCTCTGTTACCAAAAACTGATGCTCAACAGGAATTACTGGCACATCTAAACCTACCATTTCACCAGTTTTCCTGGCAAAACTTCCTGTACAAGATACAACATGCTCACAAGCAATATCACCTTTATCAGTGGATACAATCCAGCTCTGGTCTTTTTGTTGCGTAATTCCTTCTACAAGTGTGTGCTCATAAATCTCAGCACCACGATTTCTAGCACCTTTACATAATGCTTGAGTTAAGTCTGCTGGCTGTATATATCCATCATCAGGGTGCTGAATAGCGCCCAACAATCCTTCCGTATTACATAAAGGCCAAACTTCTTTAATTTCTTCTGGCGTTAAAAAATTTACAGTTACGCCCACTGTGCTTCCAACACCAGCATAATATTTATACTCATCCATTCGGTCTTGACAATTTGCAAGGCGGACATTTGAAACAACACTAAAGCCAACATTCATTCCAGTCTCTTTTTCTAATTCATGATAGAAATCTACTGAATACTGATGTAATTTTCCTACTGAATAACTCATATTAAAGAGAGGCAATAAACCAGCTGCATGCCATGTTGAGCCAGAAGTTAAATCTTTGCGCTCAACTAACACAACATCAGTCCACCCTTTTTTTGCTAAATGATATAAAGTTCCTGCACCAACAACTCCACCTCCGATAACTACTACTTGTGCTTTATTTTTCATTAAATCTCCAATGCAAACTCATATCAAAAAAAATGAATTATATACCTAAATTATAGCAATTACATCTATTAGTTAATGGTAGAATTTTCCAAAATTTATTCAGGCTATAATTTACTACATTTTTTGGAGAATTACATGAATTTAACTATAAAGAAGTGGCGCGATATACCAACAATGGTTATGATTAAAAAAAGCAGAAGAGAAGTTGAAAAAGTTCAACTAGATAATCGCTTTATGGAAGCTGTTGACTCTGCAGCGTCGGTTGCAGATGCAACAGATGCTGATTCATATCTTACTGATTGGAATGATGAAATAATTGAAATAGCTGATGGTGACCTAAGAGAGCCAGTAGAAAAGAAAGCGGCAGAACTAGAAATAGAATTTTCTAGTGAGGTGCTTCTTTCTTTCGTCAATAATGGTGGCTACAAACCTTAAGTAGTATATCTGCCATGTAAAAACTTTAAGGTCTCTCGAACCTTTACCTCCTTTAAGAGGTAGCTAATAATATTATTAGAAGATTCTAAACGCTCAGCATAATCTAGTTCTGCTGGTTTTTGAGAGGCCTTACTGCTAAAAACAACTGAAATAGTTGCCCAATGTCTACTGAGCTTATAAAAACCAAGCTTCTCCTCAAGTTGAGCCAATTTATCACTTAAATATACATCGTCATTAAGTAATAATCGCTTTGAGTCAATATGAACCACTCCATCTACGTGGCTTGCAGCTTTATGCTCTAATGCAAATTCAATCAAAACCATGCTTTCACGATGAGCAATAGCAACAACCTCTTGCTCGGAAGAATTATTATGATGAATGACTGTTCCCACAGCATCATTAAATGTATTTTTAGCAACAATTGGTGTTTTAGATTTAAGCGATGCTTTGATTGCCCTTGGATGAATTACCCTTGAACCCTCATCTGCCATTGCTAGCATTTGTTCAACACTAATTGACTCAAGATATCTTGAATTTTCTACCTGTCTTGGGTCACAATTTGCAATACCATCAACATCTGAGAATATTTCTACTTTTTCTGCCCCTAACGCAGAAGCTAGAGCAACTGCAGAAGTATCACTACCACCGCGACCAAGAGTGCGAATATCTCCTCTATCATTAACGCCTTGAAAGCCAGCGACAACTGCAATACTTCCATTATCAAGAGCTTCTTCAATGCGTGAAGGATCGATATCAATTATCTCAGCATTTCCAGCATTATCATCAGTCAGAATACCCGACTGACGGCCATTAAATGAAATAGCAGGAATTCCGTTATGACTTAGAAGGTGGGAAAAGAAAGCTGAGCTAAGAGTTTCACCCACACTCATTACAAGATCAAGCTCTCTTGGATTAATATTGTGGCCAATGTCTTTTAATAAAGCAATTAAAGTATCAGTTGCATAAGGCTCACCCTTCCTGCCCATAGCAGAAACAACAACTACAATTCTTTCTCCACTCTCAGCATATCGTTTAATATGTTTTACGGCATGCGCACGGCAATCTTCGTCTCTAAGACTAGTTCCACCAAACTTCATTACGATAGGGGCTAAACTTTTTGCCATTACAATCTTCAAAAAAAGAGTGAATTATAGCTTGTGGCTTACAACATAGCAAATTAGCGCTTCATACTTATCCAGCAAATTAACTAAACGTGAACGTTGAAATATTAAATGCCAAATGTTTGTTTCATTCCGTCAAGGATTAAGTCTACAGAAACTAACATCAATAAAATTCCCATTAGACGCTCAACTGCAAGTAAAGCCCTCTCTCCAAGCTTGCGTCCTAAAGTTTCTGAAGAAATTAGAATTACGCCTGCGATAAACCATGCTGCAAATACTGCTAGTGCCCATTCAGGCCATCTTGTTGGCTCTTGAGCCATTAATAATATAACAGCAGCGATTGCTGATGGACCTGCAATTAGAGGAACTGCTAATGGAACCACAAGTGGCTCATGAACCTCATCATGAATGACCATAGCATTAACGCCAGGAAATATCATCTTGATTGCAATCAAGAACAGCATAATACCGCCAGCAATTCCTAGAGAAGATTCTGCAATTTGAAGAGATTGCAATATATATCTTCCAATAAATAAAAAAAACAGCAAGATAAATAAAGCAATTAACAACTCTCTAATAATAATTTTTCTTCGTCTTTCAACTGGAACATTTTTAAGAACACTTAAAAAAACTGGCACATTTCCAATTGGATCCATAATTATGACTAATAAAAAAATAGCAGATATAAGGGTCACTTTAAAAACCTATTAGTTAGATACAAAGGAGGTGCATTGTATATGAGTTGTAACTTCAATGCTGCATATAAATTTGAGTAAGATTTATTATTAAAAGAAGAATATGTATTGCAATTAAATTAGCTACAGGTGATAATTAATTATCTGTTGTGTTCGTGCTTTGATTTATTTCCCTGAGCCGATTAAGTATAGAAAAGGAGATGAGATTGGTTGCTATTGTGTAAGCCCACCTTGAAGTGGGAAACCTGCGGTAAACATCGAACTTCCGCCTTGAACCAGAAAGGTTCAGGACAATTCAACACGGCACAATGGACCTATCTCAAGAATATTTAACGAAACTGTGTTGCATTATTCTACTAATTAAACAGCTTTTCTCTTAAAATCTTCATTAATGATAGAACTAAGAAAACAACTCAGACAACTCCGCAAATCCATTGATAAAAAAACACGCAAGGAAGATGGAAAAAAAATCCTGCAACAATGTCAAAAAAATGGACTTTTTGAAAATGCCAAACATATTGCAATTTTCATTCCTAATGATGGAGAAATTGAGACAAAAGATACTATTAAATTCTTAAAAAATACTGGTTGTTTTGTTTACCTCCCAATTCTGGTTGAAGAAAAACTTAAATTTGCTGAAATGGGAGAGCATTTTAGAAAAAATAGATTTGGAATCGATGAGCCAATCCATACCCCTATAATGGGTGCTAAACAAATGGACCTTATCTTTATGCCGCTAGTTGGATTTGATAAAAATAAAAACCGTTTAGGAATGGGTGGTGGCTTCTATGATAAAACATTAAGTTTCAAACTGAAAAGTAAAAATTATCAAGCACCAAAACTTTTTGGTCTTGCATTTGATTGTCAAGAAGTTGACTATTTGGACTCAAAGCCATGGGATGTTCCAGTTGATGGAATAGTTACTCCCACCCGCTTCATCAAATAGTTAGTCATTTTTAGTCTTACCAAGCGCTTGTTTTTGGAAAAATGATTTGAGCATTGGAGTCTCATCAATAATGTTCATGCCAAAACCTCTAAGCCATCGAAATGACTCATTATTTTCTTTATAGGCCCAATCAAGTCCTGTCATAGTTTTTGACATTAATTCATTATCTAGGCGGCGTGCTCTTGCATACTTCCTTAGAACAAGTGGATCACCCAATAATTTGTCAGTATTTTCAACTATTTGCCTACTAAGCTCCATTGCATCTGAAAAACCTAAGTTTGCGCCCTGGCCTGCTAATGGATGAATACTATGAGCCGCATCCCCTATTAAAGCAAGATTTGAAAGAGTATAGTCTTTAGCACTTCTAGAGACTAAGGGGAAAATATTTATTGAGCTTTGTAGCTTTAAATCGCCAAATCTATATTCAACTGCTTCAGATAAAGACTGGTTAAAGCTACTAACATCCATTTTTTCAAGCTCATCAGCAAGCTCATCTTTGCATGACCATACAATTGAAGCATGATTTTCTGAAAGAGGTAATAGCGCAACAATACTATCTAACAAAAATCTCTGCCAAGTTGTATTTTCTAAAGACTTTTCACTAACTACATTAGCAACAATAGCTTTTTGCTTATAATCATTTGAGGATACTTCAATATTAGCAAGATTTCTGACTTTAGACTTAGGTCCATCAGCGCCAATCACTAACTTACAAAACAAGCTTTCTTTAGTATCAAGTGTTACCTCATACCCAAGATCATTTTTTATTAAATCATCTAATTTTGCATGAATAATTTGTACTTTGGTTTGGTCGATTGCATTGTATAAAGCAGATTGTATTAAATCATTCTCTACAATAAATCCAAGATGCTCAATGCCTTCATCTTTTGCATAAAAGCTCAAGCTTCCATGTGAGTTTTGATCCCAAACCTTTGTTGCAACAAACCCTTGTTTTCTATAAATATCATCCCAAACATTAATGGAGCTAAGAAAATCTTTTGAAGATGGGGTAATTGCACTGACTCGAGTATGGAATGAACTATTAATCTCTGGATTACACTCATTTGGATCAATAATTGCGATTTTAAAGTTTTTTTTTCTTGAGAGTGCTAAAGTGAATGCGAGACCAATAATACCACCACCAATAACGATGACATCAAATTCTTTCAATTATCCTTCCCCAGCAATAGTCATTTCACTTACCAAAGTTGAGCCCACTTTTAGATTACTTCTAATATCAAAATCGTTACCGATAGAAATCACATTTTTCAACATATCTTTTAAATTACCAGCAATAGTAATTCCAGAAACTGGATATTGGATTTGACCCTTTTCTACCCAAAAACCACTTGCACCTCGAGAATAATCACCTGTTGTTGCATTAATGCCTTGCCCCATTAAGTCAGTTACAATGAGTCCTTTATCCATATTCTTTGTTAATTCTTCAATTCCACCATCATAATTAGAGCTAACACGGCAGTTGCTTACGCCGCCAGCATTTGCAGTTGATTCTAGTCCAAGTTGGTTTGCAGAGTATTGACCCATTAGGTAACTGGTCACTCTTCCATCTTCGACAAAAAACTGTTTTGATTTTAATACACCATCTAAATCAAACGCCCTTGAGCCAAGTGTTTTTAACTGAAGTGGGTCTTCATAAATATTAATAGATCCTGGAAGAACTTCTTTACCTAATGAGTCTAATAAGAAGGATGTTTTTTTATACTGTCTCGAGCCGCTGAGAGCTCCTAGTAATTGCGAAAATAGGCCAGAAGATTGTCGAGCAGTAAATATGATAGGACATTTTTGAGATTTTAAATTTTGAGAACCTAACTTTTGTTGGGCCATTTTTGCAGCCTCAAGTCCGATTTTAGATGGACTCGTTAAATCTCTAGAGTCAAGAGCAATTGCATACTCATAACCTGTTTGCATTTCAGAGTCTCTTTTTGCTATCAATGAGCAGTAGAGCGAATGCTTACTATTTTTTGATTTAGTAATTAATCCATTTGAATTGGCATAATAACTTTCGCCTTCAAAACTTGATAATTCGGCTCCATCTGAATTATCAATTTCAAACTGCTCTAATGCTATTTGCTCACACTCTGTAGCAATTTCAATACTTTCTTTAGCTTCCAGAGTCCAGGGATGGTAAAGATCTAAATCAGGAATATCCCAAGCCATCCTATCTTTTGGAGCTAGCCCATTAAAGGGATCTTCTTGGGTGTATTTAGCAATTAAGCAGGCAGAATCAATAGCCTTCTTTAAGCTCTCTTTACTGAGGTCAACACTTGCTGCCTGGCCTTTATTTTTTCCAATATAGACGCTCACATCAAAACTAGTATCTAAGCTATATTGCAAAGTTTCAACTTTTGACAATCTGACTGCGGTAGAAATACCCGAGCTTTTCCCTACAGAAAATTCAAAATCTGTTACTTTGTTTTTTTTAATTAGCTCTATTGCTAATTGCGTTGTTTGTTCAAGTGAATTCATAATGCAGGATTATACTAATTGATTGATAACTTTTGATAAAAAAATTAAGAACTAACTTTATCTTTTGAGGACTTAATATCTATTATTTGGCGTTGCACTTCAACTAGGAGAAGTCTACGTGTATCAGTTTTTAAAACCTTAAAATCAAAACCATGAAGACTAATTTCACTCATTTGCTCTGGAAGGTAACTAAAACCAGAAATAACTAAACCAGCTACAGTATCATAATTATCACTTACGATATTGGATTCAAAAAACTCATTAAACTCTACAAGAGGTGTATTTGCTTGGAGCAAATAACGCCCATCTCCGTAATCGATAATATTATCTTCTTCCTTATCATGCTCGTCTTCAATTTCACCAACAATCTGCTCAATGACATCTTCTAATGTTACCAATCCAGCAATCTCCCCATACTCATCAAGAACAACTGCCATATGTGATTTATTTTGTTGAAATTCTCTCAGTAAAACACCTAAAGGCTTACTTTCAGGAACAGATAAAGCATCTCTAAGATACTCTCTATAGTTAAACTCATCCTTATTATCTTGAGCAAAGTGGGCTAGCAAATCCTTAGCTAATACAATGCCTAGTATTGAGTCCTGCTCAGCATTGTGAATTGGAAAGCGAGAATGGGATGAGCTAACCATGATTTGAAGTAGGTCCTCAGTGGAGGACTCTGAATTTATCATAGTCATTTTTGATCGAGGAACCATTACGTCTCGAACCTTTAAGCTTTCAACTTGCAATGCGCCCTCAATTACAGACCTGCTATATGGATCAATAACTAGGTTTTCTTCAGCCTCCTCTAAGGCTTGCATTAACTGTGCTCGGGGTTTTAAAGTTTGTGGGAAAAGCTTGTCAAACAACCTATTAAATAATGGCCGACTGGGAGGTTTTTCTGCGCTCATGCTTATAATTAATGAATTGTAAGTTATCTATTTTACCTTGGATTGGTTTTTTTTATCGCTTTGCATTGCTTTTCCCTTGGCAGCCCTATCCTTGCGAGCTTTTTTAGGGTCAGCAACAAGGGGCCTATAAATTTCAACTCTGTCTTTGTCGCGCAAAATAGTATCAAGAGATGCAAAATTTGCAAAGATACCCACCCTATCCTTTGTAAGATCAATCTGCTCAAAAGTCTCAAGAATGCCAGAAGCTTCTATAGCTTCTTTTAATGTAGATCCATTTTTAATCTCGATGCTTATAAGGCTTTGCTTATGAGGTAATGCATACGCAACTTCAACTATCATAAATATCACTCATTGTTTGTGCATCATGAAAATCGAGCTTTCCCTCGTAAATCGCTCTTCCAGTAATGGCGCCCATTATACCGTTATGCGCATTTTTCAAAAGTGCGGTAATGTCATCAAGGTTAGTAATGCCTCCAGAAGCAATTATTGGAATAGAAGTCTGCCTTGCAAGACTTGCTGTTGCCTCCACATTAACGCCCTGCATCATTCCATCTCTAGCAATATCAGTATAAATAATTGAACTAACTCCATATTGCTCATATTTTTTTGACAAATCAACTACATTCAAATCTGTCTGTTTAGCCCATCCATCTGTTGCCACAAGTCCATTATTTGCATCAAGTCCAACAATAATCTTATCAGGAAATTCTCTACATAAATTAGACACAAACTCAGGATTTGTTACAGCCATAGTTCCAATAATAAGGTAGCTTATTCCAGCGTCAATATAAGCGCCAGCAGTTTTAAAATCACGGATTCCACCTCCAATTTGAACGGGTAAATCTGGGAATTTTTTTGTGATTTCATTAACGCACTTTGCATTAACTGGCTTACCTTCAAATGCACCATTAAGATCAACTAAATGCAGTCGTCTTGCACCTTCATTGACCCATTTAGCTGCCATTTCAGTTGGATCATTAGAAAAAACCGTAGTATCCTCCATAAGTCCTTTTCTAAGGCGAACACATTGACCATCTTTTAAATCGATTGCAGGAATAATAAGCATAAAATTTTTAATTTAACTAACATCTATATTATATGCACCTTAATTCGTTGAAGGATTACTTTCAATGGTAACTCAGGGAAATTCAGAAAATTCAGAGCTATACTGGTTGAAGCTCTTCAAGACTCCAGCGAGGCTTAATTGATATTTCATAATAGTTATTAGCCTGCCCAGCAAGAAAGCGATAATGGCCTGCTAAAGCAATCATAGCACCATTATCTGTACAAAAATCAAGTGCTGGATAAAAGACATTGGAGCCAAGTTTCTTACTCATATCATTCAGGGATTGACGCAGTGAAGTATTAGCACTAACTCCTCCCGCTACAACCAAAGTTTTAAAGCCAGTATGTTTAAGTGCGCGGCTGCATTTAATTGTTAGCGTTTCAATTGCCGCAACTTCAAAAGCTTTTGCAATATCTTCTTTTTCATTCGGAAATTCAATAAATGTATTTTTTGCAAATGTTTTTAAACCGCTAAAACTAAAATCAAGGCCCGGTCTATCTGTCATTGGCCTTGGAAAGGTAAATCTATCTTTAGTGCCTTTAGTTGCAAGTTTTGCTAGTGCAGGACCGCCAGGATAACCTAGACCAAGTATTTTTGCAGTTTTATCAAAAGCCTCACCAACTGCATCATCTAATGATTCACCAAGAATTTTATATTCACCTATTCTCACAACCTCCACAAGTAGTGTATGCCCACCCGAAACCAGAAGCGCTACAAATGGAAACTTTGGCTTATCAACTTCTAATAAAGGGGCTAAAAGATGGCCTTCCATGTGATGAACACCAAGTGCTGGAATTCCAAGACCCCAAGCTAGGCTTTGAGCAATAGAGCCACCAACTAATAATGCTCCCGATAGCCCAGGTCCGGCGGTATATGCAATACCTGTAAGATCTTTTAATTGAATGTGACTATCACTAAGTGCTTCCTTGATCAAGGGCAAGGCTCTTTGAATATGGTCTCTTGAAGCTAACTCAGGAACCACACCTCCATATTCTGCGTGCAAATCAACTTGCGAGAAAAGTTTATGCGAAATAAGGCCTTGTTTACTACTATAAATTCCAATTCCTGTTTCATCACAAGAGGATTCAATCCCCAATGTAATTAGATTCTTATTAGCCACCTGCCGTTTCACCTAAATATACCTTCTTCACCTCTTCATTTGCTAAGATAGAATCTTTTCCACCCTGCGCAATTATCTTTCCAGCACTTAAAACATAAGAATGATCGCAAGTATCAAGCATTTCCCTATAATTATGATCAGTAATAAGAATCCCAATTCCTTTATCTCTGAGCTTATAAATAATTTCTTGTATATCACCAACAGATATTGGATCTATCCCAGCAAAAGGCTCATCAAGCAAAATAAACTTTGGATTCATTGCTAATGCTCTAGCAATTTCCACTCTTCTTCTCTCACCGCCAGATAAAGTAATACCTTTAATATGGCGAACATGTTCAACCTTAAATTCAGACAAGAGCTCTTCTAGTCGAAACCTTCTATCCTTTGGTAAGATTGATCTATTCATTTCAAGAACAGCCATAATATTATCTTGGACACTTAATTTTCGAAAAATTGATGGCTCTTGTGGAAGATAACCAAGTCCAAGATTAGCTCTCTTATGAATAGGCATATGGCCTATACTTTTATTGTCAAGAATAACATTACCTTTACTAGACCTTACTAAACCACACGCAATATAAAAACATGTAGTTTTACCTGCACCATTAGGGCCTAAAAGGCCAACAATTTCTCCACTTCTAACCGAAAATGAGACGTCATTGACTACTGCACGACCAGCATATTTTTTGTAAATATTTGTTACTTCTAATTTATGTTCTGACATTATTTTGAATGCGTTAATACTGTTTACTATCTTACCCTAAATGTATTCTATATTCTTAGAGCTATAGAGCTCTTTAGAGCCATTTTTTGTTAAAACTTTTAATGCTCCTTGGTCGGTAATTCCTGTCACCTCACCCTCAAAATTTTTTCCTAATTCTATTGATTTTAGCTTTACGCCTTTAAGCATATCGTACTTATCCCATTGAGAGAGTAGGTCTGACAAGCCATTTAATTTAAAGTAGAGTGACATAGACAAGATATTATTAATAATTGATGCTGTCAACTTGTGAATATCTGGTAATTTCTTTACAATTTTTGAAAGATCGACCCAGGGAATATCAAAGGATATGTCTTGCTCTAAATCATAGTTAACCCCAACTCCAATAATGACAGATTGAGACCCTGCCTGAATATTATTTTCCAACAAAATTCCTGCTAATTTTGCTTCTCTAAAATAAATATCATTAGGCCATTTAATTTTAAATCCATCAACTTTACATTCTTTTTCTAAAGCCTTAATAATTGCTAAACCAACTACTAAACTTAAGCCACTTAAATTAACATCATTAGCAAATGTTTGACGAATTGAGAGAAGAATACTGCCATCTTTCTGAGACAGCCACTCTCTACCATGCTGCCCTTTTCCCTGAGTTTGCTCTCGCGTTACACATAGCTGAGTTAAATTAGAACTTGGTAAGTTATTTAGAAATGAACTAGTACTCTCTAGAGAATCAAAATAATGACACTCTATATCGTTATCAATTAGGCTATTTAGAGAAGAATAATGATCCATGTAAATATAAAAATAATTAAAGAGATAGAAACTGCTGCTGATGCAACATCCTTGGCGAAACCTGATAACTCATGCTGCTCAAGACCAATCCTATCAACAACAGCCTCAATTGCTGAGTTTAACATTTCGACAATCAAAACTAAAAATATAGGCGTAATAAGAAGTACTTTTTCAACGGGTGATTCACCAAGCCAGTAACCAAGAGGAGTCAGAACTAGTGTCAACCAAACTTCAAGTCTAAATGCATATTCAGACTGATAGCAAGCCTTGAAACCTTTTGCAGAATAGATTGAAGCAGACCAAAGTTTTTTAATGCCCGTAGGCTTGTTATTTTGTTTCATAAAGTTTGTATTATCCAGAATAGTCTCATTTAGATAGTTACAATAGTTTGTTAAAATATTACTATCGATTTTACAATAAAAAAAATTAGCGGTTGCTTATGAAAATTGCACTTGGTGTTGAATATTTAGGTACGGATTTTCATGGATGGCAAATCCAAAAATCTGGCCTGAGAACAGTCCAGGGCGTTGTTGAGCCCGCTTTATCTAAGATAGCAAATCATCCTGTAAGGGTATTTTGCAGTGGGAGAACCGATGCTGGCGTGCATGCACAAGAGCAAATCATTCATTTTGAAACTCAAACGACTAGGACCGATGGAGCATGGCTATTTGGAGGAAATGCAAACTTGCCAAGTGATGTAAATTTCAAATGGGCTAAGGAAGTCAATGATGACTTTCATGCTAGATTTAATGCGCACGCGCGCTCTTATGAGTACAGAATTCACCATCATCCAGTTAGGTCATCACTAAAGACTGGCTATTATTTATGGGAGCCTAGGTCACTCAACATTAATGAAATGAGAAAAGCAGCAGCTTTTTTAGTCGGTGAGCATGATTTTTCATGCTTTAGAGGAAGCATGTGCCAAGCAAAATCACCTATTAAGACTATCGAATATCTTCAAATTGATGAGATAGGTGATGATCTCATTATTAAGGTTAAAGCAAATGCTTTTCTACACCACATGGTTCGCAACTTGGTAGGAACACTTTTAAAGATTGGGAGGGGAGAGGAAAACCCTCAATGGATACTATCAGTGCTAGATAGTAAAGATCGGAAAGAAGCAGGGCCAACTGCCGAACCACAAGGCCTCTACTTTATAAAAGCCCACTATCAAAGTTTATAATTTACTATTCCTCATCCACATTTTTAATATGTTCTAGCTCTTGCCAAACATATTTTAAGGCGTCCGCCCTTAAATCAAAAAATCGATTATTACCAAATCGCTTTTTGAATCCAGAGCGAAATAACTCTGCCTCCAATCTTTCAGTTCTTGCAAAAAGAATTTCAATTCCTGAATTTGAACATGTTTCAACTAAGCCAGATAAAACTTGCTCACCACTAGCATCAACCTGAACAATTGTTGCAACATCAACAATGATATATTTTAATCCCTCATTATTTTTAGCAATTAATTCAAGCATCTTTGTTTCAAAATATGCTGCATTAGCAAAATAAAGTGAGCCACTCCATTTTGCTACTTTAACGGAATTACTAACTTCATTTGAGTCATCTGCAAACCTTGAGGCAATAATCGAGCCATGTTCAACAGACAATTCAGAAAAATTTGGCTCCATAGTTCTATATAAAAATAATCCTAGAGACATAATTACCCCAAAAGCGATACCGTTTTCTAAATGCGGTGCAAAAACTAGTGTCATTACAAATGTTAATAGGCCAACTAATCCATCATGCTTCTCAACTTTCCATGCATGCTTTAGCGGGGCGAAATGAATCAAACTTGCTACTGACATTAGAATGATAGCAGCTAATGTAGCGAGGGGAAGATGGTAAAGTAAAGGTGTCAACCAAAGAATAGTTATGCCAACAATGACTGCCGTTACTACGGATGAAAAACCAGTAACTGCGCCAGCAGTTAAGTTAACTGCTGAACGTGAAAAAGAGCCTGAAACAGGGTAACCCTGAAAGAAACTTGAAGTAACGTTTGAAAGCCCCTGACCAATTAGTTCTTGATTCACATCTAAGCGCTGCTTCGTAGAAGCTGCCATTGACTTAGCAACTGATATTGCCTCCATAAACCCAATTAATGAGATTGTAATTGCATAAACAAATAAGGTTCCCACAGCATTAAAATCAAAGCGCGGCATCTTAAAACTAAACAAACCATTTATGCTTATCGAATTTACAATAGCTCCTCCCATTCCTTGATAATCAATCAAGAATGACGCTGCCGTTGACAACACAGCTACAGTAAGGATTGCAGGCAATTTAGGGAAAAAACGCTGTAATATTATAATACCAACTACGCCCATTAGTGCCATAGCTAATGTAGGCAGATGAGTGAAATAAAATGCAGCCTCAAGAAGTCTGGCTATAGTTTCATAACTTTGATCTGCGTTACAAATCGTATGAAGGCCTCCAACATCTACACTCTCAACTCTTTCAGGGATAGATAGTGTTTGGCAAGCACTTACCCAGTCCGTATCATTTGAACTTATAACCCTTATACCAAAAACTTTAGGAAGTTGAGATGCTCCAATAATAATTGCAGCTGCACTTGTAAATCCAGTTACTACAGGGTGAGACAAGAAATTAACTACAAAACCTAATCTAAGAACGCCTAATGAAAACTGAAACAATCCCACGATGAGCGCCAATAATGCGGCATAAACTGCATAGCTCGATGGATCAGTAACTATTTCCCCAAGTGCGGCTGCAGTTAATAGAGATACAACTGCAACTGGGCCTGTAGAGAGCTGCCTGGATGACCCCATCACTGCCCCAACTAAGACAGGCAAGAATGCAGCATAAAGACCATATTGTGGACCTAATCCAGCTAACTGAGCATATGCCATTGACTGAGGAACGATTACGAAACCAACAGTAAGGCCGGCTAAAATATCCGCTTTTAAAGTTTTTGGATTACTTAAATCTTTAATCCATAACAAAAATGGAAAGAGTTTTATCAACCAGCTCATGAAATATGTTTCTGAAGTTTAATATTTAAAATTTAAGTCTACCTCACTAAAACAGCTAGACAAAAGATTTTTAATTAAACTTATGAAAATTAAAATTTATTAAAAATCTTCATCCCAATCAACAATAATTTGTTTAGTTTCTGCATTAGTAGAAATTAAAAATGGCTCAATATAAGGAATCCAATATTCTTTTTTACCTTTGGTTACTAAAACATTGTTTGACCCTGTCTCAACAAAGTAATCCACTTCGCCTAACTTTTCATTGTGCTGGTTAATTACATCAAAACCAATCATTTCATACCAATAATATTCACCTGAATCGAGCTTAGGAAGTTGTTCTTTATCAATATATATATCTTTACCAATAAATATTTGGGACTGCTCTCGGTTATCAATATCCTTAATATGGGCAACAATAGTTTTGGACTGTTCGCGGCCATTTGTTACTTCAATCTTTTCATAGATCCCATCACTCAGCGAGTACCAAGGCTGGTAGTTTAGAATATTTTTTCTGGGCTCAGTATAAGATAAGAGTTTGACCCACCCCTGTAAACCAAAAAAGCCATTAATCTTTCCGACTAATAGCTTTTTATCGTCTAAATGAGGCGCTTTTGACACCAAATTATTTTTCTGCAGGCTTCTCTTCAGCTGCTGGAGTTTCTGCTGCGGCTTCTGCTACTGGAGTTTCTGCTGCGGCTTCTGCTACTGGAGTTTCTGCTGCGGCTTCTTCTACTGGAGCAGCTTCTGCTGCGGCTTCTTCTACTGGAGCAGCTTCTGCTGCGGCTTCTTCTACTGGAGCAGCTTCAGCTGCTGCTGAAGCAGCTTCAGCTGCTTCTTTTGCCTCTAAATCTGCCTTAGCTTTTACTTCAGCTGCAACTTTTTTAGCATTAACGTCAGCTTTTGCTGCATGTTTGGCTAATTGTTTTTCACGAATTGAAGGGTCTCTATATTCTTTCACAAGCTGTTTTACGCGATCTGAAATCTGTGCGCCTTGTGAAATCCAATGTGACAGTCTGTCTTCTTCTAGTTGAAGCCTGACTTCTTGTCCGCGAGCAACTGGATTAAAGAATCCAATACGCTCAATGTACCCACTGTCTCTTCTCTTTCTAGAGTCAGTTGCTACAATCGAATAAAAAGGGTTTTTCTTGGCTCCACCTCGGGCTAGTCTAATCTTAACCATGGGTTTTTTGCTCCTTTTAGATTGTTGAAATATTAAGGCGAGAAATTATATCAGTTTTAAATGTCACGCGCCAATTTAATCGCCTCACCAATATAATTCATTGGAGTTAACTTAAGAAGCTCTGCTTTAGCTTCTGCTGGAATTTCCAATGTATTGATAAAATCTTCTATTATTTTAGAATCAATTTGCTTACCACGAGTCAAAGCCTTAAGTTTTTCATAAGGATTTTCAACTCCATATCTTCGCATAACTGTTTGAATTGGCTCCGCTAAGACCTCCCAAGCTTTATTCAAATCTTCTGTTAACTTGCTCTCGTTTATTTCTAACTTTCCAATACCTTTACAGATCGATGCATATGAGATTAAGCTATGAGCGCAGCTAACCCCTAGGTTTCTTAATACAGTTGAGTCTGTCAAATCTCTCTGCCATCTTGAAATTGGAAGTTTAGTTGCAAAATGATCGCCGATTGCGATTGCTAGGCCTAGATTTCCTTCGGCATTTTCAAAGTCAATTGGATTAACTTTATGAGGCATTGTCGATGAGCCAATCTCTCCCTCAATTGTTTTTTGAGTGAAGTAGCCTAACGAAATATAGCCCCAAATATCACGACAAAAATCAATTAGAATTGTATTAAAGCGATTTAACGCGTGAAAATACTCAGCAATATAGTCATGTGACTCTATTTGGGAACTATAAGACGCATAATTTATACCAAGGTTTTCAATAAAATCCTTTGAAACACTCTGCCAATCAATTTCTGGATATGCGCTTAAATGGGCATTAAAATTTCCAACAGCACCGTTAAACTTACCCATTATCTTAACTTCACTAAGCTGATCAATTTGTCTACTTAGTCGATAAGAAAAATTCGCCATTTCTTTACCAAGAGTTGTTGGTGAGGCAGTTTGACCATGAGTTCTAGAAAGCATCACAACTTCTGCATTATCTTTGGCTAGTTTTGTTATTAGACCTAATGTGTTCCTCATTTCTTTAAGAAGAACTAGCCTTCCATTTTCTAACATTAGAGCATGTGACAGATTGTTTATATCTTCTGAAGTACAGGCAAAATGTATAAATTCACTTACTTTTTGAAGCTCAGGAATTAAAGAGACTTTTTCTTTAAGGAAGTATTCAATAGCTTTAACATCATGATTAGTTGTTCTTTCAATCTCTTTAATTGACTTTGCATCATCCAATGAAAAGTTATCGGCAATAGCCAATAGAGCTGCATTAGATTTAGGGCTAAATGTTGGAACTTCTGAAATATTTGGGTTGTTTGACATTGCCTCTAGCCAGCGCACCTCAACCAAAAGCCTATACTTTATAAGCCCAAACTCACTAAAAATTGGCTTAAGCGGACTTGTTTTATCGCTGTAACGACCGTCAATGGGTGAAATGGAAGTGAGGTTATCAAATGTCATAATACGAACTATTGCTTTAAAAAATTTAAGCTTTCATATTAAAAAGGATAAAATTATACTCTTATATTTAAACACCTAATAGTCAGTATTATTATGAAAGAAGCCTACTTAAAGCATTGTGATGAAAGAAAATCAGAAAATTTACCTCCCTTAGTACTTAACGCAAAACAAACCAAGTCAGTAGTTGAAGGCCTCATTTCAGGCTCAGATGATGATTTTTATCTAGACTTATTAACGCATAGAATTCCTCCTGGTGTTGATGAGGCGGCCTATGTAAAAGCTGGATTTTTAACAAGTATTGCCAAAGGTGGTGAGTCTTGTAAGGCTATTTCACAAAAGCATGCTACATTTTTATTAGGAACAATGCTTGGTGGATATAGCATTACTTCACTAATTGACCTACTTGATATTGATGAAACTGCTGAGGAAGCATGTAAGGCACTTTCTCACAACATTCTTATCTATGAAGCACACCAGAGTATTCTAGAAAAATCAACACGCAATACTTACGCAAAAAAAATAGTTGACTCTTGGGCTTCGGCTGACTGGTTTACATCAAAAGATCCTCTTCCTGAAAGCATTAAAGTGGTAGTTTTTCGCGTAGATGGTGAAACTAATACAGATGATCTCTCGCCTGCTACTGAAGCATGGTCTCGCCCTGATATACCTCTTCATGCAAAAGCAATGCTTATCAAAAAAATGGATAAACCACTTGAAAAAATTGAACAGCTTAAGGAAAAAGGATTTCCTTTAGCCTATGTTGGTGACGTGGTTGGGACAGGGTCTTCTCGAAAATCTGCAATTAATTCAGTTTTATGGCATATGGGTAAGCCAATAGATTTCATTCCTAATAAAAATAGTGGCGGCATAGTACTTGGCGGAAAAATTGCACCAATATTTTTTAATACAGCCGAGGATTCTGGAGCACTTCCAATTGAATGTGACGTTTCTAAGCTTCAAATGGGTGATGAAATTACGATCTATCCCTATGAGGGTGTTATTAAAGACGCATCTGATAATATAGTTTCTAAATTTGAGCTGGCACCAAGCACTATGCCTGATGAAGTTCAGGCTGGTGGAAGAATTCCTCTCATTATTGGAAGAGGACTTACTGACAAAACAAGATCTGAACTTGGTTTAGATGTTAGTGATGTTTTTCTGCGTCCAGTTGACCCAAAAAATAGTACTGCAGGATTTACATTAGCGCAAAAAATTGTAGGTAAAGCTTGCGGAGTTAAGGGGATTAGACCAGGAACTTATTGTGAGCCTCGAATGAGTACTGTTGGCTCTCAGGACACCACTGGTGCTATGACTCGTGATGAATTAAAAGAGCTAGCCTGCTTAGGTTTTTCTGCAGACCTGGTGATGCAAAGTTTCTGCCATACAGCGGCCTATCCTAAACCTATTGATCTTGAGCTACAGCATACTCTTCCAGATTTTATGCATTCTCGAGGCGGAGTTTCGCTAAAACCAGGAGATGGCATCATTCACTCCTGGCTCAATCGTATGCTTTTGCCAGATTCTGTTGGAACTGGTGGAGATTCACACACACGCTTCCCAATTGGTATTAGTTTCCCTGCAGGCTCTGGATTAGTTGCGTTTGGAGCTTCTATTGGCGTCCTACCACTAGATATGCCTGAGTCAGTTTTAGTTCGATTTAAGGGAAATATGCAGCCTGGAATTACCTTAAGAGATTTAGTTAACGCCATACCTTATGTTGCAATTCAAAAAGGTCTTCTCACTGTAGATAAGTCTAATAAAAAGAATGTATTCTCTGGGCGTGTTTTAGAAATTGAAGGACTGGGAGATCTTAAAGTTGAGCAGGCATTTGAGCTTGCTGATGCTACTGCTGAAAGATCTGCAAATGGCTGCACTGTTCAGCTTAACAAAGAGCCAATTGCAGAATATTTAACTTCGAATATCACCCTTCTAGGCTCAATGATTGATGCTGGTTACGATGATAAAAAAACTATTGCCAAAAGAATTCAAGATATGAAAAAGTGGCTTGATAATCCCGAGCTTCTTAAGGCCGATAAAGATTGTGAGTATGCTGAAGTAATTGAAATAAATTTAGACGAAATTAAAGAGCCAATTCTAGCTTGTCCTAATGATCCAGATGATGTCAGACTGCTTTCGTCAGTTGCCAAAACTTCAATTGATGAAGTCTTTATTGGCTCATGTATGACTAATATTGGACACTTTAGAGCTGCTGCTCAGCTACTAAAAGATAAAACTGAATTAAATACCGTTTTATGGGTAGTGCCTCCAACACGTATGGATGAAAAACAATTGAGGGCTGAAGGCATTTATGAAACATTTGAAAGACTAACAGATCGAACTGAAGTTCCTGGGTGCTCACTTTGCATGGGAAACCAAGCTAGAGTAGAAGAAGGCGCCTCCGTCGTTTCAACCTCAACTAGAAACTTTCCAAATCGACTTGGTGATAATAGTGATGTTTATCTCGCCTCTGCTGAGGTTGCAGCAATATCTGCAAAACTAGGTTACATTCCAACTCCTGAAGAATATCTATCTTTAATGAAAGATATAGAGCCTATGTCTGGTGAGATTTATCAATACCTGAACTTTGATAAGATTGCTGATTACCAAAAATCAGCTTCAAAGGTCCCACTTGAAAATATCCTTCAAAGCTAAATAGATTAGACGTTAAAAAAGCCGCTATAAAGCGGCTTTTTTAATAATATTTTATAAAGAATTACTTAATCTTAGCTTCTTTATACATCACGTGCTTTCTAACCACGGGATCAAATTTTTTAACTTCAACTTTTTCAGGGTGAATACGCTTATTTTTAGTAGTCGTATAAAAGTGACCTGTTTCTGCTGAAGATACTAGTTTAATTTTTTCTCTCATAACTTACTCCTTATACCTTTTCGCCACGACCACGGATTTCAGCCAATACTTCATCAATACCCTTCTTATCAATAATTCGAAGACCTCTAGCACATAGCTTTAACTTAACAAAGCGATTCTCAGCTTCAACCCAAAAACGATGTGTATGAAGATTCGGATAAAAACGACGACGCGTTCTATTGTTGGCATGCGAAACGTTATTACCACTCATAGGTCGCTTACCAGTTACTTGACATACTTTTGCCATAACGACTACCTTTTACAAAATTCTAAAAAAGGGAAATTATACGCAAAAATTGGGAGTTTTTTTATATAAATTTATTTACTTTATTGATAAAAACTGTATCATACCAATCTTCTGGAGGGATGGCAGAGTGGTCGAATGCACTGGTCTTGAAAACCAGCAAGGGTTAATCCCCTTCCAGGGTTCGAATCCCTGTCCCTCCACCATGCATTCCTGCTACTAAAGCATCCTTATTTTAGATCCCTCACATTATGTCACTATATTCCAATAAATTGCTCTCATTAGTGCAACATTAGTGCAGCTTTTCTCATAGTAATATAACAAAAAAAATTTGTACTATTGCCATATCAAACATTACAGATATAGAATCAAACAAAGATAAATCGAGCCTTGTTAATAGAGTGATGAGTGGTATTTGGATTCAGAATAAACTACAATATGATTTATGAAAGATGAGCCAAATAACGACATCCCCAAATATCTAGAAGAGTTTCTAGAGCCAACAAGAAGTAGCATTGAAAAACTTCTTGCTGCTTTTGATGGCTTAAGTGTTGAAACTCAAATCAAATTGCTAAGTACGATTGAAGGAAAACTCAGCCAATGGGAATTTCCAAATATAACGTATCTCTATAAAAAAGTTTTTCTTAAGGCTTTTGAGAGTCCTAACTCTTATGTTCGTTACTTAAGTGTTCGCAACTTAGTTTCGATAATGTATGGAGATGACGAGGAGTTAAATAATTTTATTGCTAAAGTAGATAAAGACAAAAGTAGTCTTGTCAGAAATTCTAGATTTGAAAGTTTAATTCGAGCAGGCTCAACGATGGCACTAATGGGTGATGACTTCTTTACAAAGCAATCACACGATGAAAGATTAGCAAGAGTAAGAAGTGGGCATCTTGATGGCAAGTCCTTTGCAAAGTCATTAGAACGAGCTGCAAAAGATAAACATTTTGAAGAAACCAACGCGCAGATTGAACTTATTGAATTGTTAGATGAGTACTTGAGTAACCATTACAACAATAATGGCTATTATATGGAAGAACATACTTTTATAGACGGTTGGAGAGACTCCGATATTTCAAAAGAACTAGAAAGTTTATGGGATGTAATTCCTAGAATACCAGAATTAGCTGGGCGATTGTTGGTTAAGAAACTACCCGCAAGAGCTAGAAATATGGGTATGAATCCTTATAAAAATATCCTTTATGACTTAAGAGATGAGCAGCTTGAGTTTTTTCTAATACGAAAAGATATCAAAGTTGAGGAATTTAGAAAAGAGATATTTTGGAGAGATGAAATTCCAAATGATAATGAGGATAAATTTATGCCTTATCGTGAATTTTGGTCTCAAGCATCTTTATATCACTTTAAGCTTAATGAGGAAGAGTTTGCAACGATACTCAGTCTTCCTCCTAAAGAACAACAAAAGCGCTTGGAAAGTCTTTCTCAGGCTCATTCACTGGAGCTCTATCAATATCTAGCAATTATTCAATTAGTAACTAAATTTGATAAAGATTCTTATGATAACTTCTATATACATTTCGCAAAAGATGAGCTTAAAAAAAGACTTAATCAAGAACCAGAGTTCTTTAGAGATGAGCAATTAATCAAGCTAAGATTATACGACTTAGCTTATAAGTCCAGAAATTGGAGAAATCCTGATGATTTATATAGCTGCGAGGAAATACTCTATCCTGTTAAAGTTGAAGATGATACCTGGAAGACATTTCTTGCCTTTATAGTGGCTTTTAAGGAATCGGAATTGACTCTTAAAGATTTACATAAAACTGAATATGAAGAATGGGAGGAAGAGGAAGAAGAAAAACCTCTAGAAAAGCCTCTTGCAAATGAGTTGAATCAGCTAAATTCTTTAATATCGACTACCAGAGATGCGGTCCTCCAGAGTAGGCCTGCATTAGCAGTAATTGCTGGGCTTATTCTTATATCGATAATATTCTAAATCTATGAAAAAACTCTATAAAAAATTAATCAGTCAGCTAATCGAAATTGGTCGCTCAGAGATAATTCCAACAATCGCTGATTCAGAGTTTAGTTACTTAAGGAAAGGAAAGTGGCTGAGACCAAAAGCAGTAGATTTTGACAATTATGTCTATGAAGAGCTTAAGTCACTATACAAAGGTGTTGTTCTTTGTGAAAAAGAATTTGAGTGGCAGACAGGCTCAACTACTTCGACTAATTGGCTTTTTGATAAGCTTGCAGTTAGAGCAGAATATAGTGAACATTATCAAGAGAAAAAAGAGTTATACGAATTTGGCTTTGCCAATAGAGGCTACTTTTCTTATGCTTCTGCAGGTATGGGGCTTGGCTCAAACTATGAAAACTATGAAGACTATTTGAAAGCTTCTGCTGAAGCTAAAATTGAAAAAGCGAAACGCTCAGCTCAGTTGTTTGAAATTCAAAAAGCAAGTAAAGAGTTGTCAGCTGTTAAAAAAGAATTTAAAGAAAGAGATAAAGAAGAAAGAATGAAAGAGCGTGCTAAGAGAAAAAAAGAAAAAGATAAAGATATAATAATTACTGAATACTAACAGTTCTCAAAAATAATTTGTTTTGATTCTAATTTTGAACTTTATGATTGCCTGAAATTACAGATTAGTGCAACATTACTGCAACATAGCCTCTCTAGGCACTACTTCGACAACATGAGGCCAGGGTTCGAATCCCTGTCCCTCCACCATTAATTTCCTTTAAGAAAACATCCTTATTCAGTAAGAATTAGATGGTGAGGTAAAAATGAATTATTAACTTCATCAAATCAACTTCAAATCTTCATTTAATTGAAATAATTTTATTGTAAATTACGTTTTCTTTTAATAACTAACTAAGGAACACATGAAAAAAATACTCTCTTTTGCTTTTATAATTTTACTTTTACCTTCTATGGCTTTTGCTGGAGCATGTCCAATGCTCAAATCACAAGTTGAAGATAAAATTGCAACATTAGATCAAGCAAGATATGCAACTTTAATTACTGCTGCACTTATGCTTCATGAAGAAGGTGTCAAAGCGCATAGCTCTGGTGATCATGGTATGTCTGAAGATCTACTTAATGGTGCTTTAAGACTTCTAGACGTCTAAATTACAAAATTTTTATAAATGTGTCTTAATTTATTAGGGCACATTGAATATAATTAATTAAATTTCTTTTTTGTAGATAAATTAATTTTTTATGTTGATTACATTTTCAAAACCTTCAAAAGTATTATATTTTTTATCAATATTTTTTATGATTACCATCAACTCACAAGCAATTGCAATTGCTGATCTTTCTTTTCCATTTAGTGCAGATAGTGGTAAATACTGGCAATATGTTAGTGATCGAGTAATGGGTGGTGTATCCGATGGTCAAGTCTCTCTTGAACAAGATGGAGAAACCTATTATGCAAGACTTACAGGCAATGTTAGTACAGCAAACAATGGTGGCTTTATTCAGTTACGTTCAGGAGTTTCATTCGAAAACTCTCAAAAAAATGGTAAAAATCTTCAAGGTGTCCGACTTAACGTAAGAGGTAATGGTGAAACTTATGAAATTCATATTACAACTAATGATAGAGTCTATCGTGGGGACTATTATTCAGCAACCTTTAAAGCCGATTCTGATTGGACAATGATTGACTTACCTTTTAATAAATTCAAACGTAAACGTTCAAATAATTCAAAATTAGATGCAAAAAATATAACAAGATTTGCTATTGTGGCTTATGGACGAGAGTACGTTGCTGATGTTTCGGTCTCAACAATAGAGTTTTACTATTAGTTTATTTTTACTTATAGCTCTTTTGTAAGTCTGCCAATAATTCTATGACATGACTATAACCATTGGCACCAAGACCAGCAACTACAGCATCTACCACAGGTGAGATATAAGAAACATGCCGAAAAGATTCTCGTAAATGTGGGTTAGAAATATGCAGCTCTATTTTGAAACCTGAAAATGATTTTAATGCGTCATGAATTGCAATTGAAGTGTGAGTGTAAGCTGCTGCATTAATAACAATAGCGTCTATTTTTTCTTTGATTGCATTTTGAATCCACTCAACTATTTCGCCCTCATAATTAGACTGCATAAATTTAACATCATGGCCATCTTTTAATCCCTTTTTGATGCAATCCTTTGAGATACTATCTAATGTCTCATGCCCATAAATCTCAGGCTCACGCGTACCAAGTAGATTTATATTTGGACCATTTATAACGTATATATTCATCAATTTTTTCTCAGTTTTCTATGCACTGCTCTAATAGCAAGTTCATAGCTATGAATACCAAATCCACTTACAAACCCAACGTTCCCTTCAGATACTTTTATAGGCTCAGTAACATCAACCCTTTTTTGAAAAATATTGGCAATATGCACCTCAATAACTGGTTTATTTTGAAGAGTAACTGTTTCTATATTCGAAGTATAAATATCAAAGTCTAGCGATGATGCATTAGCATAACTTACAGGATTGATTATGAGCGCATCAAACTCTTTACAAGCCCTTGTTAAATAATTCGTTAACTCAGCCTCATCATCAGATTGACAGAACTCTAAAGATAAGCCTAAACTCTCACAAGTTTCTGAGCATTTTTTCTGAACTTTCTCTAAAGTAAGATCATCATGACCAAATTCATTAAAGTGACTTAAATCTGAGAGACCAGGTCCATTAATTATTAGTAATCTATTATTCATTAAGTATTTAAATTCAATTTATTACAACGATATTATACTTTCCGAATGAAGATATAGCACATGATTAGGAATTGTGAAGTTTTCTAGCTAAATATTAGTTTTTGACTAGAGACTCAATCAAAGCCCGATAGGATGAAAATGATGGGCAAGCCCTTTCCAAATCTTTAGCATCTTCATCCCAATAACGAAGATTGATGCACTCTTCTAGATAATCATTTTTTTCAAACTCTTTAACCTCTTCTTTATTCATTGGGCCTCCTTGTAGATTAAGAGTATGAATAGATGCTTGAGAAAGACGCTCAAAATAGTCTGGCTTAACTGCACATAAATAACGCTTTGCAGCAACATGCTGACGTATTGGCTCCACAACAGATAACGGAAAGTAGTCTTCTAAAAAATTAGCACCTGCCTCTTCATGGAAATTATTTTTACCTTTAGCCAGTGCTGTTTCTGGAATTTCATTCTGATAATGTCCAATATCATGAAGGAGTGCTGCAACAATTAGACTGCCATCAGCGCCAGATTGTTCAGCACACTGTGCAGCCTGAAGCATATGCTGCGCCATTGTGACGTCTTCCCCTAAATAGGATTCTGCACCTCGCCTATTAAAAATATCTTCGATATGATTTACAATATTATGGCTATTGATCTTAATCATTATTTCGATTTTCTAAAATATTAAGAAGACTATAAAGACCATCTAAATCAGTATAAGCCCCCTGTAAATGGCGCTTACCTTTATCAGAAAAAGCAGTCCTTGCATGCATAACCCTGGTGTTATCAAATATAATTATTTCTCCAGGTTGTAGCTGAAATGTAACCTTTAACTCTTCTCTCTCAATTACTTCACCCCAATGCTGATAAGCTAAATAAAATGGACGAATCTTTTCTGCAGGTAAGTTAATTGTATCAATAGATCGATTGTTATATCTCACCTTGATAACTTCATTATTGTCATTCACTTCAATCATTGGCACTCTAGATCTGAGGTCTGTTTTTTCATCTGAAAATCGAAAATTAATCCAGTTATTTGTTAGATTTTCAAAGTTTTCAAAGCTTTCCTCTCTCAGTATTTTTGCCGCGTTAAAGCCATCCAATAGTACTGAATCTCCACCCTGTGTTGAACTCTCTAAGCAATGTAAAAGCTGAACTGTTGGAACAGGATCACGGTATGGATTATCAGTATGAGAGCCAAGCCCCATATTTGTATAGGCAAGATTATTTGGATTTACTTCAGTACGAACCTCAAATAATTTTCCATAATTTGTCTCTCTAGTAAATCCTACCTCAGCGATTAAAGATTGCACAAGGCCTTCTTTGGTTGAAGCATCTTTAATAATACAAAAACCTACATCCCGAACTGAGCGTAAAGTCTCTAACTTAGCATTATCACTCTTTTGAAAATTTATAAATTTAACTCTGGGTAGGCCATCACTAAAACTAGTTTTTTTCCATAATTTTTTATTTTTTTCACTTCTATCATCGTAATGATTATTAAGGTTATAACAGTTTCTCCATAGCCATTCCTGTGAAAAAATAGACCAGTAGTTTTCGGGCATGAATTGAATATGAACATCACCCCTTTCATCTTGCTTAACCTTCTCAATAGAGGTATTTTTGGGTATGCTAATAACACTAAATAAACGCTGCCCATTATTAGCATTCCTTGATTTAGGCATCTGACAATGGTCTCGTAGCCAATGACTATAAAGATTACTTTGACTGCCATCTTTCCAATTAATCACTAACTCATCATTAGCTAAAAAGATTTTTTTAATTTGATTAATTGGACTATCATTTTTCATTAGAGTAAGGTTATTGAACTAAAGAATTCATAATAAAAAACTATAAAATTATTACATCATTCGGCTCTTGGTTTTATCCTGCTGGCCAAAAAAAGAAACCTCTTTTGGATACTCCGGCAACTCAACACTATAACTTGAGCATCTCACTGTATCCGTTTTTATACCTCTAACTATAAGTCCATCTAAATCACTTGGTAATGGATTTTCAGTAAGTGGTATAGCATCTTCTGCAGTATAACTAACAATATATAGAGACCTAGGAAATTTAGTTCGATTCGAATTAGAACCATGCAAAAGCTTAGAGTGCATCAAGCAAGCTGAGCCCGCCCTTCCAGTGCAACTTATAGCTTCACCCTTATTAGCTGACTCAACTTCAGAACCTACCGCTCCTGTAAAAACTCCATCATGCCATAATGAATAAAGAGGTCCATTATGTGAACCTGGAACCACTTCAAGTGGTCCATTTTCAAGCGTAACGTCGTCTAGAAAAAAAAGAACTGTCATAATGTCTTCATTTGAATGTGGCTCAAAAGGAAAATCTTGATGAAACTTAACTTCAGTTCCTGAGCTGGGTAATTTAAGATTTAGTTTGTTCGTCCAATGCTTAATATTAGGACCAAATATCTCAGCAACAAGATCTAGGGCGCTGTTGTCCTTAACAATATCAAGGCAAGAGTCTGATATTTCTGCTGGTGAGGTAATCCTTCTTAAGGCTGGCTTATCTGCACTATGACTTTTTATATCAACATCAAAACGTGGCCTGCCATCCTTGATCTTACCAAAAGACTCTGAATGAAGTTTGCTTTCATCAACCCAAGTTGCAAGCTGGTCGTTGACTGATAGTAGTTGAGCCTTAGTAAGAGCATTTTCAAGAAATATATAGCCATCTTTTTTAAACTGATCTACTAAAGTTTTATTTTTTAAAGAATTTTTAATTTGCATATACTACCTCCAAATCAAATTATGTACTAAATTTAAGAAAAAATAAAGAAAAAAATTTTTCAACCTCAGAAAGAATATAAAATCTTACGTCATGGAATTACTATTTGAAAATTCACACTTTGTGTACTGGTTCATTCTTGGACTTACTTTAATATTGATAGAATTATTTTTATGGACAGCTTTTCTTCTTTGGATTGGCTCATCTGCAATCATTGTTGGAATCATTTCCTACTTTTCGCCTAATATCTCGAGCTTAATGGAGTTATTAATTTTTATAGTTCTTGCAGTAGCAACGACTTTCTTGTCAAAGAAATACTACCCAGTAAAAACAGTTGATGATCAGCTTCATGATAAAGCCAAGGTACATATTGGCAAAGAGTGTACTGTAATTTCTATTGAAAATGGAGTTACTAAGATTCAGATAGGAAAATCTCTTTGGTTTGCAAAAGGCTCAAATCTTAGTGCTGGTCAAACAGTTAAAATTATTGACGTTGAGTCTTCGACTTTTATTGTTAAACCTTCAAAATAACGAGTTCTTCAGAAATTAGTATTGCAATAGCTCTAAATTTCTGAAAAATAATTTAATTATTTGACGCCATATTGAGTCCTATAGTCCTCTATGCTTTGAAGGGTCTCTAAATTTTTTGAGTCTTTTAAATAGTCAATAATGTGCGATAGATTAATAATACTTAGAACCGTAATTCCAAAAATTTCCTCAACCTCCTGAATTGCTGAAAGCTCACCATTTCCTTTTTCTTGACGATCTAACGCAACTATCACTCCTTTTGTTTTAGCACCATTGGCATTGATAATATCTTGTGCTTCTCGAATTGCAGTTCCTGCTGTTATTACATCGTCAATGATAAGAATGTCACCCTCTAAAGGGTGTCCAACAATACTGCCGCCCTCTCCATGATCTTTTGCTTCTTTGCGATTAAAGCTGTAAGGTACGTTTCTTCCAAGACTATCATTAAGCGCAATAGCTGTTGCAGTGGCTAAAGGAATTCCTTTGTAGGCAGGGCCAAAAAGGACATCAAACTCCAGCCCACTTGCTTCGATTGCTTTTGCATAGAAAATACCCAGTTGTGATAAATGACTTCCAGTATTAAATAGGCCTGCATTAAAAAAGTAAGGACTAATTCGACCAGACTTAAGGGTAAATTCACCAAACTTAAGGACGCCAGTTGCTAACGTAAAATCTACAAAATCCTTTTGATACTGTTCCATTGGTTATTCCTAAACTATTAAAATAAGTGCAATGAGAATTATAACAATTAATGTTAATGGTATTAGAGCCGCTGAGCGAAAAGGTTTGTTTGACTGGCTCAAGACAAAAAATGCTGACGTCGTTTGCCTGCAAGAAATTAAAGCACAAGAGGATCAACTAGATGAAAGGTTCTACCCAGAAGGGATAAATACCTATTACCATAGCGCAGAGCGCAAAGGCTATAGCGGAACTGGCCTCTACTGTAAATCTAAGCCAGATAAGATTTCTTATAGCCCCTGGGAAGATATGAATTCAGAAGGAAGAATTATTCAAGCTGATTTTGGAGATTTAAGTGTTATCTCAATTTACCTACCTTCAGGATCATCTAAAGAAGAGAGGCAAGCATTCAAAATGGAATTTATTACTCAACGCTTTATGCCTCATTTAAAAAAACTGCAAAAGGATGGTAGAAAGTACATTATTTGTGGTGATTGGAATATCGCACATAAAAAAATTGACCTAAAAAACTGGCGTCCTAACCAAAAAAACTCTGGCTTTCTCCCAGAGGAGCGAGAATGGCTTGATACGCTTTATGATGATGTTGGTTTTATAGACTCTTTTAGAGAAATTAACCAAGATGAATTTCAATACACTTGGTGGTCAAATAGAGGGCAGGCATGGGCTAATAATACAGGCTGGAGACTCGACTACCAGGTAGTCAGTAGCAATCTAGCTGGACTTGCCAAATCATGTGAAATATACAAAGAGCAGCGTTTTTCTGATCATGCTCCGCTAATAATTGATTACCAGCTATGACAGAAACTAAATATTTACGAAAAATACAGAGCTTTGTTAGGCGCTCAGGAAGACTCTCTAAGGCTCAATCTTTTGGACTCAATGAGCTATGGAGTTTTTATGGCGTTGATCTGAGTGAAAAAAAACTTGATTTTGATAAACTCTTTGTATCGAAAAATAATGTCACACTTGAAGTTGGATTTGGAAATGGTGATAGCCTTCTTGAAATGGCAATCGAACAATCTAATCAAAACTTTTTAGGGATAGAGGTTTATGAGGCTGGCGTTGGAAGGCTTATTAATGAGGCTAATAAAAATAAACTTACCAACCTCAAAATTATCAAGGATGATGCGGTAGAGGTGCTAACAAATAATATTTCAGATAATAGTATTTCGCATTTTCAGTTATTCTTTCCTGATCCTTGGCACAAAAAGAAACACTATAAGCGTAGAATTGTTCAAATAAGCTTTTTGGACCTCCTATCAAAAAAACTTAAAAATAATGGTATTGTTCATATAGCTACCGACTGGGAGAACTATGCCGAGCATATTATGGAGTTACTAGAATCACATCCACACTTTAAAAACTTTGCTGGCGTCCATATGTATTCTTCAAGACCAAAAAATAGGCCTTTGACTAAATTCGAAAATCGAGGTCAAAAATTAGGCCATAGGGTTTGGGATATAATTTTTACAAACATAAAAGGAGGTTAAATGTTATTTCCTATATTTGTTGTTGTTACTATTGCTGAAATCGCTGTACTAATTAATGTGGGGGAGTTGTTCGGTACATGGCCAACTGTATTATTAGTTATTATTACTGCCTTAATAGGTTCAACACTCCTTAAACAGCAGGGTTGGTCAACTATGGCAAAGGCTCAACAAAGTCTAGTGGAAGGAAGGTCACCTGCTGTAGAAATGCTTGAAGGTGTTGTTATTTTAGTGTCTGGAGTTCTTCTATTAACACCTGGTTTTCTGACAGATGGTCTTGGGCTTCTAGGTTTAATACCTTGGAGTAGATTGTATTTTATTAATCATTTTTTGGAAAAAAATGCAGAGCGCGTCTTTAGTAAAAAAAATTCAGTCTTTATCAATAAGGTTGAAAATAGTGAGACAAAAAAAACTAACAAAGATGAGACCATTGAAGGTGAGTTTTGGGAAGATAAATAATTTCAGCCTTTTTTTTTGATTTAGTAAAACTACTCTTCAATATGCAAAATAAAAGAACTCTCGATGATTGGCTAAATTGGCAAGATACATTAATGGAAAAAACCATTGTTTTAGGTCTTGATAGAGTTCAAATTGTCTATGATCAACTATTTCCAAATGGAGTACCATTCGCAGTTATCACAGTAGCAGGAACAAATGGTAAAGGCTCCACCGTTTCTTTTATTGATAGTATTTATAATGAAACAAAATATAAGGTTGGCCGCTCTACTTCTCCTCATCTATTAAAATATAACGAACGCTTTGCAATTGATGGCCAGGAAGTTACTGATGAATTAATCATAAAAGCTTTTGAATTAATTGAGACAAAAAGGGAAGGTGTAACGCTAACGTATTTTGAATTTTCAACTCTTGCTGCACTAATCATGTTTGCAGAAGCTAGTGTTGATCTTGCGATTCTAGAAGTTGGCCTTGGTGGAAGACTTGACTCTGTCAATGTAGTTGATAGTGATGTAAGTGTTATTACAAATATTGCAATTGATCATACAGACTATTTAGGAGACACAAGAGAGGCTATTGGCAGGGAAAAAGCAGGAGTAATGAGAACCTCAAAGCCATGTATTTGTGGTGATCAAGATCCACCAAAAAGCTTACTATCCTTCGCAAAAGAAATCAATACTCCCCTTACGCTTGTCTCTGAAAGTTATAAAAATACAATAGGATTAGAGGGAGCCCATCAAAAGCTTAATGCTGCAGTTGCAGTAAAAGCTGTAGAGAGCCTTACAAGTCAATTTCCAGTTTCAAATAATATGATTAGTGAGGGAGTTAAAAAAACTAGAATCGCAGCACGATTTGAAAAAATAATTATTGATGATAAAACAGTTATTCTTGATGTTGCTCATAATCCAGCCGCTGTTAAGACTCTTGTAGAAACATTGTCAGAAAATCCAGTGAAAACAGTTGCCATTTTTTCAGCACTTGTTGATAAAAATATCGCTGATATGATTGAGCTTGCCTCAGGGTCAATTAAGCACTGGTTTTTAGTTCCAATTAAAGCCGAGCGATCAATTGAGCTAAAGGCTCTAAGAGATAAATTTGGTAACTCAGAATCGACAACAATTTGCCTTAATATGATTGATGCGATTGATCAATCACTTAGGCTTGAGGGGATTGACCGAGTTGTTATTTTTGGCTCTTTCTATATAATTGCTGACGCCTCTGAAATTATAAAAAAGTTTTAACATTATTAGTTATTTGAGATAACCACAAACGCTAAGAAACTGTTGTAAAATTAGGCCTATCTATCAGGGAACTCATGGGCAATTTTTTTAACAACGTTTGGAGTACTATAAGCTTACTGGCTTGGTCAGACTGGCTTACCCTTATTATTCTAGTTATTTTTATAATTAGAGGCTTTATTCAAGGCCTTGCTAAAGAAATTATTAGCTTTATTTTTGTTATATTTGCAATAATTTTAGCTTGGCTTTACTACGACTCACTCACTAAGACCTTCCTAAGTAATTGGATTAGTGCAGATAATCAATCAATCTATGCACTATCTTTTGGTGGGATATTTTTTGGCATTTGGTTTATCAAAAAAGGCTTCTATAGACTTGCTGGAGCGTCTTCTAATAATGATAATCCTAATGACCTTAATCGGCCTTTTGCGATTAGCATAATATTAGCCATTACTGCAATTGTGAGTTTTAACTATTTAGCTTTTATTACTGAACTCCAAACAATTGAATCACTAATAACTAATGAGTCACTGCGAAGTTTTGTTGCATTTTCTGTAGTTTTTATAATTTTAGTAGTCACACTAGTTGTATTATCAAAACTTCTCAATATTAAAATTGATACTGAAAACTCCTCTTTTATGACATCAGTTTTCAAGAGAATCTTAAGAATGTTGAGCTCACTTGATATCCTTCTAAATGCTAGAAATGTGGGTGGACTAAAAAATAATTTTTTTGGCGCAATATTAGGATTATTTAAAGGCGGTACTTTTGTTCTAATCATCGTACTTATTCTTCAAAGTATGCCATGGGTCACTCAAAATCATGCCTGGGTAGAAACTAGTGGCGCTCTTAGAACATTTCAAGATTGGTCAGTTGATATAAAGCCTGTGTTATCTAAGCATTTATTGTTTGTTGAACTTGAGCCCGGCGATGTAGTTGTCGAATTCATAGAAAGTGAAATCTTAAAGGAATAAATATATGTGCGGTATTGTTGGCATCCTCTCCACTACTAAAAAAGATGTAGGTCTTTATATTTATGACGCTCTTACGATTATCCAACATCGTGGGCAAGATGCTGCAGGAATAACGACTGCCAATAAAGGTCGTTTTTATATGCGCAAAGGTAATGGCCTAGTTCGTAATGTTTTTAGAACAAAGCATATGGAAAAACTGATTGGTGATATGGGAATTGGACACGTCCGCTACCCTACAGCAGGAAGTTCATCTGAGGCTGAAGCGCAGCCTTTGTATGTCAACTCACCTTATGGAATTGCTTTTGCACACAATGGAAACTTAACAAATGCCGAGGTATTAGCGCAAGAAATCTTTGAGCAAGATCTAAGGCATATTAATACTGATTCAGACTCAGAAATACTTCTCAATATTCTTGCAAGTGAGATAGCTGAAGAGCAAAAACATCGAATTAACGAAAGGGATATTTTTAAAGCTGTAACTAAACTGCATCAAAGAGTTAAAGGCGCTTATGCTGCAATTGGAATGATCCCAGGCTACGGGATTTTTGGATTTAGAGATCCCTATGGTATCCGACCACTGATTCTAGGAAAAAGAGTCACTAAAGCAGGGACTAAATATATGCTTGCATCTGAAAGTGTTGCTCTGACTGCTCTTGGTTTTAAAATTACTAGGGATGTAAAGCCTGGTGAAGCAGTTGTGATAGATCGCAATGGTGAAGTTCACTCTCAACAATGCTCAAATAACTCAGTTTTGTCTCCATGTATATTTGAATTTGTTTATTTTGCTAGACCTGATTCAATTATTGATAATATTTCTGTATATAAATCACGTCTTAGGATGGGTGAAAAGCTAGCTGCAAAAATTAAATCTGATTGGTCAGAAGAAAATATTGATGTGGTTATGCCTGTCCCCGATACCTCAAGAACTGCAGCTCTTCAGCTTGCAAATGACTTGGACTTAAAGTACAGGGAAGGGTTTATAAAAAATCGCTATATTGCTAGAACTTTTATTATGCCTGGACAGAAAGAAAGAAAGAAATCAGTACGTCAAAAATTAAGTGCTATTGAACTCGAGTTTAAAGATAAGAATGTTCTTCTAGTAGATGACTCTATTGTAAGAGGCACAACAAGTAAAGAAATTGTCCTAATGGCAAGAGCCGCTGGAGCAAAAAAAGTCTACTTTGCATCTGCTGCACCGCCAGTACGATACCCTAATGTTTACGGTATAGATATGGCAAGCAAAAATGAGTTTGTCGCTCATAATAAAACAACTAAGGAAGTATGCAGATCTATTGGTGCTGATAAATTAATTTATCAGAATCTTGATGATTTAATATGGTCAGTTCAACAAGGTAACTCTGATATTAAGAATTTTGATTGTTCATGTTTTGATGGAAATTACCTAACTAAAGACATTGATAAACCTTATCTAGATAACCTTGAAGTGAAAAGATCTGATAAAGCCAAAAAAGGTAGTATTTCCAATGAAACCTCTGAATTGATCTACAATGATGCTGACTAACAGGGTTTAAATCATGGAAGAATACAATTTTCAAACAAAAGCAGTCCGCGAAGGGGCTAATGAAACAGAGGAGCAAGAGCATTCTGCAGCTATCTTTCTGACTTCGAGCTACAGATTTAAGAGCGCTGAGCAAGCTGCTGATCGTTTTGCAAATAAACAAAAAGGTAATGTTTATTCCAGATTTACCAATCCAACAGTTGAGGCCTTTCAAAAAAAATTAGCTGCTCTAGAGGGCGCGGAAAAATGCCATGCAACTGCTAGTGGAATGTCTGCCATATTTGCAACAATTATGACTCTTCTTAAACCTGGTGAGCACATGATTGCATCACGGTGTATGTTTGGCACCACTATAGTCCTTCTAAATACTATCATTAAAAAGTTTGATATTCAAATAACATTTGTTGATTTAAAAGATTTAGATGCGTGGGAAAAGAGTGTTCAAAAAAATACTAAATTATTTTTATTAGAAACGCCATCAAACCCACTTGGTGAAATTGTTGATATAGAAAAGCTTGCAGCTATATCAAAGAAAAATAATATAGCACTAGCGGTTGATAACTGTGTCATGACGCCCGCACTTCAAAAGCCATTAGCCTTAGGGGCTGATCTAGTAATTCACTCTGCAACTAAATATATTGATGGTCAAGGTAGGTGTCTTGCAGGTGCGGTTGCAGGAAGTGGATTATTAATTGATGAAATAAGTTCGTTTACGCGAAGCACAGGCCCAACCTTAAGTGCATTCAATGCCTGGATTGTCCTAAAAGGTCTAGAGACACTCAAGATAAGAATGGACGCTCACTGTAAAAGTGCAATGAAATTAGCTATTTGGCTTGATGATCAATCATTTATTAAAAAAGTTCACTACATTGGACTTGAAAGCCATCCACATCATAGTATTGCCAAAAAACAACAAACAGATTTTGGTGGAATAGTTTCGTTTGAAGTTAATGGGAACAGAGAAGATGCTTTTCGTTTGATAAATAATACGAAGATGCTTTCTATTACTGCAAACCTTGGTGATACTAAAACCACTATCACTCATCCCTCCTCTACAACTCATGTTCGGCTCACTGATGAAGAAAAAAAACAAAGTCATATTAGTGAAAACCTTATTCGCATATCTGTCGGATTGGAAGATATTGATGATATTATTGCAGATCTTAAGCCATAAGTTGAATTTCAATCGTAAATTAACTATGATAAAATTATAATAGTATTTAATTTACTTAATCTTATGATTCAAAATAGTTATTCTTATAAAGATTTAATTCTCTGCGGAAAGGGAGAGCTTTTTGGTGCTGGCAATGCTCAACTTCCTCAGCCACCTATGCTGATGTTTGACCGCATTACAAATATTAGCGAAAATTCTGGTGACTATGGAAAAGGAGGCATAACTGCAGAGCTGGATATTAATCCAGATTTATGGTTTTTTGACTGTCATTTTAATAAAGACCCAGTAATGCCTGGTTGCCTTGGAATTGATGCAATGTGGCAACTAGTTGGTTTTTATTTAGGCTGGCTTGGGGGGTTAGGAAGAGGGCGCGCCCTTGGCTCTGGACAAATTAAATTTAAAGGTCAGGTTCTACCTACAAATAAAAAAATTACATACAATATAAGTCTATCTCGAGTTATTGCAAGAAAACTCTATATGGGTATTGCAGACGCAACCATGGAAATTGATGGGAAAACTATTTATGAGGCTACAAACCTTAAAGTAGGACTATTTACTGATACATCTTCCTTCTGATGAAAAGAGTAGTCGTAACAGGAATGGGAATTATAAGTAGCTTAGGCTCTAACAAAATTGAGGTTCTTAATTCCTTAAAATCTTCAAAATCTGGAATAGTATTCAATGAGAAATACTCAGAAATGGGCCTTAGATCTCATGTTCATGGATCAATTGATGAGATTGATTCAAGTAAAGTTATTGATCGAAAAATGCTACGATTTATGGCCGATGCAGCTATATATAACGCAATTGCATTAGATGAGGCAATCAAAGAATCTAGGTTAAGCGAAGATATGATTTCGAACGAACGAACTGGTTTAATTATGGGCTCTGGTGGAGCTTCAAATCAAAATATTGTTGAAGCTGCAGATATTTTAAGAGAAAAAGGTATTAAAAGAGTTGGTCCATATCGTGTACCCAGAACTATGGGTTCTACTACTTCTGCCTGTCTTTCTACACTCTTTAAAATAAAGGGAGTAAATTATTCAATCAGCTCGGCTTGCTCCACAAGTGCGCACTGCATTGGTAATGCTATGGAGCAGATTCAACTTGGCAAACAAGATGTTGTTTTTGCTGGTGGAGGAGAAGAACTGGACTGGTCTTTAACTATGTTATTTGATGCTATGGGTGCACTTTCTTCAAAATATAATGACTCTCCAAATAAAGCATCACGTGCTTTTGATGTAGATCGAGATGGATTTGTAATTTCTGGTGGAGGTGGTGCTCTTGTACTTGAGTCTTTAGAACATGCAGAAGCCCGTGGTGCAAAAATAATTGCAGAATTAGTAGGATATGGCGCAACCTCTGATGGATATGACATGGTCGCTCCATCCGGTGAAGGTGCAAAACGTTGTATGGAAATTGCTATACATGGGCTTAAAGGTCCAATTGATTATATTAATGCTCATGGCACATCAACCCCAGTTGGTGATGCTAAAGAACTAGGCGCAATTAAGAAGGTTTTTAGTTCTACCTCAACTCCTTTAATTGGCTCAACTAAATCTCTTTCAGGACATGCGTTGGGAGCAGCTGGAGTTAACGAATCTATTTATTCACTTTTGATGTTACAAAATGATTTTGTTGCTGAATCTGTAAATATAGAAAATCTTGATGATGAGGCAATAGGATTACCAATTGTCAGAGAAACCAAAAATGTTAAACTTAACCGCATCCTCTCTAATAGTTTTGGTTTTGGTGGGACAAATGCTTGTCTTGTTTTTGAAAGATTCAGAAAATAAATTTAACTTAAGGCCTAGCATCAATCTCTTTTTTCTCTTTCTCCGAAGGAAGCATATCCTCTTTAGAAATTCCCATAGCAAGAATTGTTGAACTAGCAACGTAAATAGAAGAATAAGTACCAATTACAACACCAATTAGAAGTGCGCCTGCAAAACTATGAATAACCTCTCCCCCTAAATAGAATAAGGCTAAAAGAACAAGCAAAGTTGTAAATGAAGTCATTAAAGTTCGAGATAAGGTTTGATTAAGCGCTTCATTAATAATAGATCCGGGCTCCACTTGTCGTGTTGCAAGGAAGTTTTCTCGAATCCTATCAAACACTACAATCGTATCATTTAGAGAGTATCCAATTACTGCAAGGATAGCAGCCAATACTGTTAAATCAAACTCAATTTGTAGCAATGAAAATACCCCTAGTGTAATAATTACATCATGAATAAGTGCTGCAATTGACCCCAAAGCAAAGCGATACTCAAATCTAAAAGCAACATAAATTAAAATTCCGATAAGAGCATAAAGCATTGCAAACCCACCATCATTAGTCAGCTCTTCACCCACTTTTGGTCCTACAAATTCAACTCGTCGGACATCTATTCCTTCACCAAGCATTCTAATAATTGATGAACTAATTTCTGCACTTGAGGCAGTTTGTGGCTCAAGTTGAATAAGCACTTCAGTATCTGAACCAAAATACTGTACGTTTGTACCTTTAAAGTTAGCAGAAATAAGCTTTGAACGAATACTCTCAAGATCAGCTGTTTTTTCATAACCTAATTCGATTAAGGTACCACCAGTAAAGTCGATACCAAATTTGAGACCCTGAAGTCCCATTGAGGTTATAGAAACAATTAATAAGATTGCAGAAAAAAACATCGCATATTTGCGTCTACCTACAAAATCGATTACTGGAATATTTAATGATTTAAGGCTCATATTGCTAATTCCTTATCTTTCTTACCACCATAAATAAGGTTTATCATTGCCCTAGAGACAATAATTGCTGTAAACATCGAGGTAATAATTCCAATTGAAAGTGTAACAGCAAAACCTTTAATTGCCCCTGTACCAAAACTAAACAGCACCAAGGATGCTATAAGAGTTGTAATGTTAGCATCAGCAATAGTCAAAAGTGCTTTCTCATAACCCAAAGAAATTGCTTTTTGAATATTTTTAGTTGAGCGCATCTCTTCCTTAATGCGTTCAAAAATTAAAACATTGGCGTCAACAGCCATACCCACTGTTAAAACAATGCCTGCAATCCCTGGCAACGTTAAAGTTGCTTGGATCATTGACAATATTGAAACTATAGTGATTAAATTTAACGTTAAAGCTACATTTGCAACCAAACCAAATATGCGATATCGCCAGGCCATAAAAACTAGCACCAAAATAAATCCAACTAAAACAGAGATAAATCCTTTTTGAATATTATCAGCACCTAAGCTTGGCCCAATTGTTCGCTCTTCAATAATTTCAACAGGCGCCGAAAGGGAGCCTGCTCTTAATAGTAATGCTAGGTTTCTTGCCTCTCTAGCACTGTCTATTCCAGTTATCTGGAAACGATTTGAGAAAGTTCCTTGTATTGTTGCTGCATTAATAATATCTTGTGTCTTGCTACGTTTTTTCACTAAAACACCATCCTCCACAATTGTCTCTACTTGATTCTCAATAAAAACAACAGCCATCCGGTAGCCTATATATTCCTTAGTAGTTTCCAGCATAGTTCTACCACCAGAGCTATCTAACACAATACTAACTTGCGGTTGATTATCTTGATCAATACTAGAAGATGCATCTACTATGTTCTCACCAGTTGCTATAACAGTAGTTTTAAGCAGTAAAGGCCTGCCATCTTTGAACTTATAAAGCTTTGAGCCCTGTGGTGTCTTACCTGATTGTATGGCAGTTTGAATATCATTTTGCTCATCAACTAGCCTAAACTCAACAGTTGCTACAGCGCCCAATATTTCTTTTGCTCTAGCCGTGTCTTGAACTCCGGGCAATTGAACAACAATTCTTTCAGCACCTTGTTGTTGAATTATAGGTTCAGCAACTCCCAATTCATTAACTCTATTTCGAAGGGTAGTAATATTTTGTTTTAATGCACTTGATTTTGCAACAGCCTGAGCATTCGATGAGATTTCAAGACTAAACTCCAACTCTGACTCGCTATTTTCCACAATTACTAAATCAGGCAAATTTTTATTTATAACTTTTTTTGCCTCATTCTTAAGATCTTCTCTCTTAAAGCTAACAACTAAAATATTATTTTCTTTGCGAATTTTTTTATAAAGCTTATCCTTGCGCAATATCGTCCTTAACTCATTGTAATAACGATCTATAGAGGCTGAAACAACTGCCTCCATATCTACTTCAAGTAAAAAATGGACACCTCCTCTGAGATCAAGCCCTAGAGACATAGCCCTTCCTCCCAGATTTCCAAGCCATTGAGGAATGGATGGAGCCAGATTTAAGGCAACCACATAATTTCTACTCAAAGAGTTCTTCAAAAGTGTTTTAGACGAA